>JAYKGX010000060.1:0-20274 GCA_035285565.1 Synechococcales cyanobacterium
GAATTGAGACGGCGGATGGACAATTATCGAAGCAATTTCATTGTCGCGATCTCTGACACGCGATCTCTGACATTTGAGCAGTCGGGGCAACCGGAAGATTAAATTACGCCCACAAAAATCGCGCCACTTCCTAACCCATTCAGCAACTGGTTTAGCTAGGAAGGACGCGATCGCCTAAGAAGCAGAATAGTACGATTGAATCATAACCCATAGAGCCTGTCAAGCAGAAATGGTCATTCTCTAGCGATCCTCTCTCAGTCTCTCTCAGTATTGTCATGTTGAAATGTGACAACAATCTTGGATCCGTAAGATTACTTATTCAATCTCCGTACAATTGCTCAAATTTTCTTCGTGAATCCTAAAAATCTTTTGAGGTGTGATCGGTAATCACGGATACCCCCAAATCGTACGAAACCTAGATGAATACATGATTTCCAAATTGAATGAGACTATGCAGAAACAACATCTTAATAAAAATTCAGATTGTCATGTATCGTTAACTACAGAATTGCGTCTAAAAGATTGATGTTATGGCTATACAGCAAGTCACAATAGCCCTTCGTCCCTCGCTTAATTCGCTTATTAGAGGGTTCTCAATCTCCTCTGCACGATGACAAGTAGAAAATGATGGCTTAAGTGGTTACACCTTGCATGTTTTCGCCTGATTCACCAAGGAATGTCTGGTCATGATGTCCAATAAGCCACGTGCTGCGTCTCGCATTGAGCGCAAGTCGGGTTTAACCCGTTCAGTTGAGAAATTTCTTGCGATTAATTGGCTCAAGCAACTTTCTCCTAGTTGGAGAGGCTGTATTGCCTTGGGGCTAATCATCTTCCTGCTCTGGAACACCGCAGCGATGGCAGGAGATCCACCTACCCTCGAAAGCGTTGCCAAAAGCAATCAAAACATGCAAGTTGCGATCGACACCGTGTGGGTGATGATCGCAGGGATGCTTGTAATCTTTATGAATGCCGGTTTCTGTATGCTGGAAACAGGCTTCTGCCGTCAAAAGAATGCCGTCAACGTCTTAACCAAGAACTTGATTGTCTTTGCTCTGGCTTCGATCGCCTTCTGGGCGCTCGGCTTTGGCTTGATGTTTGGGAATGGCAACGGCTTCTTTGGCACAGAAGGAATCTTTTTCCTGAGTGGTGCAGACAATAGCCCAGCAATTGCCGACTACAGTGGAGCCTACAAAGCTCTTAGCTGGACTGGGGTGCCTCTGTCGGTGAAGTTCTTCTTCCAATTAGCCTTTGCTGGAACGGCTGCAACGATCGTTTCGGGAGCCGTGGCTGAACGCATCAAGTTTTTGGACTTCCTGATCTTCAGTTTGCTCCTGGTAGGGGTTGCCTATCCCATCACCGGGAACTGGATCTGGGGCGGAGGTTGGCTTGCTGTTAAAGGTTTCTATGACTTCGCAGGTTCCACAGTCGTTCACGCAGTGGGCGGTTGGGCCGCTCTGATGGGTGCTGCTATCCTAGGACCTCGGATTGGTAAGTTTCGTGCCGATGGCACCCCCAATGCATTGCCTGGTCACAACATCAGTATTGCCACGCTAGGCTGTTTAATTCTTTGGTTAGGCTGGTTTGGTTTCAACCCCGGCTCTACCATGGGCACCAGTGTTCCCGGTCTGATTGGTCACATCGCAGTTGCCACGAATACCGCAGGGGCTTTTGGTGGTGTAGCAGCCATGATCACGGCTTGGACGGTGTTGGGGAAACCTGACCTCTCGATGATTATCAACGGTATTCTGGCGGGCCTGGTTGCCGTTACTGCAAGTTGTGCCTACGTTGATTATGGTTCTGCTGCCATCATTGGTGCAGTGGGTGGCGTAGCGGTTGTCTTTGCCGTCGGCTTTTTCGATAAGCTCAGAATTGATGACCCAGTAGGCGCTGTTTCGGTTCACCTCGTCAACGGTGTGTGGGGAACCTTAGCCTTAGGTCTGTTCAGTAAAGCGGATCTTTTTGGGGCAGCGCCTTACCCGAAACCCGGTCTGTTCTTTGGCGGTGGTTTTGAGCAGCTTGGGTACCAGTTCCTGGGTACGATTTGTGTGGGTGGGATGACGGTTCTGCTGTCCACCATCTTCTGGTATGCGCTGAAGGCGACTATGGGCATCCGGGTTACCCCCGAAGAAGAGTTTGAGGGACTAGACATTGGCGAACATGGTATGGAAGCCTATGCTGGTTTTGTTAAGGAATCTTCCGTCTTCTCGGGGGATACCGCTACTGCTCATGACTTAACCCATAAGTAGAGACATTTGTTTGGAACTGAGGCTGCTTGTTTAGCGCTCTCTTCAGTTCTCCAATAAACTCAAGAACAAGTAAACCTGTAGGCACTCGGGATCGCCTACAGGTTTTTTAATGCCTGGGTTGTGAAGCCTCTTTCACAGCGATGCCCTGGTAGAAGTACCCACCTATCTTTGGCAAACTGGGTTCTATAAATTCAGAGAGCTGCACTTGAGAAAAAATAGAAGTCACTAACGATCGCATGTTGCGGTTGAGATGACAGCCATCGGCAATGATTTTTTGCAGTGGTGTGAGCCGATTTTGCCAGATCTGCAGTTGAGGATCCGGACTTAGACCATGTTCGATGAAGAAAAACTTGCCACCTGGTTTCAAGACCCGATAAAGTTCCTGCAACGCCTGTTCCACCTGCGGAATACTGCAAAGGGTCCAAGTACTGACAGCACAATCAAAGGTATCCCCCCCAAAGGGTAATGCCTCACTCCATAATAGGTGGAACTCCACTGGAATGACCGACTCAGCAACCCGCCTTTGCGCCAGTACATTGACCCCTGGATTGGGATCAACGGTTGTCAGGTGAGTAACCGCGCTGGAATAGTAGGGCAGGTTCAATCCAGTGCCAAACCCAATTTCCAAGACATGCCCTTGCACATCTGCCAGGAGCGATCGCCGATGCTTTGCCAATGCTTCACTAGACATCGCCAGATCGAGTAAGCGGGGAAAAACATAGCGGCTGTAAAGGTTCATGCACACTTATCCTCTGGAACTTTTTACTTTCAAGACTGGTCAAATCTGTTAGTTCATTTTCGGAAAAGCGATCCCAACACCTTGTAGGTAACAGCTAGGCGGGATCATGATCATTAGTAGTTAGAAATACTCACCCTTTTCAGCTAACTTCTCAGTAATTTTACGTTGTCTGTCCCCAAGCTTTCCTGGAAGTTCCCGAGATTCTACAGTATTGTTGACTCAATATATAGAGTTGAATATGGTCAGTTTCCACTAGAAGAACCGATTTGTCCGTAATGAACCCGCCAGAAATAGTACCTGAGGAAATCCATAGTATGTGAGGACTGATATGTCGATTCAATTTAGCTCTGAAGATCAATACCTGCTGTTACAGAATCGTCTGAAGCGTTTTCGGAAACTTTTTCTGCGTCCATTGGGTCTCTGCCGTCTGCAACTGAAGCGCGATCGTCTGATCATTCACTGCACAGAACCCTGGATGGTGGATGAACTTCTGCTAGATTTGGATGAAGTCACTGAAGCGGCTCGGGTAATTGTGGGTGCGCACCAAGTGGCTTTGTATTTCTATGGGGAAGAAGTTTATCAAGTCAGTACGGCTCCAGAATTTCCACTGGCAGGCTAAGCGACCGCAGCTCAGCAAGCTACTATGCAGTTTAAGATAATCCTGCGGATCCCATAATAGTTCCACCTTTCATAACAAGCTTGCATCTTACAATTACTTTGCAGCTAACCCTAACTGCGCCAACTTCAATTTAAACCAGATCTCATTGAAACCGAGTGGATGACGATCACAATTTAAAATCCAAACTGGGAAAAAACTAGCAAAGCATCTCATTCCTTTGGGTGAGGCAACCTGTGCCAAGATGATGAAAGTTTTGGCAATGGGGTTACTATCTATGTCGTCTCCACCCTCCGCGTTACAAACCTCCTTCCCGACCGATACTTCTGCACATTCTCCCTCCACTGAGTCTCCCGCTATTGTTACCGCCCTCACGATCGCTGGATCCGACAGTGGAGGAGGGGCAGGAATTCAAGCCGATTTGCGCACCTTTGCCTTCCATCGCATCCATGGAGCCAGTGCTCTCACCTGTGTCACCGCTCAGAATACCCTGGGGGTGACTCGTGTGGATGCCCTTCCTCCGGAAGCCGTGGTCGCCCAAATCCAAGCCGTCGCCAGTGATATTGGCATCCAGAGCGCCAAAACAGGAATGCTCCTCAATTCAGACATTATTGCGGCAGTGGTCGAGCATCTGGAAGGTTCACCCATCCCTAAGCTAATTGTGGATCCAGTAATGGTTTCTCGGGCAGGCGCACAATTAATCAGTGATGAAGCGATCGCCCTACTGAAACATCGTTTAATTCCCCTGGCACTCATTACCACCCCCAATCGCTACGAAGCTCAGATCCTCAGCGGTGTAGAAGTTGTGGATCTGCCCTCTATGCAAACCGCAGCCCAGAAAATTTACCAACTGGGAGCCAAGGCCGTCTTAGTCAAAGGCGGCGGGATGGTGGGCGAACTGCGGGGAATCGATGTTTGGTTTGACGGGGCAACGCTCATCCAATTGCAAACAAAGACCGTGAACACAACGCATACCCACGGCACGGGCTGTACCCTTTCAGCCGCGATCGCCGCTAACGTAGCGCTCGGCTTAGATCCTCTCACTGCAACCCAAGCAGCCAAAGACTATGTAACCCAAGCCTTAGACCATGCCTTAGCGATCGGCAAAGGGCAGGGACCCGTAGGTCACTTTTTTCCCTTATTGATGCAAAAAAGCAAAAAATAAGGCTGGGGTAACCAAATTACACCCAACCTCAAAATTACAAATCCAAAATCACAAATCCAAAATCTTGGAATTTGCCTTACCACTTGAGCAAATTAAACTGCTCCATATCCACCGTATCCCGGTTGCGGTAAATGGCCAGAATGATTGCCAGACCTACAGCGGCTTCTCCCGCTGCGATCGCAATCACAAAGGTGGTGAAGACTTGACCCTTGATATCAGCAGGATCCAGATAATTAGAAAATGCCATCAAATTTAAATTGACCGCATTCAGCATTAATTCGATGGACATCAACACCCGGACTGCATTCCGGCTGGTCACTAACCCATACACACCAATGCAGAACAAGGCGGCTGCAATCAGGAGAAAATACTGAAGTTGCATAGAAATCCCTCTTATTTCAAATCACGCTGAACCGAAGCAGCCAATTCACGCGGACGCTCTGGCAACATGAGTGCCTCATCCTCACCCTTGGGAGAGAGAATCTCTGGAATCAGTTCGCGTCTTGCCAGAACGATCGCCCCCACCAGTGCAATTAACAATAGAACCGAAACCAGTTCAAACGGCAGCAGGTAATCACTAAAGAAATGCAAGCCAATCTTCACAATACTGGTATCCCCAGCAGGCACTGCCGTGGAAATTGCCCAGGGAGTGGAAATAATCATCGTCCCTAACAGGGCAAACAGACCCACACAAACCAATGCCGTTGCAGCTTGCCGAATCACCGTTCCCTTCACGGGCGCAAAATCTTCCCCCTTATTGACCAACATGATGGCAAACAAGATTAAGACGTTGATGGCACCAACGTAGATCAGCACCTGCGCTGCTGCCACAAAATCCGCATTTAGCAAGAAGTAAAGTCCGGAAACACTGATAAAGGTTCCGCCCAACAAAAAGGCAGAGTAGACCACGTTATCCAAAAGCACAACACCCAGCGCTGCTGCCAGCATCATGAAAGACAAAATGGCAAACGAAACAATCTGTACACCTTCAGCCAAATTCACAGTTCTTACTCCTTTGCGGCCGATTTTGTTAATTCCGCTGCAATCTCCTCAGGACGCTTGCCAGCCCGAACTGATCCGGCGGGTAATTCATGGGGATCCATCACACCCTTCGGCAGATAGGGCAACTGACGCAACGGAGTCACCATCGGATCATTCGTGACCTTGTAGGGCAGACGACCCAACGCCACATTATCGTAGTTCAATTCATGGCGATCGTAGGCAGCCAATTCATACTCTTCCGTCATCGACAGACAGTTCGTCGGGCAATATTCGACGCAGTTACCACAGAAAATGCAGACTCCAAAATCAATGCTGTAATGCTTAAGCTGCTTTTTCTTGATCGCTTTGTTAAATTCCCAATCCACGACGGGCAAGTTAATGGGGCAAACCCGAACACAGACTTCGCAGGCAATGCACTTGTCAAACTCAAAGTGAATGCGTCCCCGAAATCGTTCAGAAGGAATCAGCTTCTCATAGGGGTATTGCACGGTCACGGGGCGACGCTGCATGTGATCAAACGTGACGGCCATGCCCTGACCAATGTACTTGGCAGCTTGCACAGCTTCCTTGGTGTAGTCACCAACTTGTTTAAGAAACTTCAGCATGGTGTTCTCCGGATCGGTTAGAGATAATTCAAGACTTGATAGTCACGGAAATGACCCTTCCAGACAGCTCAGGTAAGAACGGCGACTAGCCACCAAACGCTACGGGAAACGCCAGCTTTAGACCCGCTGTCACCAATAAATTCACCAGCGAAACCGGTAATAGAAACTTCCAGCCTAAATCCAATAATTGGTCAATTCGCACCCGAGGAACGGTCCACCGGACTAACACAGCCAGGAAGACGAGCGCATAGGCTTTCACCATCACCATCAAAATGCCGATCGTCGCCGTGATAACCTGCAACCAGGGTGTGGTTTCGCTCACCCCCAGAATTCCTGCCAGACCACTAATGGGCAGGGGGGATTCCCAACCACCCAGATAGAGGACCGCAAACAGCAAGGCCGAGAGGGTCAGGTTGACGTAGGAACCCAAATAAAACAGGGCAAACTTCATCCCAGAATATTCCGTCTGATACCCTGCCACTAACTCTTCTTCTGCTTCGGGCAGGTCGAACGGCACCCGCTCGCATTCTGCCAAGGCCGAAATCCAGAAGACGATGAAGCCAACGGGTTGCCGCCACAGGTTCCAGCCCAGGAGCCCATAGCCGGACTGTTGATCCACGATATCGATCGTGCTGAGAGAATTAGACATCATGGCGATCGCCAGCACCGACAGCGCCAGCGGAATTTCATAGGCTAAAGATTGAGCGGCTGCCCGTAGCCCCCCCAGGAGCGAATACTTATTGTTAGAGGCATAGCCGGACATTAAAAGACCAATCGGCACAATGCTAGACAGGGCAATCCATAGAAAAATCCCCATTCCCACATCTGTAATGATGAGGTTGTGCCCAAAAGGCACCACTAGGTAGGAGAGGAAGACCGGGATGACCACAATCATCGGTCCTAATGTAAATAAGAGCGGATCGGCTTTAGAGGGAAGGATATCTTCTTTAAAAATCAGCTTCAAGCCATCTGCCAGGGAGACCAAGCTGCCTAGGGGGCCCATATACTCTGGACCAATGCGCTGTTGGGCTGCGGCTGAGATTTTTCGCTCTAGCCAGACAACCACAAGCACGGCAACCGTTGATGCCACCAGCATAATCAGCATCGGCAGTGGCATCCAAATTGCTTTCGCTGCACCAGGGGGTAGACCCAAGCTCTTCAGCGACTCGATAAAAGTTCCTTGTAGGTCAATTCCGGGATTCATGCGTCCCCACACTCGCAGCAGTTTACAGGTGACCGTGCGCTTCTTCGGCTCCACCACGAGATGCACCGAGAGCTTCACAGATCTTAAAGCCATTCACAGTATATCTTCCTATTGCCAACCGACGATCGCGTGACCCATGGATTTATCGGCATTATAGGTATTGAGTAGATTGAGGGATAGTCTAATTTAGATTAGAGCAAAGCCTATAGACAATCAATGGAGACTATGCTTCGGGTTCCAAGCTTTGGGTCCCAACGATACTTACCACACTTTTCAGTTGGGTGAAACACACTTTGAAAGCGGAGCGGGGTGAGGGGGTGAAGGAACGTGGCTTATTGATCTAGAAATTGATCTAAGCAAATTGATCTAAGCAAATTGATCTAAAAACGGCTGTAAGAAGGCAAGATCCAGTGCAGGGGGGAGCCTCTCTATTGTTTGCGATAAAAGTCTGTTTGCGATAAAAATCGCTTTATGCAAAAAATAAACCCCCAGAACTTTCTGAGGGCTGGAGTTCCTGAAAATCGTCACAGATCTATCCTGTCAGATACCCTTTTTTATTGGAAGGGGGGCGAGACCCATCAAGTGATTAAACGGGGAATGCTTTTATCCATCTGCGATCGAGCCATAAACTCTAGAGGTTAGCGATGTTCAATGGGCACATAGGGTGCTCCGTGGAGACCTGTGTAAATCTGTGTAGGCCGGAAGATGCGGTTTTCTGCAAGCTGTTCTTTCCAATGCGCCAACCAGCCCGCCGTCCGCGAAATGGCAAACACAGGGGTAAATAAATCCGTAGGAATACCCAGTTTGCGATAGACCAACCCAGAATAGAAGTCCACATTGGGATAGATTCCCTTCACCGCCATGTTCTCCGCCACGACTTTTTCTAGCTCAACCGCAATGTCGTAGTAACTATCTTGCCCAAACTTATCAAATAACTTTTCTGCCAGCTCTTGCAAAATTGTAGCTCGTGGATCCTTCACCTTGTAGACCCGATGCCCAAATCCCATGATTTTATGCTTTTTCTGGATACAGGCTTCAACGTAGGGACGCACATTTTCCACCGAGCCAATTTCCTCTAGCATCAGCACCACTTCTTCAGCAGCCCCCCCATGCAGGGGACCCGCCAGCGTCCCAACAGCGGAAGCCACAACCGCATAGGGATCCGTTAAGGTAGAGGCAGTCACCATCGCTGAAAAGGTGGAAGCATTGATCGTATGCTCGGCATGGAGGGTTAGGCACACATCAAAAATATGGGCTGCGAGGGGATCCGGCTCTTGTTCATTCAGCATGTAGAGAAAATTAGCTGCATAGCTTAAATCATCCCGAGGCTGCACCGGATCATTGCCCTTGCGCATCATTTGAAAGGCTGCAACCATGGTGGGCACCTTAGCCAGGAGACGCACCACCGCCGCTCTGATATAAGTCGGATCATCCAGAGCACGCTTGGAGTAGAACAGACCTAAAGCAGCAGCACAGGCTTGCAGCGCATCCATCGGGTGCCCACTTTCAGGAAAGCACTTCATCATGTCGCGAATCCGATATTTCAAGCGACGGTGGAGCTGCACTTCCCGTTCAAAATCAGCAAGTTCCTCAGCACTAGGCAAGTCCCCCCAAATTAGGAGATAGGCGGTTTCCAGAAAAGTACTCTTGGCTGCCAGCTCACCAATCTCCATTCCCCGATATTCGAGAAGCCCCTTCTGCCCATCGACAAAGCTGATGCTGGACTGGGTGGCAGGAATGCCTTCTAAACCAGGGCGGTATTCGCAAACAGTCATGGTGTTACCGTCGTTGTTAAGACTATTGAATTATCTCTGGATTACCAAGGTAGCAGATTTACGAAGCGATGAAGCGAGTGAGACAGCCTTGGGTCAAGTAATGATAACGTAGAAATCGATCGAACCCTGGCGAAAACCAGGTGAGAATCAAGCCCCTCGTAAAGGCAGCTCCGCCTCAAGAAATTGGATTCTGGCTTCTCCGCAGCGGTGACACAGCTCGTCCCGCAGCCTGCTGCTAGCACATAGCATTAACAAAATTAATAAAAAGATTTGCTGTTTTTTGCAAAAGGATATACCATAGGTTTATAAAGATTGACATTTCTCTTCAACTATCCATCCCTAATGATCCATCCCTGATACATTGATGGCCAATCTAGATAGTAAATCTGAAGCACGCAGGTATTGGGACTGGATTTCGGAAGTGGGTAACTGTCAGGCAGATCGCTGTCAGAAAGATAGGTGTCAAGCGCACGGATATGACTCCGATCGACCTAAACATCCTGTTGGTGTTAAGCATCCTGGTGATGTGGTGTCGATTCGGAGGTCAGCCAATAGAGTATTGAGCCACATCGGGATGAGTATCAGTCCATAACCGGTTGACAGAATGTCAATCTGGGAAGAGGTTGGACAAGGATATGTAGGATGTTGGATCAATCTGCTTTTGGTATCCCTTCAGCGAGCCTCCTTCACGAATGAGGTTTCGCTCTGAATGTCAGTTATAACCTAAGCGCTATTCACTGAACGGAAGGCGTGAGAGGTTGGTCAATCTGCTTGTATTGAGCATAGGACCGCATCGTCACTAGACGTTACTCAAAGGAGTTTTATGTCGCAAAGGCCTTTTAGCCGCAAGTCCCCGAAGGGGCATCATGAACGATCGACTGCTGCCCCAGAATCAAGAACTGAATCTCACACTGAGCATCGTTGGGTCAAACCCAAAGGACATCGCGAGAATTCTGGTCGTTCCGATCGCTCGTCCCACCCCAATTTGATCCGACTGATTGAGCAAGATGCTCCTCTGCAACACCACACCTATCTGGTGTTGATGTATGGGCCCTTCCAAGCAGAAATGGCACCAGGCATCAATCAAGGTGTTGCAACTTGGTTAAAGAGTTGTCTAAATCAGCATGGTATTCCAAGTCTGGTGCGCTTCGATTATCGCCAGCGAGCACAGGTTTTTCGCCGAGATCAATTTCAGCCTTGGTTTGAGCAGTTATTGAAAGCTGGCTAGTGCAAGATGTTTTCCAGGAAGGCACTTGAAAATCATGAGCCATTATCCAACCCACTGCATCCACCCCTGTTGACTGATGCAAGCCACCCATTTGGCGATCGTCTATTGGATATCCCCTTTGATTTCAAGGATTGACTGTTGATCACTGCTGGCAGGTGATTGCTTTCTTGGAATTATTACAGTTGATTTAGCATTACCTAAGATTGCGTGGGTTTCCAGTGAGAGAAGCTCACGCATTTTTGTGACAGGACTTTTTATCAGTTGCTGTCAGGGAGCTTGGCGTCATGCTGCGATAGACTATCAGTTTAAATACTCTCCATACTTAGCTTGAGTGAGCTGCTTTGAGAAAGTAACGGATGTAAGGCATGAAAGGTTTGTAGATACAAGGTTGATGACATGTGGGTTGTACAGGGAATTGTCTTATTTTTGATTCTGAGTGCTCAGGCATTTTACCTAGCTTGCATCTGGCAGACGCTTCGATTCTTTCGTCAGCCCCAACCCCGCAGTGCTATGATGCCGAGTGATGTATCGATTTTGGTTCCCATTTGCGGTTTAGATGAGGGGGCTTGGGAAAATTGGACTTCGCTCTGCCATCAACAGTGCGATCGCTACGAAATTTTGTTTGGGGTTGTGGATCCATGCGATCCAGCAGTGCCGATATTGCAAAAACTACATTCAACCTATCCCGATCGAGTGCGTCTCTTTACGGGGTTAACACCAAGGGGAGTAAATCATAAAGATAGTACGCTCAGTTATCTTGTGGAAGCAGCTCAGTATGATTGGTTGATTTTGGCAGACAGTGATATTCGGGTTGAACCAGACTATATCCAAACAGTGATTAGTCCGTTGCTGAATGGTGACATTGGCATGATTACCTGCGCCTTTATTGCACGGAATCCGGATTATTGGGGCAGTGCGATTGCATCTTTAGGACGGTGTTGTGACTTTATTCCCAGTGCATTAATTGCCCGTGCCATGGATGGGGGACTACGGTTTGCGATCGGCATGACGATGGCCCTGCATCGAGTGACGCTAGAAGCTGCTGGAGGTCTGCATTTAAACCGGATTGGCTCAGATTATAACCTGGGCAAACGGGTTGCTGCTGCCGGATATCAAGTAGAACTTTCGCGTTTGATTATGGAATCCGATACGGGCCGGGAATCTTTGTCGCAAGTTTATCAGCGAGAATTGCGTTGGTCGAGAACCATTCGATTTAATCGAGGTGCAATTTACTACACGATGGTATTTTGTTATGGCTTATTCTTTGCTCTATCCCTTCTATTAGTCAACAAGTTTAATTCCCTCTCTGCAATTGTATTCGTTTTAACCATTTCCATGCGTTATGTGCAAGCTGGAATTGCGATTTGGTATATGTCTGCATTTAGATTAGTAAAATGGTTATGGCTCTTGCCCTTTCGTGATATTTTAAGCTTTTGGATTTGGTTAATGGGATGTTTTGGCAATCAAGTCTTCTGGCGCGGGAGACGCTTGCGGATTAAGGGGGATGGTCTGATTCGGGAAGTATAACTTTCATAAATTTGTAATGAACTTGACATTATCTATTAGGGTACCTTTCCTATATTTCGTCTATCGATATATAGCAATCCTAATTGATTTGTGGGGCGAAATTCTGCCTACACAGGCTAGACACCTGTCCCACTTTTACAACTGAAAGAGGATTGCTATAGCAATCCGAAATCCTTCATGGGAATCACCTCTTTTTTGCTCCCTCATTCCCCCAGAATGGGGGAATTTGAATGGTTTTTACTTTGAATCAAATCGGATTGCTTCATACCTCCTGAAAGCAAGCAAACAACGTTTTAAGTTTTAGCCTAATTAAGTTTTAACCTAATTAAGCTAAACCAACGATTGCCATATGACATTTAGGTGGCAATCAGAACATTAAGAGTCATGCTCTTCACCAAATCTTCATTGCTTAATTGTAAGATTAATAACATTCTAAGTTAGGAGAGAACCCGTAATGTTACGATCTCGACCGATCTACGCTCAACGTGAGAACCTCGAACAAGTTCTTGCTTTCCTGTCACGGGATTTGCATCGATTTAAGATTGACCACATCATTTTGAGTCAACTCGGTATTTGGAGTGCAGGAATTTGCTACTTCTCCTGGGAAGACACTGTACCCATCCTTACAAAAGACCATTTGAAACCGGATCAGAAGACTGATCAATTACCAGAAGCCACTCTCGTGGGCGATCACATTGATTTAATTCTCACAAACACCAGTTATCAAAAGTTTTGGAACACGTTAGTGCATCAACGTTTTCTGCCTTGTGCCAACCCAGAAACTGACACTTTCTGGGATTGCCGAACGGGTTACATTTTGCAGGTCTGTTTAGAAGACTGCTTCATAGAAACGATACTCTCCCAGATACAGCCTGTCGGTTCAGATGCTGATCAGCCTATGGTAGCAACTTCTACACGATCGGCAAAAGATCCTGCTCTTTGCCCAGTCAGCAGGACAGCAGCATAACAGCTCACCTAGCGTATCAAACTCTGGTCTATCAAATGATCGTAGATTCCATGGCATAGTGGCGATAGAAGGCATTACGCAGGTAGTGCGGATGACGCAACGTGATTCGATAACCGATGTAGATTAGCATTGCAGAAACGATCACAATGGGAATGCAAACGGGTAGAAACCAGGCATGACGACGATCGCGCTGAATCATCTTGCTGACGCGATCGCGAAAAATATCCAACTTGCCGCGTCCACTAATGGTTGGATCATCAGATGGTCGGGTTTGTGCTAGGGGTTGGTTGGGCGGATTGAGTGGGGTCTGGTGACGATCGCGCAGGATTTGTTTTTGCCAATACAGATCGTGCCCAATCAAAAGGAATCGCCAGAAGAAATGGTTGAAACCGTTAGGCGGGGCATGGAGCGATCGCGCCTTGGGTTGCCGCCAAATTTGATAACCCTGCTCTAGGAGTTGATGGGCATGCAGCACACAATTACCTCGATACAGGGGTAACTGGGTCGGAATCGGGAGTTGCAGCAATACCTGCCGCCGGAATGCCACATTATTTAAAAAGTACTGATCGGTGGGGGTGAGTTGGCGATCGTTGGAATATTGGGGAAAAATATAGGTCAAGGCCATTGCGGTGCCATAAATGCCGACCCCATTCGTGGTCGTTTCCCCTGCCACAATTTGAATTGCGGGATCTTGGAAAGGCTGAAGCATTGTACTCAACCAATCTGGAGCATAGATACAATCCGAGTCGTAGTAAAGCACGATCTCGCCAGTGACCCATTCGGCTCCCAGCATTTTGGCGGCGTAATACTCTGTGCCGGGGGGTGCGGTTTTGACTTGTAACCAGGGATAGTAGCTTTGTAATTGAGCTAACAGTTCCGGCGGCGTATCCCCACTGTCAATCAACAAAACTTCGTTGGCTAGGGCAGGAGAGGGGTCTTGGGCGGCTAGGGAAGCCATGGATTGCAACAGTCCCTGCACATCAGACGTTTCTAGGTTTTCCGTTTCCAAAATGAGCGAGAAACTGGGATAGTTCTCGACGATTGCTTGCCCTTGCCCCATGACTTATTTTTCCTTCACTGCCTCACGTTATTAGCATACTACAGTTCTCTAAACTGCAGAAACCAACCTGAATGTTCTATGTGGGGGCGACACAGGAATGAAAGCACTAATGCGATCGATTCATGAGTTACAAAACAACTTTACCTGTCACCATCAAGAATGATTAATTGCAATTGAATTAGCATGTGGCAAATGAATCCATCCACAACTGAGGGGCAATTGCTGCGCGAAAAGCGGATACACCCAGTTCAAATCATGGGGCACATTCAAGCGCAGTCGATCCCAAAGTGGGTTGAGGTTTCCCCCCGCCAAAATTTTCCATCTCGGCAAGGTTGACAGGAACCCCGATCGCCTTTAAAGTTCTATGATTGAGTTGTAGATGATTGTGTAATTTTCTACTGCTTAAGCCCAAAAACCTAGCGCGATCGCCATGAGATTCCAGCTCAAAACGATCGCTAAGCCCCCAAGCTGCTAACGCCAGCATGGTGACCTGGATTGCATTTTAGCATTCCACGCCGCCCTGTTTTGCCATGTCAGAAAACGGGGCGGCTAGTTTTTTGGGTTCTCCTCGTCCACGTCATTCATGTTTGAGGAAACCCAATGAAACGCTATACCAAACAGATCAACCTGCAACTGAGCGGGGATGCCGATGCCGTTGAAGCGACGATCCGGCTTTTGCATATTCTCAATTTCATCAGCGCCCATGCCTGGAGCCGACTCGTCCGCAAACGAGGCGAACCCATCGTCGTGTGCGTTGCGGCTAGAGAGATCATGCTAGAAGCCGAATAGACAACACCAGAGCGATCGGGGTGCCAGAAATTGAACAGAAGTTGAACTTTTGCAAAAGTTCAACTTCTGTTCAATTTCTCTTCTCGCGAAAGATAAATAAACATCACATTCGTGGCGATCGGAGTTGGCAATTGATGAAGGGTGATAATCCTGCCCAAAACCATGTGTGATGCGAGAAAATGGGAATATTTGATGGAGATTTAGCTGTTATTGCTGGATTCATTTCTGCATTTAGCAAGGTCGAATCTTTTAATTTTCCTTAACGGCTTTCACGGGAATGGATTTTTCATGCTACATAGATATTCAGATTCAGTTTTGAGCCATTGTAAGCTTCTTAGCCCAAGAAGTTAGGGTGGCGACGAGGGTCTGACAATTTTTTCGCGTGGTGCGAGTGACTTAGGTGACTTGTGCTTTTCATGCACTCATGTTGTTTTTCCCATCACTTAATTTGACAACTCAATCGGTGGATTGTGCTGCTAAATCATAGCTCTGCAATCTTCAGTTCATTATGACTGTTTTACCCGCTGTGCTCTTCTAGGGTGTATTTGCCAAGGAATAAATTCATGACTTCGGAATCAGGTGCCCCCCTGTCGATTTCGCTGTTTTCCCATGGCCGCGATCGGGATCTTTCTTTCACTCCCACTCCGCATCAATCTTTATCTGCTTTAGATTTATCTTCTTTAGATCGATCGCTCCAAGGGTTGGATGCAGAATTGCCTTCCTCTTCTCATCAATCATGGCAATTCCCTGCTAGTTCAGAGTTAGCCCTTGGCAACTGGGTCAGCGATCGCACGGGGTTAGATCCGATCCCGCCTTCCTTTTTTGCCCTAGATTCCCAGGCATCTCTCCTCAACACCCTAGCAGCCCAAACCGAACAGCCCTTAGCACCTTCCCTAGTCTCCCCTACAGAACTTGTCTTCATTGATGCAGGTGTGACCGACTATGATCGCCTGATCGCAAGCATTAAGCCTGGTAAAGCCGTTTTTCTGCTAGATTCCGCCCAGGATGGTATTCTGCAAATCACCCACATCCTCAGCCAGTACCAGGATGTGGCAGCGGTTCATCTCTTTTCCCACGGCAGTGCAGGCACCCTCCAGTTGGGCAATACAACCCTGACAGAACAAACTCTCTGGGGTGAGTATCAGGGAGCGATCGCCAGTTGGGCACAGGCCTTAACCACGACCGCTGATCTGGTGCTATATGGCTGTGAGGTAGCTGCCGGAGACCTCGGATCTCGGTTTGTGACCGACTTGGGGCATCTCACCGGCGCGGATGTGGCTGCTTCAGTTGATCTGACAGGCAGCGCAGCCCTGGGCGGCAACTGGAATTTGGAATGGAACAGGGGTGCGATCGAAACCGCCCTCGCAGCGAACGTCAGTGATCTCATAACCTATGATGCTGTGTTGGCGAGTTTCACAGCCACTGCCTCCGCTGATCAGATTCGGATTAAGGCGGGGGCGGCTCTGGGCAGCTTGGTAATTCAAAGTGACAACAACACCTTTGCCACCACCATCCTAACTGACATTACAGATTTAACCCTCAACTCGGGTGGCGGCGTTGACACCATCATTATTGAGCCACTGGATATTATTTTTACAGGACCCATCACCATTACTGATCCAGATGATGTGGTGTTGGGCAACGTAAACCTGTGGGGCAATCTGACGGTGCAAGCTGGCAATAGTATTAAAGTCCCAGATGCAGTGACCATTACGAGTCAGGGAGATGTCACCTTAGAGGTGATTAATACCACAGAACTCAGTTTGGAGAGTATATTACTCAACCAAAAACAAAGCAGTGCAACGATTGATATTGGCAATGCCACAATTACAGGTCGTAATGTAACTGCAACAACTGAGGCATCAACAGCTAAAACGGCTAATTTAGCCAAAAATTTCGTGCATGATGCACGAGCCATCAGCTTGGGTGATGTGAATGGGGATGGCAGATTAGACATGATTGTGGGGAATACGGATGCGCCGTCTCAATTGTATTTAAATAACGGCACGATCGATCCATTTAAAAACGTGACAGCCATTGACTTGGGCGGCACCAATCAAACTCTGGCTGTAGCTTTGGGCGATGTGAACGGCGATCGTAAACTCGATATTGTGTTGGGGAACTTTGGGGGAGCTTCTCAGCTTTTACTGAATAATGGGACAGCAAATCCTTTCAGCAATGTGACCCCGATCAATTTCACGAATAGTTTAACGACGATCGCAGTGGCGTTGGGAGATGTGAATGGAGATGGCAGACTGGATGTCATTTTCGGCAATGAACAAGCTCCGAGTCAAATCTTTTTAAATAGTGGCACCGCTAATCCCTTTAGCGACCCTGCGCTGACCTTTGGCAGTGCAACCGATCGCACGACAGCGATTGCCTTAGCCGATGTGAATGGGGATGGGCGACTCGATGTCATCCAGGCCCAAGCTCCCACCCCTGGGACGAACCCCCCTGCCCCCGCCCCAACACGCCTTTTCCTCAACACCGGCACCAGCAATCCCTTTAGCGGTACACCTCAAACGATCGGCAATGGCACCGATGCTACGGGAGCGATCGCCCTAGGGGATGTGAATGGCGATGGGCGGATCGATCTCGTGCTGGGGAATGTGGGGCAACCGAGTCGGCTATTTGTGAATAATGGCACGGCTACGCCCTTCAGCGATGTTGCCCAGACGATCGCTACTGGCGGCGATCCGGCGAAGAATGGTAACGTCACCTCGGTTTCCCTGGCGGATGTGAATGGGGATAGCCGGTTGGATTTGGTGCTGACGGTGTTGGCTGATGCTAGTGTCGCAAGCAACCCCAGTCATCAAGTGATCCTGAATAATGGCACCGCCAATCCCCTTAGTGGAACGGCCCTCAAGCTAGATTCCGACCTTCCCGGCAATTCCTGGGCAGCGGCGATCGGGGACTTGGACGGCGATGGTAAACGGGATGTGGTGGTCGTCGGTCCCGCGCAATTGCCTGTCTTCTACCGCAACAATGGCACGGCCGATCCCTTCAAGGATGTGGTTGCCAAGACCATCTTGCCAGAAACCCAATTGGCAACTGAAATTGATGAACCCTTCTTCTTGCAATACGGGACATTTGCGGCAACGGCGCTGCGATCAGAAGCGATCGCCACCCTCACCCTAGAAGCCGGTGCTGCGATTACCGCCACGAACGATGTGACGATGAAATCCAATGCCCGCTCCAATGCTCAATTCACCAAGGTTGGTGGCTATCTAGGCATCACCTATGCCAGTTCAACACCCACCGCTAAGGTGATCCTCAAAGGCAACGGCACCCAAGGCGCTACCATCCAAGCAGGCAATTCCTTTGAGATGCTGGCGCAAACCAACAACACCCTAGAGCTGGCCACCTATGTTGCCAATGTCGCTGTCCTCGCATCACCTCTCCAAGGGGCACTGGCGGGCGAACTTGCTATTTCCTACGCCAAAGCCATCTCCACCTCCACGGCTGAGGTGCAAAAAGGGGCGACCGTTACTGCTTTGAATGCGATCATCCGCGCCCAGAACACCAATGCCTTTGAAAATAAAGTAACAGCTTTCGGCTTTGAGGCCAGTGGTCCAGCAGGGGTGGGGGCGACGATCGCGCTGAGTGATTTTCAGTCTAATGCCACGGCAGTGGTGAATGGCACGATCACCAGTCGAGCAGACACGACCCTGGATGCCCAATCGATTAATCTGAAAAATATTACAGGTTCCTCCGCCTCCGTCTCTGCGCCTGCCCTCGGTTCTGCCGGAAAAGATTTTGGCAGTGCTGTGCAAAAAGTGGGGGGGGAATTAGCCTCTGCAACGGCAAAATTCTCGATCTCCACGCCCCTCAAGCTGGGACAAAGCCTGAATCGGGGCGGGGGCAAGATCAGCAATTTCTTCCGGCAGGCGCAGAATAAGGGGGTCAAAGTTTCGATCGCCGCTGGAATCGCGATCGCCGAAGGTCAGAATACTTCCAATGCACTGGTGGGTGAGGGCGGCATCATTTTCGCCAATGGCAAGGTGAACATTACCGCCAAGGCAGAAGATAATCCCCAAGCCAGTGCGTCGGCCAGTGCGGGGGATGCCAGCTTGGGCAGTGTGGGCGGTGGGGTCGTCGTCGCAAACTTTGCCAACAAAGCCAATGCGGTGATTGGTAAAAATGCCAGTGTCGATGCCGGTCAAACCCTGTTGGTGAACGCCGATGCCACCGTTGCTCGGAAATTTAATCTATTCCTGTTCGATTTGGCCTTACCCAGTCGAGAATTACCCAGTGGGCAAACCTTCGCGGATGATGCCAATGCCGAGATCTCGGCGGCTTGGGGCAATGGGCAAGTCACGGTGGACAAAGTGAAGGCGCTGTTCTTGGATGGCATTCTGGGCGGGCTGAAATCCCAAACAGGCGATTTAGGCAAGGTTTCCACCACCCTGGCGCACTCTGGAGCCACGGTGAAGCCCCAGGGGAAAGCGGGCATTTCCGGCAGTGTGATTGTGCTAGATATCGACAATGCCGCCCAAGCCTATATTGACGAAGGGGCCCAAATCAATCAAAAACTCACAACCCCCACGGTGACTCAAACGGTACAAGTCACGGCCAATGCCAGCGTCACCACACTCAACTTAGCTGGACAGGCAGGACTCGCCAATGCCAAATCCTCCTACTTTGGGGGATCGAAGGGGGGAGATGTGGGCATTGGTGGATCGGTGGATGTGGTGACCCACAAAAATAGTGCTAAAGCCTTCATTGCCGATCGCGCTAAAGTTTCCGCTGCCCGCGATGTGACGGTAGCTGCCGATACATTTAACTATCTAATTACGTTAGCGCAGGCGGGGAGTCAGTCCGATCGGGTTGGGGTGGATGGTGCAGTCAGTTTTGCAGTGTTAGACAATAATTCCATTGCTTACATCGATGATGGCGCGATCGTCACAGCTCAGCGAGACGTTGCCGTGACAGCCAACGATCTCACCCTGATGGCTAATGGTGCTGGCGGCTTAGCGGTGAGTGGCACAGCTGGGATTGGGGTCAGCGCTGGCATTAACAAAATTACCTCCAATGTATTGGCCTTCATTGGCGATGGCAATAATACCCCCAGCGTGTTAGGCAGTGTCACCGCCAATGGCAATCTCACCGTCAAGGCTACCTCAGACCAGAAAATTTACAATGTCGGTTTGGCTGGGGGCGTGGCTACGGGTTACCAACCCCCCAGCAGTGAAACAGAAGATGCCTTCGTGGCTGAGAACATTAGCAACCTGTTTAGCGATAATTTTGGGCTGCAGGAAAACCCGATCGGGGGCAAAGAATTTGGCTTTGGTCTGGCAGGTCATGCGGCTGTGAACTGGGTGACTCCCACCGTGCAAGCCTATATCAAAAAT
>JAYKGX010000061.1:0-12217 GCA_035285565.1 Synechococcales cyanobacterium
ATCGCCTGCCTGCAACATCCCCATCAAGGTTCTCGCAACCACCTCTAACTCCTGGGGCACAGGATGTAGGGGCAAATATTCAATCACATGGCGGGTGGCGCGATCGAACTGACCAAATCGCCAAATTTCCCCCGTCGTCACAGCCCCATACAGAACAGGACAATCGGTTTCAACCCAGCGATCGAGGGCGATTAATTCCACCGCCAGTTGGGTAAATCCTTTGGTGAGGTCAGATTGCTTCGCTTCAATAATCAGAAAATGGCTCGGGCTAGGAATATAGTAATCCAAGGTGCCCTTGAGCCAAGAACTGACATTGAGCGGATATTCAATATTGATCAAATAATCCAATTGATCGCAAATTTGGTCAATTAAGGGAAAAATCAAAGCTTCCCGGCGAGCTTGTTCCGTAGTGGGATTGATCCGTTTGAGGCGGCGGCGCATCCTGTCAGTCAGGGCTGGTAGCCAGTCTAAGGGCAGTTCTGTATAGGGCAACTCCTCACGATCGACCCGCTCTAAGGTGCAGCCTAAATCTGCCAAAATATCCTCTGGGGTAAAAGGTAAATCAAAATAGCGGCTGAAGGTATAGGTTTCATTGGGATCGAGGACTTTGGGCATGATGCAAGTCTCTTACTGAGCCAGTTCCCCTCAATTGTAGCGATCGCAAGCCGAATGAATTTGTGATGCGGAATGATCAAGTTTCTAGAATTGATATACCATGAGGGCAATTCCTAATATGTGCGATCGCGGGTTTCCACCTGCCTTCCAAAGGTTCTAGCCTTCATGAGAATTGCCCTATGAGTCGTAAACGTCCTGAATCTGAGCCGCAAGCAGCAGCCCATCCTCCGGCCAGCCCGACTCTGTTTACCAATGGACGCACCACTCGCATGGCTTCTGCCTTTCCGATTTGGGAAGCCAGCAATATTCTGACCCAACGGCAGCACCTTCCTTGGTCCCAAGATCCCAATGGCAAGCTCTCCTACACCAAAGATATTGGCAATGGGCAAGGCGCAATCCACTTTTGGGTCACCGAAAACCTAGAGGACGAACATCCCTCTACCCTAGCGGGAGCCACTGCCCTTGCGGTGATCGATACCTTTGATATTCGAGCCGCTTGTATGCACCTGATCTATGCGGCCCATGCAGCTCAGTTGGAACGCCCCTGGGAGCAGGAACTCGTCATTACCGATCAACAGATTGAGGCCTACCTGGGCTTGAAGAAGCGCACGGATAAAAATAAGCAGGAAAAGCTCGCCCTGATTGAAGAAATTGCCAAACAGCCCTGTAAATTTACCACCTATATTTCTTGGCCTCGGCAGGGAAAGGTGAAGGGCTTTACGGTAGAAGAAGGGCGGCTATGGCATTTGATGGCAACTCGGTATCACTATCAGCAGGATTTATTTGGCAAGAAAGAACTGTCTGGGATTACCTTTGTCGTCAAACCTGGGCTGTGGGCGCGGCATTTTCTCAATGAAGAGGGACGACGCGATCGCATTGCCTATTGCCAGCACAATACCCTCTCGCAAGATGTGTTAGAAGGGGTGATGAGTGTTTGGCAGCATCGAGAAGGGGCAGCGCGTTTAATGGTGTGGTTGCTGTTTCAAACTCAATACAGCCAGCGATCGCCCTTAAATGTGCAAGTGTTGATGGAAGTCGCCTACGGGCATAACAAAGTGGAAGAAGCTCGCCAAAAGAGTGAACTGCGCAAAAAACTCGCCAGCACCTGGGATGATGATTTGCTAACCCTGCACGATCGCGGTTGGGATATTCACTTCGATCCGCAAACCTATCCTAAGGAAATTCAACCCTTTGGCTTTGGGCGGGAAAATTCTCAGCGCCCCCGTGGTTTTTTTGATCAACTGCTGGCGGCGCAACTGTGGATTAAACCCAAGGAAGAATGGCGGCAATCGCTCCTGCCAGAAGAAACGCTCAAAACAGCAGCGGCGGATCTGAGCTTAGTTCAATCCATGACGGGTACACAGATGAAGGAACTGCGAGTTGCCCGTGGATGGAGCCAACGCAAACTTTCGACTTTGACGGGTATGAGCCAGGGCTTAATCTCGCTGATTGAAAATGAAGAGCGATCGATCACCCCCGAAAATGAAGCGGTTCTGCGCCGAGTCTTTGATCTCGATTAGTTTGATCTCGATTAGTTTGATCTCGACTAGTTCACGATCTCTCGACTAGTATAATATCGATTCGTCCAATTCTTGCAATTTGTAACAGTTCCAAGTCCTAGGGAGCGCGCGATCGCAATAGCCTAGCGAATCTGGTTCTAGTACTTTGCCCTGTAGGATAATCTATGGGAATGACTTGTAGAGATGCATTTACGGCTCTCCCAAGCGCATAGGCAAGAACTTATCCGATATAGGATTCACTATCCCCAACACGATCGTGAGGAGTCAGGAACATGGCATCGAATTCCAACTGGCTAGGCAAACTAGGCTGTCTGCTTCCCATTGTCTTACTGGGCATCTTTTTAGTGCCCAAAGCCTTAAACACCTGGTCAGCCAAAATTCGCTATGACGAAGGGCTGACTGCCTACAATGCTGGGAACTGCCCCGATGCGATCGCGGCCTTGGAAAAACTCACCCCGGAAGATCTCGGAGAAGATGAACGCGCCAAACTCACGGCTGTCAAAGCAGAATGTGATGCCTTAATCGCGGCCCAAAAATTGCAAGTGGCTGGAAAACCTCAGCAAGCCTGGAAACAGTACGTGGAATTCATCAATCGCTATGACACAGGCACCATGGCAACGGTACGCCAACAGGTGCGCCAACTGCAACAAAAATCTTCTCTGAAAGCCCTCGCCACCCCAGAAGCCTGCAGCGCCATCGATCGCTTTAAACAGGTTCAACTCTTTACCGAGACCGAGATCCCCAATTTTTATGCAGACTGCGCCGATAACTATACGAAAGCGGGTAATTTCGACCAAGCAGGGATTTTGTATGAACAGTTTATCGATCGCTATCCAAAACACCCCACGATCGAAACTGTGAAAGCTAAGTGGATTCAGGCGATGGTGGCTGAAGCCAAAGCTAAAAATGGGGGCGTGATTCCCCAGCCGGTGCAGAGCGGACGAACCGGAGGACGGGATGGGGCAATTTTAATTCGCAATGATTCCCCCGAGAAAATGCGCATTGTTTTTAGCGGTGCAACTCCCCGTGTAGAGGAATTAGCTGGCTGTAAAGATTGCGAAGTCTATTCGGAGACTCCACCCAAGTCTTGTCCCAACAAAGGCCCCACGGGACGGTATGTCGTTGCCCCTGGTCAATATGATGTCGTGGTCAAATCGATCGGGGGTGGCATGGTGCGTCCCTTTACGGGCAATTGGTCGATTGATGGCGGTGTGGAATATCAAAATTGTTTTTACATCGTTCGCAGTCGATCGCCCTTGCCGCCCTTGCCGCCGCAGTAATCCGACAAGCTGGGTGGGTGTCCATGCTTGAGCTGAGATCTCAGGAAAAGCCCTGTGGGACAACGTTGTCCCACGGCAGAACGAACTTGGCGAACTCACATCGATTTAGCGATCGCGGTTTGCTTCCACGGTGGCGGCGATCGCCGATACTCCTAATACTAAGGCGACTAAGCGAGTGCCAATCCGACTTAAGACCGACCCTAGAAATTGTAACCAATGGAGATACCCGAACAGAGTAGAAATAAAAGCAAACAAACCGCACCCGAGGCAAAATAAAAATCCGTAGTGAAACAGACGTTGGACTAATTTTGTCCAGCGACTTTGATTGGTTGATAACCGTTGATCATCTTTCATGGCTCTATTCTCCAGCTAAAGACTTAAGGGATCCTGCTTCAACTGCCTTCCTACCAATGAGTGCGGAGAGGAGCGAGCCTGTGACAACTTTCCACCAGATCTGTTTTAAGATCCCTCAGTTGGAAAAAAGACAACCGGGTCGCGCAAATTTGGGGTACGATCGCAGAGATGCCTAATCTGATAAGCAACGGTTCTGCCATGCCAAGTATTGCTGAAATTGCTTCCGGTTCTGATGATTTCAAAACGCTGACCGCCGCCGTCACCGCTGCTGGACTCGTGGATGTGCTGCACACGGGAGGTCCTTTTACGGTATTTGCACCCAATGATGCGGCCTTTGCGCAATTGCCACCAGGAACAGTGCAGACGTTGGTTCAAAATATTCCTCAGCTCGCGAGAATTTTGACCTTTCATGTCGTCTCAGGTAAATATACAAAAGCCGATTTAGAAGTCATGGAGTCGATCGTATCTTTGGAAGGAGATATGATTCCGTTAAACATGAAAAAGAATGAAGTGAAAAATGCTACCGTTCTTGCTGCGGATATTGAAGCCGACAATGGCATTATTCATGTCCTAAATAGAGTGATCTTGATGGGTTAAAAGTGATTTTCACGAGTGATTTCGGATCGCGATCGGTTCTCGATCAATTGAGTTCAGCGGCGGCAAGCGACTAATGAGATTCCTAAGCACCATGCTGCCCGTTGCGAATTCTATCCTTGACTGCTTCCCATGAACTGCCTGAGTTAGGATTCTGCAGTAGAAAGCCAGATAAAAGCCCCTCCTCGGTTGAAGGAAGGGGCAATTTTTTGAATCTGCACTAGAACTTGAGATTACCGATAATCAGCGGTCTGAATCGCTCGAATTCTCGCCTCAGGACGCAGGAACCGATCCATCTGGGCTTCAAAGAATTTGCGATTGGCCATCAAGTGCTCCGGATCGGGATCATCTAATGGATATAACAACGCAGTCCGCAATGCTTGAATCACCGCTGAGGTCACACAGTACATCGATCGCTGGAACGTAATCGCCAACTGAATCAACATATCATCTTCCCCACGACAATGTTGCTGATAGTATTCCACCAAGTAAGGTGGTAGGAAATGCAGCATATCCTGGGCTAGAAAAGTCGGCGGAATGCCAGCCGTACCCACAGGGAACTTATCGGCATAGAGCACTCCATAGTGGAAATCAGACTGATGATCCGGCACTTGTTTTGCCTGGGCATTGTAAGACTTGGTACCCCGGAACGGTGAAGTGCGATAGAACACCGCCTCTACGTAGGGCAATGCTGCTTCATACAGCCAGGTGAAGCCCTTAGACTTGGGAATGATCTCGTAACACTCGCCATCAATGTAGACATGGTGATAGATGGGACGACCGGAAACGGCAAAAATTCCATTCACCAGGAAATTCATCGCATCTGGCACACCCTTGAAACCGCCTTCATCGTAAATGTCCGACATCTCAAAAAAGACGGGAGCCATCACTTCCCAGAACAATCCCAGGTTTGCATAGTAGGAGGCTTGCCGACATTGCTCTAGGAACATATCGGGAAACAGCTTATACAGCCCCAGCATGACTGGATTGCGCTTGAAGAACGCCTTGATTGCCCGATCGGCATTTTGCTTGTATTCCTCTGAATCCAGGTAGGGGTCAAACTGGTTCATCGGGCAATACATCTTGCGGTGCCACAGCATCGATCGCATACATTCTTCAGCGAATTCCATATTGATGCGATCGTGCCAGAGGTGATGGAACAAGCGAGGCATTTTAATCCCCAACTCGCCCTTGGCCATGAATTCCTCTAGCTCTGGATGCACCTCACCGCGTCCCCGCCAGATCCGCAGATCTGCTTGATCGCCGGAATAATGGTGTTGGCGCTGCAAATACTCATCGGAAATGAAGTATTTAAAAAAGGGCAACGGTTCCAGAAACACTTGTTCGCCAATGTACAGCAGATCGCGCCAATAGAAATCCATCGGCACTGCATAGGCTTTGTAAATGCCAATAATCTGCATCAGGTTTTCCGGGGTATCCGGCAACATGGCCCCACCCGCTTCCAATTGATAGATGATATCTGCGAGAGGATGCTTGGAGGGCGGAATTTTCATGTCGGTGGCTGGCATGTTCATGGCAAGGCTCACTAGGATTTGCTAGGTAGGGGCAAGCTGGGGTGACTCAAATTTTGCGCGATCGGGGTTTGCGCGATCGGGGTTTGCGCGATCGGGGGTTGAATCGTAGGCACTTGAGCAAGTTGTTTTTGGGCGATTTGAGTTTGCCCAGGGAACGCAGAAACAACCAGCGCGGTTGTGGTCTGCTCACTCCAACGGACTAACCAACTGGGTTGAATCCCCAGCCACAGAATCAACACCGCCAGCGCCAGTGCTGGAGCATGTTCCTGCAAGGTCACCCGGCGATAGTAGGCTTTGAAATTATCTAACCGACCAAAGCAAGTCCGGTTCAGCAAAATGACAAAGTAAACCGCCGTCAAGCCCGTGCCTAAAATGGCTAGCAGTGTCTGAATCGGGAAGGTGCGATAGCTGCCCTGGAACACGAGAAATTCCGGGATAAAACCCACCATCCCTGGGATGCCTGCACTCGCCATGGAAGCAAACACCAGGAGCGAAGCCGTTAAAGGAATACCCCGAATCGGATTGAGTAACCCATTGAGTTCTTCCAGTTCGCGGGTGCCCACCACAGATTCCACAATGCCGACGAGATAGAACAGCATGGCGAGAATCAAACCATGGCTGACCATTTGGGATACCGCACCAACCATACTTAAGGGAGTCAATGCGGCAATTCCTAACATCACATAGCCCATGTGCCCGATCGAACTGTAGGCAACCATGCGTTTAATGTCATGCTGAGCGATCGCTGCTAGCGCCCCATACATAATGGAAATTGCCCCAATCACCGCCATGGTGGGAGCCACAGAAGCCCAGGTTTCCGGGAACAGCTCCACTGCAAAGCGAATCAAGCCATAGGTGCCTAACTTAGACAGCAGCCCCCCCAGCAGAATGGAAACGGGTGCAGAAGATTCCACATAGGCATCCGGCAGCCAGGTGTGCAGTGGTACCAGCGGAATTTTAATGCCAAAGCCCAGCAGCAAGACCGTTAAGAGAATCAGTTGGGTGCCAGTGGCGAGGTTAGTCGTATTGATCGCATTGTATTCAAAACTAGCGGCATGGGTTAGCCAATTCATCCCCAGGAACGCTGCCAGAATCAAGATGCCAGACAGGGCGGTATAGATCAGAAACTTCGTCGCTGCATATTCCCGCTTGACTCCACCCCAGATGACAATCATCAAGTAGAACGGAATGAGTTCCACTTCATAGCACAGGAAGAAGAACAGCAGGTTTTGTGCCATAAAAGCGCCAGCCAGCCCCGCATTGGCTAGCAGCAGCAAGGAATAGAAGAGGCGAGGGCGTTCCAGGGTTTGACCTTCCTTGAGACCCAGATTTCCATTCGAGGCAACCACCAGCGTGAGGATACTGCTCAAGACCAGCATCGGCAACGACAGACCATCGATCGCCAGACTATAGTTCAGTCCCAGCGTAGACAACCAGGGCAGAAACTCCTGCATCTGCAACCCAGGATTTGCCAAATTAAACTGACTCAGGATGACGATCGTCAATACCAGGATGGCGATCGCAGTCAACAAAGCAAACAAGCGTGCCCGAGCGGCATTAAGCTGACCAGGATATAACCCAATCACTCCCGCCCCCAGCAAAGGTAACCAAATTAAGGCACTTAGCATCGGTCTTTACCCCATTAATCTTAAGGAACGAGCGTATTGGAAAGGGTAGCGATCGCCTCCCCCAGGGGTTGGGTGGAGGTGCCGATCAGCAAATGTAAATTGGACAGCAGGGGATAGGCTAACCAGATGCCCAAAACGGCGACCCCTAGCAAAATGGTCAGCATGTAAAACTGCCATTGTCCGGACGTGCTGTATTTCAAACTCTGACCACTGAGCAGGGTGGCAAAGCCAAACAGGTTAGCCGTGCCATCGACAATATATCGGTCAAAAGCAGCCGTAATATTGGAGACGATCGACACGACGAGGATAATCGTATTGCGATAAATCTTGGGCGTATAGAAGTCGTAAGCCAGCAGATCCTGAATTGCTTTGACCGGAAACTGCACCGGTTTGGGAATCGCTGAACCCAGATAGACGATCGCCGCCAGTCCGCAACCTGTAATGGAAGACCAGATCAATAGCAAAGCTGCATCTTTATTAATCACGGCCCAATCCGGCAGCAGGTTCAAAGCTTGCAGAATCAAGGGCAAGTGCAACACAAAGCCCATGGTCACGATCATCGGCACCGCCATCGGCCAGTGGATTTCCGGCGATCGCTCCGTCATTTGATTCGGTTGACCTTTAAATACTAGGCAGAAAACACGGGTGAGACCAAAGCCCAGCAAAGCATTCACCAAAAGCACCAAGCCCGTTAGCCAAGGATCCGTTTTCCACAGACCATCGACTAATTCCAGCATGGCCCAAAAACCGCCCAAGGGTGGAATGGCAATAAAGCCTGCTAAGCCCACCAGGAGACTGCCACCGGACACCGGACGACGGGACCATAATCCCCCTAACTGGGTCACATTCTGAGTCACACTATTCCACACCACTGCACTGGAACTCATCACCATCAGGGCCATGGAAACCGTATGGGCTAAGACCAGCAACCAAGCCGCTTCCGTATGTCTTGTCCCGACTGCAATAAACACCAGTCCGAGGTAAGCCGTCACGGGATAGGAAAGGGTCCGTTTGAGGTCAATCTGGGCGATCGCAATCAAGGCTGCCCCCACCGCACTCAGCGCGCCAATAAACACGGCTGTCGCTTGCACCGTATCAGACAGAGAGAGAACAGGTTCCAGTTTAATCAACACCCAAGCGCCTACACAGACCACCACCGAGTTCCGCAAAATGGTTCCTGGCACGGGCCCTTCCATCGCTTCATCCAGCCAGAGGTGCAAAGGAAACTGAGCACATTTCCCCATGGGACCTGCCAGCAGCGCTAAGCCAACTAACGTGATGACCGTGGGGTTGACCTGAGCGGTTGCTGCCCACTTTGCCAATTCTGAATAGTCCCAAGTACCCGCTAACGGTAAAAGCGCCACCACCCCCATTAATAAGAAGAGGTCGCCCACCCGTTTAGTCAGGAAGGCATCTCTGGCTCCTGTCACCACCAGGGATTGGTTAAACCACAGCCCAATCAGCAAGTAGGTGCCCAGGGTGAGAATTTCCAAGGCAATATAGCTAAAAAATAAGGAGTCAGACAATGCTAAGGAAATCATCCCTGCTTCAAACAGCGCCAAGAGTGAGAAAAATCTCGCCCAGCCCCAATCCAGCTCCATATAGCCGACGGCAAACATCTGACCCAGCAAATTCAAGCCTGTGATGACAATAACTGCTGCGATCGCCACGGAAGAAATTTCGATGGGAATGCTCAGATCCAGCCCTGCAACACTCAGCCAAGGAATGCGGATTGAGATGGGAGGCTGATTCCAAATCAAGGGCAACGCCAACACACTATGGATGAGGGAGGTTGCCGTCATAATAATGTTTAAATACCCAGCGGGACGGGGCCCAGTTCGGCGAGTGATTCCAGGAAACCAGAGTGCCGAGAGAATGGCTCCAATAAGTGGATAGATCGGCAAGAGCCAGATGGACTGGAGCAATGGGTGATTCATTGAAACTCCTAACTGGATGGGGTCGAAAAGTGAATGACACAAAAGCAACTCAAAAACAAGTCAAGTCTGTTAAATAGCCCACCTATCCTTGCTAGCAGTCCAATTGACTGGTCAGTCAAGCAAAGCATCAGAGGAATCTAACAAACGGATGATAGAGATTCATTTATAGATTGAATTCAATGGAACTCATTAGATGCATAGTTACATCTACATGGGTTCACTTTAAATATTTATCACACTCTTTGAACTCGTGAAATTGTATTTACTGAACCCAAAGCTTATTTTTTCTAATCTCTTGGTAGAGCTGGGCAGGTAAGAGACCCTTCTAGGGGATGGCTGGAGTTGCAATGGGATGAAGATGTTTTGGATCCAAGATAGGGAAAAGGCTGATTGCCCAGACCGTCCAGCCTGAATATTGCTCAATACAACGGCGATCGTTGTGGATAAAACAGATAAAATTTCCTATGGTCAGCATAGATTTTAATTTATAGTTGGTTGTCCAGTTTTTTGGAATGAATAGCATTGTAATGAATCTATATAGCAATCCTCTTTCAGTTGTAAACGTGGGACAGGCTAGAAGCCTGTGCAGGCAGAATTTCGCCCCACCAATCCATTAGGATTGCTATATCTATAATCTAAAGCGATCGCCAGCTTGAGGGAGCTTACTGGGGAAAAGCCGAGGGGTGAAGCCAAGGTTAGAGGGATATGACGGTAGGGAACGATAAAGTCAAATGTTCGCTACTCCATGACCGTCGTTGTCCTTTTTTGGAGTTGTCCGTTGCTTACGTGTTTTTTCAAACTACCTGTTTGATATGACTGAAAATCTCACGCCTGCCAATCTCATCCCAGCCTCTGCCATCACGATGGATCAAGAATTGTGCCAACTTCGTCAACAGGTCGCTGATCTGGAGGCACAGTTGCAAGCGTATCAACAGCATAGGCCCCCAACCCATGCGGCTCATGGTTGTTTATTTCAGGAGAAAAAGAAAGTTGCCTGTCCGGTGCAGCAGCAGGTTCACGCGACCCAACTCATCGATGAGATTACCTTTAAGCGGTTGGTGGAAGAATCGAATGATGTGATTTGGGTCGCCAACCTAGATGGGACGATCGCCTATCTATCCCCGGCTTTTGACACATTTTTTGGGCGATCGCGAGAAGATTGGATCGGGCAACCTTTTTTGCCTTTGGTGCATCCGGAGGATTTGGAATACACCCAGGCGATTATCCAACAAGTAATTCAAACAGGTCAATCGTGCTCTAATTATGATGTGCGTAACCTAGGGCAGGATGGGGCAATTCTCTGGTGTCATGCGAGTGTTGCTGCGGTGAAAAATGCGGTTGGTGAGGTGATTGGGCTGCAGGGAAGTTTGCGGAATATTGGCGAGCTCAAGCACTTGGAGGCACAGAATAAAAGCGTTGAAGCCGAATTTCGTCAGCAGGATTTGCTCTATCGCCGCATTTTTGAAACGGTGCAGGAAGGGCTGACGATTATTGACCTGAATACGGGGGTAGTTTTGGAGGCCAATCCCAGTTGCTGTGCAATGCATGGACGAAGCTATGAAGAGATGATTGGGCTAATGGCTCAGGAATTTATTCATCCAGATAGCCTCCCACTCTTTCAACAATTTGCTGAGGCACTTCATCGCGGCGAAAAATATCATACCGAGGCCCTGGATCTGCGTAAAGATGGGACGGTCTTTGACGTGGAAGTCACGGGAGTTTCCATTTGGTATGAAGGGCGCTATTGTGCGCTGTCTATTGTGCGGGATATTAGCGATCGCAAGCGAGCAGAACAGCAACTAGAAGCGCAAGCTCAACGAGAACATTTATTAAATCGTTTAACTAATAAAATTCGGAATACTCTCGATTTCAACAATATCCTAGAAACCACATTAAAAGAGATTTGGCAGCTTGTCCAAGCCGATCGCTGTTCTTTTTCTTGGTATTACGCCGATGAAGAAGCGCCTTATTTGGATACGATTAAACAAACCCACGCGGAATCTATTCCAAACTCGCTAGGACGACATTCTGCAAAACATCTCTCAGCTATCAGCAATTATGTCATGATGCAAAAGGTCTTAGAAATTGTGGATGCTGATCAGGTGAAGGATCAAACCTTACAGAAAATTATGAAACAGTGGGGAATGCGATCGCTATTGGCAATTCCAATGGAAACTCGATCGGGTATGATTGGAGTGATTACCTGTGAACATTTGACTCAACCTAGAGATTGGATCGAAGATGAAATTGAATTGCTACAAGCGGTGATGGAGCAGTTTGCGATCGCCATTAATCAGTCTGATCTTTATACCCAAGCACGCATCCAAGCCTATGAACTAGAGCAAACACTGCAGGAACTGAAACAAACCCAAACCCAGATGGTTCAAGCAGAAAAAATGTCTAGTTTGGGGCAGTTGGTAGCAGGTGTTGCCCATGAGATCAATAATCCAGTGAACTTTATCCATGGAAATATCAATCCCGCGTTGGAATATACCCAGGATCTCTTGCAGGTCATTGCCCTCTATCAACAACATTATCCTCAGCCCGTTGCAGCGATCGCAAAAGTCATGGAAGAGATGGATCTGGAATTTGTGGCAGAAGATTTGAAAAAGCTGCTGCGATCGATGAAAGTGGGAACTGAACGAATTCGAGAAATTGTTCTGTCGCTGCGTAATTTCTCCCGGTTAGATGAAGCAGATATGAAAGCCGTCAATATTCATGACGGGATTGATAGCACGCTGATGATTCTGCAAA
>JAYKGX010000062.1:0-6101 GCA_035285565.1 Synechococcales cyanobacterium
TCGATCCCCCTAAATCCCCCTTAGCAAGGGGGACTTCCCAACCGAAAAGTAGAAGTAAACGAATCTCCAGACGATCGCTACATCCCTGACGTTAGCTCGGTTCCCCCTTATTAAGGGGGCTAGGGGAATCGAACCGAAAAGTAGAAGTAAACGAATCTCCAGACGATCGCTACATCCCTGACGTTAGCTCGGTTCCCCCTTATTAAGGGGGCTAGGGGGATCGAATCTATGGCCTTGACTCAACCAAATCAGAGCACAAAAAATCAGAGCACAAAAAAGAGCTGTGAGAGCACAAAAAATCGCTGTAACCTTGGACAAAAAAGACAGTGGACTAAAACAGCAGCGATCGCGCCCCTAGACAATCCTAGAAACAGGCAAGCGCTTCACTCACTAGACAACTGAACGATCGAGCTAATGGGGGGGAACCATAACAAGCTCAACCACTGGAGTTAGCCTATCACCCCCTTGAGGAATTTGTCAGTAAAATTACCGTAAAGCCTTTCACAAAAAATATCCGTATTCTGTAAAGGGACGATCGCTCTCACTTTAGGAAGAAATCCAACCCCACATCAGGATCATAGACATTTCTCTCCCCACTCCCCCACTCCCCCACTCTCCTCCCAATACATCACAGAGATGATACTTCTTCTGCCCTCAGGATTTCCAGAGCTGCCCACACCGCTTGCAAGAGGCGATCGAGACCAAGCTGCCCCATCGCAGAAATCGTTAGGATCGACTCATGCCCTAAGGCTTGGAACTGGGAAATCAAGTCTGCCAAAACCGGATCTTCAGCATCAAAGGCATCAATTTTGTTAAGGGCAATAATTTGCGGGCGATCGCTCAGACCCCGACCATAAGCAGTGAGTTCCTGTTGAATGGTGTGATAGGCCGCGATCGGATCATCTCCCGTCGCATCAATCACATGCAGTAGCAGCTTCGTCCGCTCCACATGGCGGAGAAAATCAATCCCCAAGCCAATCCCCAAATGCGCCCCTTCAATCAAACCGGGAATATCGGCAAACACCGTCCCATCTCCCGTCGGTCGGCGAACCACACCCAGGTTAGGAATTAACGTCGTGAAGGGATAGTCAGCAATCTTGGGGCGGGCAGCAGAGAGAACCGAGATCAACGTGGATTTGCCCGCATTGGGAAGTCCGATAATACCCACTTCCGCCAGCAGTTTCAGTTCCAACCGCAGCCGCCGCTGTTCCCCCTCTCGTCCGGGTTGAGCCAACTCTGGAGCGCGATTTTGATTGGTGAGAAAACAGGCATTGCCCAAACCGCCCTTGCCCCCCGATGCCACACAGAGAAGATCACCCGGAACCGTCAGATCCCCTAGCAACTCATCCGTCTCTGCATCAAATACCATCGTGCCGCAGGGAACCTCCACAATGCGATCGTCCCCGGATGCGCCGGTACATTTGCTAGTCCCGCCTTTTTTGCCATCCACCCCACGCACAATGCGCTTGTACTGAAAATCCAGCAATGTTTGCAAGTTCTCCACCGCTTTGAGGAGAATGCTACCACCCTGTCCACCATTCCCCCCCGAAGGTCCCCCCGCTGGAACATACTTTTCCCGCCGGAAAGCGACCATACCATCGCCGCCTTTGCCCGCAATCACTTCAATTTCTGCTTGGTCAATAAATTGCATGGTTCAGAGATCACATTCAGAGTGAGTAGTTCAGATCGAGGATGAATCGAGCGCCCTCGTTGGGATAAATTCCAGCCAAAGTTACTAGAGTTCTTGATTATAGCGGCTGATGCAAGTAATTTATCGTGAGATTTAGTCAGGGATTGTCAACTTGCATGGGTCATCAGCTTGTATTGTTTTTTAGCTTTTGACGATATTGCACTCGCGCTCAATCTACCTATTTCAGTGATTACAGATCGATATCCCACCCGCCAGGATCTGTTTGTTGCCATTGGATACAGGGCGTTATCGCAAGGTTCTCAGCGAGATGATTTTTCTGTTCTCCCTACATCGCTGGTATCGCTAGTTGACTTTTTGCCCTAGCTTGGGTTCTTGCCCCGCTAAGAGTCTAGCAATATTAGCACGATGACGCAGAATCACGTAAATGCCCCCTGCGATCGCAAATAGGCAAAAAGCCAGCGGTTGTTGATAAAGAAACATAAAACCTGTTGTACTGATCGCAGCAACGATCGAACTAATCGAAACAATGCGGGTAATGGCAATCGTAATCAGAAACATACCCAAGGTACATAGCCCCACAAAAGGATTAAGGCTGAGTAACACCCCCAAACTCGTCGCCACCGACTTGCCTCCGGTGAAATTCAAAAAAATCGATCGACTGTGCCCCAAAATAGCTGCCAACCCTGCTGCCACGATCGCCCAGGGGTAGGAATTATAAAAATTCAGGCAATTGACGATCGCCGGATCGCTAATCGTACCACCAACCGCCTGCCCTGCATGAATCGCGCTCAGAATGGGCTGCATCACCTGCTGCTGATCGGCTGTCAGATTGCATAGGGTGTTAACAATGAACAGGTAGGCGAACTTCATGCCCAGAATCGCCAAGACCCCCTTCAAGACATCGATCGCCAGGACGGCAATTCCCGCTGGTTTGCCCAGGGTTCTGAGGACATTGGTCGCCCCTGTAGAGCCGGATCCGACAGTGCGAATATCAATCCCTTTCAGCCATTTTGCTGCCAGATAACCAGTAGGAATTGACCCAAGCAGATAGGCAACAACGATCGCCGCCGCAATGATGAACCAGGGAATCATGGGTAAGCCTTTAGTGCAGAACACTAGCGCAGTAACTTTCAAATCCTACCGCGAGACGGGTCGCTCAGGATCATCACTCCCCCACTCCCCCACTCCCCCAGAGTAGCTCCATCATTTCACACACAACAGATCCATTAGAGGATCTCACTCAGAGGGTTCCATCGCCACCTTAATGACTTTGCGATCGCGCATCTCCTCAAAGGTTTTGCCCAGATCTTTGAGGGGACGGTGATCGCTAATCATGAGTTCCAAGGGCGTATTGCCACTAGCGATAAATGCCAAAGCATCTCTCACATATTCCGGCGTGTTGTGAAAAACGCCTTTGAGGGTTAACTCACTGTAGTGCAAAGTTTCAGTATTGACATTAATACTGGTATTTTTCGGACAGCCACCAAATAGATTAATCGTTGCTCCAGGACGACCACAGGCGATCGCCAACTCCCAAGCACTGGGCACCCCCGTTGCCTCAATCACAATATCAGCACCCCACCCATCCGTCAGTTGTTGCACCTGAGCTGGAATATCCGCCACTTCACGATGTAAAAAAGTATGAGTTGCACCTAACTGTCTTGCGACTGCCAACCGATCTGAACTGCCACCAAAGACAATGATCTCACTAGGCTTGCCCACCCGATACCCGGCTGATAGTGCTGCAATGAACATGAGACCGATCGCCCCATCGCCTAATAGAACAATGCGATCACCGGGACGAGTATTCGATCTTGCCACCCCATGCAGCACACAGGCCAACGGCTCCGTCATGGATGCCATAGCAAAGGAAAGCCCATCTGGAATAGCCAGAAGATTCTGTTCCACAATGGGAGCAGGAATTCTAAGGTATTCTGCAAAAGTGCCATTATTAAACAGTAAATTTTGACAAAGGGAATATTCCTGACGATGACAAAAGAAGCAATCGCCACAGGGGGCTGAATTGTTCGCCACCACGCGATCGCCCATCTGCCACCCTGTCACCCCTTGCCCCAAAGCAACAATCGTTCCAGCCGCTTCATGCCCAAATAACGTCGGGGGTTTAAGCATTCTGGCATGGCCGCCCCGTCGCCACACTTTTAAATCCGTTCCACAAGTGGTTGCTGCGCCCACTTGGATGACCACTTCACCGGGCGCTGGTTCAGGATTAGGTACAGTTTCCAGCTTTAGATCTTCTTGTCCGTACAGTACTGCCGCTAGCACGATCGCCTCTGGGTAGGATGAATCAATGGAATGAGCTTTCCGATACTAGCAGGGTTTGGGTGCGCTATCCTAGAGGCAGGCGATAGAATGGAAAGACTGTCGATCACACTCTTAGGAACTGGCTATGATCCTTGCCTTGACTGATGCCCAAGCACTGGATGAACAACTTTCCAACCGCTTCATTGAACTTGATCCCCAGGGCTATTTTTTGATCTACCTCGATCGTGCCGCCGGTCACATTTGCGCCGATCTCTACAGTAATACGATCGACGATCGGGGATTAGCCTGCGATCCGGAAACCGGGGAACCCTTACCCTGTGGGGGCAAGCTGGAGCGCAAACCGATTCTAGTGTTTCGTGGTCGGACCGCCAAGGAACTCTGCATTGAAGTGTTGGAAAAACCAGCCCAGCCTGTGATTTCTCGGCTCGATCATGCAGCCTACCTAGGACGGGAATTTCTCCGGGCAGAGATCGTGCTTTATCAGGGAGGAGAGTATATCCAGGACTAGGTGAGCCTCAGGGGTAGACTGGGGCGGGAAAGTTGCCTGTACCGAAGGGGGGCAGGTTATACTGAAAGCAATAGACTGAAGCGCAATCACTGAAGAGCAATGACTTTGCGAGGTGGCTGATGAGTTCCTTAGACCTGCGACAACAACTTCATATCCAAATTGATGAATTGTCTGATGCGCAGCTAGAACAGATTCAGGGTGCTGTGGCTGCTTTGGTTCAACCCAGTCGTCTCTCTGTCGCGGACGCAGCTCAAGCGGTAAACCTGGATCCAGCGCCCTACCGCTGGACTCCGACTGCATCAGAGTCGCCCAACCAGTCTTTAGGAATTAACACTCCATCTGCTGTTACCTTGATTTGCATCACCATCACCAACGCATGATCCTAGAACTATAGCAACAGAAGGCTGGACGGACATAGCAAACTAGGAAATCGCCCTCCGCTTTGTGATCTTGCGCTGTCGTGGATGGAGCCAGAGCTAGCAATCGTCTTGGTTTGAATCTGCCATGTTCTAGCCGCCACTCCTAGCAGTGTCAGTAACGCTATCAAAGCTTGTTGATTGTGACGAAACAGCGATCGCATTTTGCCCACTCCAGACCTGAAGAACTGCTGCGATTACACTCTTTCTAGGCAAGAGAAACTTATGGAGTTTGTGGCGAGAGTCTGTAGACAAGGGGCGATCGTCCCTCGGCAAAACTGCTATACTAGAGCTTGCACCTAGCTCATCTTCTCCTCCCATGTCCCCTTCAGAAGTCATTTCTGCCGAGATTCCCATCCCTTCATCTTTGTACGATGCGATCGTCCAGCGTGCCCAAAGCCAAGGACATTCCATCACGAGCGAAATCCTTGCACTTTTAACAAACTCCTTAGAACAAGAATCCTTGCAGCAGGAAATTGCCGCATGGGAGTCTGCAACCGATGAAGATTGGTTAGCCTTTGCAACAACCTTGCACCATGAGGCGCAATAAATGGCAAGAGGAGAAATCTTATTAGTTGCATTACCTGACTCTAATAAGCGCGAAGAAAAAGGCAATCGTCCAGCGATCGCAGTCCAAACCGATGGTACAGGTATGACTTCTCCTATGCTAATGGTTGTTCCCATTACGTCTGCTTTATCAGCCTCACGTTTTCCATATACAGTCCGCATCGAGCCTTCTCAAGAAAATGGTTTAACCCTATCATCTGTAGCCATGGTTTTTCAAATGAGAGCGATCGATCGTAAACGAATTATTCGTAAAATAGGAATGTTGGAACGTGAGTATTTACAGCAAATCAACCAATCCATTCAAGAGATGCTTCTTCCCAGTGAGGATTAATTCCAAAATATGGAGTTCTAGCGGGAGGCTCTGGTTGGGGAGCGATCGTCCTTTGATCTCTGGAAGAAATGCTAAAGAGATTTACGCAGGATTTGCACAGGCTTTAAAATTTGCGAGTGAGGCATGTGGGCACCGAACGGGTTCTTGCATTTAGAACTGATAGTGAATATATTGCCAGCAAAGATTACGTAAAACGAGGCTGAAGTAATGGTGCGTTCCAGAGTCCATGAGTCTGCTCGCGATCGCTCAAACCCAGATCAATCCTGCCAAGCTTCCACCTGTCACAATCAATCTTTCCAGCCCAAACCCACTCCCCCACTCCCCCACTCCCCCATCCCCCCATCC
>JAYKGX010000063.1:0-15776 GCA_035285565.1 Synechococcales cyanobacterium
ACCACAATCTACACAGATGTGATTTTGTTTGCCTTTCTTGATTCCATTTTTACGGATATGACTCGATTGACATTCAGGGCATTCCATCAAGATTCACCTTAACTCATACCCCTATTATGCAACGCCGGAGTTTTTGCGGGAGAAGTTGGCACAGACGGATGAGGCGGAGAGGGTACGGCGATCGTTTGCGCAGGTGATGACGGCAATTGCCAAGACGATCGATCACACAGGACGAACGGCAATGCTAAATCGAGTTCGATCGGCGATTCCCCATCTTGCAGAAGCAACCCACTATGCCCAGTTCTTGGAAGAAGCGGACGATCGAATTTGGTCATTCACAGGCTTAGGTTGGTTTTATGCAGGGCAGAGTCTTTGGAACGAGGCAGAAGTTTGGTATGAGTCCTGTTTTAAGTTTGCGACAGAGCACTTCGGCGATCGCCATCCCTCTACCGCAACGAGTCTGAATAATTTGGCAGGCTTGTACTATTCGATGGGACAGTACGATCGGGCATTGCCGTTGTATGAAGGGAGCTTGGAAATCAGGCAATCGGAGTTAGGCGATCGCCATCCCGATACCGCAACGAGTCTGAATAATTTGGCAGGCTTGTACTCATCGATGGGACAGTACGATCGGGCATTGCCGTTGTATGAAGGGGCCTCGGAAATCTGTCAATCGGAGTTAGGCGATCGCCATCCCGATACCGCAACGAGTCTGAATAATTTGGCATACTTGTACTCATCGATGGGACAGTACGATCGGGCATTGCCGTTGTATGAAGGGGCTGTTGATATTCTTGAAGAAGTTCTAGGGCAAGAGCATCCAAATACTAACGCAGGGAAAAGAAATTTGCAATTGCTAAAAGAACAAATGGAAAACTGATCGGTGATTGCAAAGACTCGATCGCCCTAGCCCCCTTAATAAGGGTAGGGCTGATCTATTGAAAGAAGGAAAATAGTTTTTTGACATCATGCGCCAGAAATCGGATTCCTTGGGTGATTGAATCAAAGCCATTGAGTCGAAACAGGTTCAGGCTCAGCGTCCGCACAATGGCAAAATTGACTGGCGCATTGCCATCACAAACGGGCGTTTCATCTTCTTTTAAGACCACATCTTTGACCCAGTGGAGTCGATTTTCAATATGCCAATGTTGCCGGATCAATTGCGCAAACCCACGGGCATCCAATGTCAGGGAACTGATATAAAATCTGACTTCATGATAGGGTTGCTGGGAGCGCAGACCCTGGCGTTCAATCCGAATGATGCGTTGGATGCCTACCCATTGTGGGCCCAGGGGCGGAATCTGGTCTAAAACACTGACCGTACGGTGGGTAACCCGGTCGCGGGTCTGTTCCTCTTGATGGTCAACACTTGTGGGTGTCAATTGCGCAAACTGTTGCTGTAACTGTTGAAGTAAAATTGGTTGATTGCCTTTGACACTAATCACATAATCATTGCCGCTGGTAACGATCCGCTCAACCATTTTTTTTGAGCATGGAGTGCATCCAAGCTGAAACAAATCCCTTTCAATTGAAGGGTCTCTAACAACAGTTCTTCAGTTTGAATCTCACTACAATCACCATTGCGCATCGACTGTAAACCAACTACCACCCCTTGTTCTACACTGAAGGCTGAGACCACACTGATAAAATCTTGATAGGATTGGTCATAATCGCACAGACTCGCCTTGATGCTTTTACCATCCAGAGGCACCTCCACCCTGGATGCATCGGTCGGAGCTGGAACACAAGTCGCCGCCCAGGCATTGAAGGCTTCCGTGAAGGCTGCAAAATCCACCCGCACCATGATCCGGCGCAACGTCGAAAGACTGGGTAGCCGCGAATAGGGCAATTCCATGATTTCTAAGAGCACCGCTTGGTGGCGGCTGACAAAATCTGCTAAGGCTCGGTATCCCGTGCAGCCACTCATCGTTCCCATCACCACTAATACCAGGATCACCCACAGGGGGTAATCGGGTCGCGTTCGATAGTCGCGCACCTGCTGAACTGACTGAATGAGGCTCATAAAACGTTGAACTCATCGTGAAGGAACCCCTTCAGTATACTTTTCTCTGATTAATAGATCAGCCCTACCTGGGATGGGGGGGTTAGGGGGATCGGACTTGGCGGGAAAACGATCGATTTTGGATTGGCGATTTTGGATTTTGGAATGAGAGGGCGATTTGGGGGGCGATCGATGGGTCATGGAAAAAAATCGCTTGCTGCGAGTTGAGTTGCGATCGGTTTATAATTAGATGAGTTCACAAGTGATGGATTGGGTATGACTCTAACACTTAGCCTTCCTCCAGATATTGAAACCCTCTTAATACAACGGGCAGAACGATCGGGACAAGACATCTCTAGTCTCGCGATCGCTCTTCTCTCGATTGGGCTGAGTTCTGCGGGCGACGACTTCTTTGCAGCAGTGGATGGCATTCAACGGGGCTTAGATGATTTTGAGCAAGGTCAGTTTTCTAGCCTTGAGGATTTTGTCACCGAACAAAACCAGAAGTATGGACTGAAGCTTGAAACATGACTTACCGGATTGATTTTTCCAGTATTGCCAAAGCAGAAGCAGATGCGGCATTCTTGCGTTTTTCCCAATACACTTCGCCAGAACGTTCTCAATCCTGGTATCAAGGATTGATTAAAGCAATTTCTTCATTACAAGAAATGCCTCGGCGCTGTCCGATTGCTCCTGAGAATACACTCTTCAGTCAAGAGATCCGTCAACTGCTCTATGGTCGTGGAAAAACAGCGTATCGGATTTTGTTTACAGTGTTGGACGAACAAACCATACCGACTGTGCGAATTTTGCACGTTCGCAATGCTGTTCAAAGGGTAATTGGAGAAGCCGTGGATGATGAGGAATAAAAAGCGATCGCCATCCGCCAATGTTTTTGAAGAACTAGGCTTCTTACCCGAAGAAGCAGAAAATTTACGCATTCGATCGGACCTCATGATTAGTCTTCGTAAACTCATTAGATGGGTGAAAACTGGAATAATTAAAATCACTGCGACTGGCATCGGGGCGATCGCCTCTGTGACAATAGGGACGAGAATAGCTTAAAGGCGGTTCTAAACCATGTTGATATAAAAACTCTGCATTGAATAAAACATCCACTGTAGCGCCATCGTAAACCAAGTGACCCTGACTTAAAACCAAGGTACGATCGCAAAGTTCTAACGCCAAGTCAAGATCATGGGTAGCAATTAATTGTGTAATCGGTAAAGATTGCAACAGATGAATAAATTGACGGCGCGATCGGGGATCGAGCTGGGCTGAAGGTTCGTCTAGCGCCAGAATTTGGGGTTGCATAGCCAACACTCCAGCGATCGCCACGCGTTTCTTTTCACCCCCGGACAAATTGCTGGTATTGCGATGCCCATAGTGCAGTGGATCAAGCCCAACAGCATACATGGCATGATGACAACGCCGAATAATCTCTTCCCTGACCATCGCTTGGTTGAGCGGCCCAAAACTGACATCTTCCCAAACAGTAGGCATAAATAACTGATCATCAGGATTTTGGAACACAAGCCCCACAAAATTGCGAATCTGCTTTAAATACTGAGCTTGCATGGGATATTCACCCACCTCGATCGCGCCCGTTTGGGGCATCAAAATTCCATTTAAATGTTGCAGAAAAGTCGATTTACCCGATCCATTGGCTCCAATCAAAGCAACCCGCTCCCCCGCGTGAATTTGCAAGGAAATGTCCTGTAATGCTTGAGTTCCATCTGGATAGCAATAACTAAGTTGATCGATCGCAATGGAGTTATGATGCATAGGGTTCACACAACAAATGGACGATGAAATAAAGCTTAAATCCAATAAATTAATTGACCTAACATAATCACTAAAATTGTTAACTGTAAAGCAAGTGGATCGCAGCCTTGAAAACGGGGAAGCTCAGCAGACTGAATCAGACCTTGATATCCTCTTGCCAACATCGCTTGATAAATGCGATCGCCGCGATCGTAGGTGCGAATAAACAGAGACCCAATCATATTGCCGATCACCAATCTTTGCCAATGTCGTCCTGCCAGCAGATTTCGAGATACAGCAGCTCGTCGCATCACCGTAAACTCATCCATCAACACATCTAAATAACGATACATCGCCGCTAAAATTGCAATCAGTAAGGGCGGAACTTTTAAAGCTTGTAGCGATTGGAGCAGAATGGGAATAGGAGTCGTGAAAGTTAATAAATTCAGTAACATGAGGGATAACAAAAACTTGCTCGTCACACTGCCTAGAATAATCAGCCCCGTGGTCGTAATTTTCAACCATCCCCATTGCCAAAGAATATCTTGTCCTGGATGCAAGAGCGTTCCCAACAAGATGACGCTGATAAACAGAGTTTCGACAGCTAGCCGCTGACAAAGCTGCACCCAACTCACTCGACTGATCCACAACCCCACTAGAATGACCATCCCATACAGACCCCAAGTCCACCAATGAGCATTCGGGGTGAGGGCGATCGCCATGAGCATCAGCAACACACACATCACCCTGGTTTGAGGTGTCAGCAATGTCCAAGGCGATTTAGGAATAGTAGCATCAGCCGATGGATCAAACCGCAGGGCCGTGTGGATCGAGTTCATGTGTAACAGTATCATGGGATCTTCCCTCACCTACTCAACTAATACCAAATCCATGAATTAACGATACAGATCCGATCGCTCTTTTCCTCAATTCAGGTGTGAGGCGCGGATATCCTGGCGAGCAGATCCCCCTAGCCCCCTTGATAAGGGGGAACCGAGCCAAATTCAAGAGTTCAGCAATCGTCATTTGTCTCATTCCCGTTTGCTGTTTGGTTTGAAGTCCCCCTTGTTTCTAGCGCAGCGGCGCGTCAGCGCGGGGATTTAGGGGGATCGGGATGTGTTGCAATGATGAGTTGATTCGGTATAACAATCATGAAATAGAGGAACGATCGATCGAATCAGGATCTCGCTTGACTGGATCTGCCGAAGTTTTACGGATGGTCAATTTCCCCACCCCCCAAGCAAGACCAAAGGTGATCAGCGTGCCCGCCAGCCCCGCCAGTGGAGTCGCAACGGTTTCTGGAACCCCCCGGACGGCATATTCCTCAAACCAGTGAAAGAACGGAAGCTGGGTTGCCAAGGGCTGAGGATGGGCTTTGTCTGCAAATTGCAAATCTTGGGCAACGCGATCTAACCCATCAGGGTTTTGGCTGGCAAAGGGAGACACAAAAACAGCAATGAGAAGTGCAATGCCTAGCCCTCCCCAAAGAATGGTACGATTTTGCTTAACAGGACGATTCATAACCTCTCCGTGCGTTTCATCTAATTGGGATCACTGGATGCAATGGTTGGCTCCTACTCTCGGTCATAGAAGCGATCGCTAAAAATAGAAACAATGAGTTATTGATGCGATCGCAAATGAGAAACTCTTTGAGGAATACTGATACGATGAGGAGGACGATAAAATAAATCAGACCTTGTTCGCCAGATAAATGTGACCGTTGAAACAGTGATTAAGGCTTCTCCCAACCCAATCATGACATGCCAGCCTATCATAGCAATTAAGGAAACCGTTAATTCCGCCGTCCCCGATAGGGCTAATTGAAAGGCACAGGCGATCGAGGCAACAACAACACTCGTCCAAGCTGCGATCGCCGTAGCAACCACCATGCCTCTCAGTTGATGATGTCCGATCCAATGACGCAGAGTGCGGAAGAGATAATATCCTAAAAAGGTGCCAATCAAGCCCATATTGACAATATTCGCACCCATCACAGTAATACCGCCATCCTGAAAAATGAAGCCCTGCACCATAAAAACGACCGCCATCACCAAAGAACCCGCCCAGGGACCCAGCAAAGCGCCCGCCAGCGTTCCCCCCAACAAATGACCAGAACTGCCCCCTGGAATCGGAAAATTGATCATTTGGGCCGCAAAAATAAACGCTGCGCAAACGCCCATTAAAGGAACAGTACGTTCTTGATATTCCCGTTCCACTTGCTTGAGGGCGATCGCTAAGAACCCGATCGTCATTGCCCAGGTCACTGTCATCACCGGTAAATTGAGCAATCCATCCGGAATATGCAGCGCAATTACAGGTTGCCATCCGGTGAGAAACCGACTGTTAGGAAATAAGGCAGCGATCGCGGTCCAAGGAGAGAGAACAGATGTTAGATGGGCAGACCAGAAAAGCATGATGATTCTCAAATTAAAGGTGGATAGCTGGACTGAGGGGAAATGTTGGAGTCAAGGGCGGGATAGGATTTGGTGAGATCTGTGAAATGATTGACATTATGAATAGCATTATAAGTGAATCGTTCTCATTTGCAAGAGCGCCTGTAGCGAAATCCCCACACCCATTAAGGTGATGATGCAGGCAGTGAGGGTTGGGATAAAGTTGACAATGCGGCGTAACGGCACCGATCGTTGGACAGACAACTGACGAACGAGGCGGTGGTTGAAGAGTTGCTTGGCATAAACCAATAACAGCCCCAAACTCGTTAAAACGGTTGCCAACCCTAAACTAAATGCCAGCACCAACAATAGACCATAGCCAATTTGACCCAGGGCGATCGCACTGAGCAGCAGCACCAGGGCTGAAGGGCAAGGAATCAAGCCTCCAGAAATCCCCAAGGCGAGAAGACTCTGCCAACGGACGGGAGTTCCATCCGCACCGGGGGGAAGATGGCTATGATGGGAATGGGAATGGTGATGGCTGTGATCATGGGCATGGACATCATCTGCCAAGGAGTAATTGCTTGCTAGAATTGTTGACTCGTTATGGGTGTAATGATGCTGTAAATCATACTCATGTAAATGATGACTATGGGTGTGGGGATGGGGATGAGGATAGTCGTGATGAGGATGGTCGTGATGAGTGTGGGAATGATCAATAGAGTGATGATGAGTCTGAGAATTGAGTTTAAAGCCTCTATAGCCAAATCGTAAGCGATCGCGTAGTAGATTGCCCCCAATCATGATCACAAGAATACCGGATGCTAAACTCAGCCAAGGGAAAACTTGCTCCGGTAAAACGCTACGCGAAGCCCATAACGTCACAACTCCCAACGTAAAAACGCCAAGGGTGTGGGTCACAGTTGTGGTAAAACCGAGGAATAATGCGTGATAAGCCGTTGCCCGCTCACCCATTAAATAGGCTCCCACTAACGTCTTTCCATGACCAGGAGACATGGCATGGGCAGCACCCCACACAAAAGCGGCTAGTAGCGTGACCCAAAGTCCGCCAGTTAGATCTGGAGTGAAATGGAAGGGAGACTGGGCAATCAAATTGATTTCTTGCTGTTCAGGACTAAAGATGACATTGTTGATAGCCGGTGACGAACGATGGCGTGCTGAATCACTGGCTTGGGCGATCGTTTGCGTGACGGTTGTAAAGCAGCGAGCCGTTGATACGCCCGGTTCAAATAAACGATATTGCATTTTCAGCCCTGCGATCGCCCCCTGCCAGGTATAGGTGAGCTTGAGAGTGCTGTGGCTGTTGGAACTGTTTCGTAGCTGTTGGGGCAAAGCAGAAAGTTCAGACGGTTCTACTTGCAAGGTTCCAGGTTGGTTGCGATCGTCCAGCAAACGCACCTTCTCCCCCAGCTTGGCTTGCAGCATCGTGCGGTGGTCGTTAACTTCCTGAGCAGACAATTGGCCATCTTGGTTATCATCGGCTCCCCCTAGCAGCCCGGTCGGCACCGTGAGCACCATTTCAGCAGCAGTGCGATCGCTAGCACGCCGATCGATCTTCACATCCGCTACGGCTAAATCTGCCCAATGCGCTTGACTGGGGGTACCCGATAGAAAGTAGATCACAAGAACCCCAAGCCCCGCTAAAACGACGTGATGCCAGCGATATCCTTTGAAATGCCCCATAACCTTCATCCCTCCTAATGCCAACTCTGAAGACCTGAACGAAAGGACATACGTCAACCCTGATCCATTGGATTGCTTCAGGGGCAGGCGATCGCTCAAATTTACATTTATTCAAACAATAGTAGTACAAATAAATGCTAGTATTTACCAACTAATATTCATTTCGGTTATGTCCCAGTTCCCGCACGATGACTTTGCCAAAGCCTATTTGAAAGAAATCCTTCGGGGCCTAGGGCGAGCCTTTCCCAATCGTGCCCTGAAAGCAGAAACCCGCATCGCAGATCTCTGGTTTCGTTGCAAAGCAAATCCTAATGAAGCGGAACGGCAAGCGCTAGGACTCCTGGGGCTAATTATACAGCGAGATGCATTGATTGAAGTGTTTCGGAATCCGGCAACGCCCGTCGAAATTCGCAAATGCCGATCGAACCTCTCCTATCTTGAAGGCGAACTCATCCGCCGCGCCCAACATCGTCAGGGAAAAAAACTACGAGAAGGTGATTTGCCACTCCTTTTATTGCTCATGCCAACTTGTTCGGTCAAAACTCGCCAGGGCTTCGCAGTGATACCCACTCAAACTCCTGGCTTGTACCATTTTCCCGAACTCGATCGCACCATTCTCGTGGTCCTTCATCAGCTTGCCAAAACGCCGGAGACTCTGCTGTTGAGATTGCTCGGCAAGGCATCGGTTCAAAACCAGGCGATCGCTGAATTGGTTGAACTCTCTCCCAGTCTCCCTTGGATTGATCCCATCACGGAATTATTAGCAGATTATCGCGCTATGCTAGAAGCAAAAGGACGTTTGACCCATGAAGAGGAAGACCTGATCATGAATTTATCGATGGCTTACCAGAAAAAACAGCAGGAGTGGCTGGCTGAAGGCAGAGAAGAAGGCAGAGAAGAAGGCAGAGAAGAAGGCAGAGAAGAAGGCAGAGAAGAAGGCATCATTGCAGGAGTAACCCAAGTGGCAAGAAATTTGATTCAGCAGGGGTTTTCTACAGAGATGATTGCTCAAGCGACGGGTTTATCGATCGCTCAAATCGAGGCATTACGATCGCTCACAGACAGATCGCCGGACTCCCAATAGCTGAACCCCAATAGCAGTTGGATGGGATGTTTGAGAATTCCTTAAATCTGAACAATGCCTAAATAAGGTTGCTAAACTGACGGAAACTTGCTTTTGCAACCCCTATGGTATGAATGGTATGGCATGAACGATCGCCCTCAACCTCGTCTAATCTTGCTTCTGGAACCCAACCCAGACCATGCGCAGTCCATTATTACAGGATTTCGGGGGAGTGCGGCATCCCGAGAAGGAGCAATTCAGACAGAATGGATCACGATCACCACCGATGACCAAGCCCTGGATTTTATTTATCGCCAAGGGGAATATACCAACGCCCCCCGCCCCGATTTGATTTTGCTGAATTTTTCCGACCCCAACAATCAAGCACTCGTCACTGTCATTAAAGAGAATCCCCAGTTACGCCGGATTCCCATCATTATCCTACATAGTGAACTAGACCCCCAGCAAATTCTGCAGAGCTATCTGGGCAAAAGTAATTGCTATGTTCTCAAATCCTTTAACTTAGAAGAACTGACGGCGATCGCCCAGCGGATTGAATCTTTTTGGTTAGGAATTGTTACGCTACCACTAGAGTAGAGACTATAACGTTTGTAACGCTTGCCTGAGAAAGGTTCTGCTCAGTGATCAACTAACAACTTTTATGCAAGAGAAAATGTGAGCAATATTCGCAAAGTCCCGTAAGACAGGTGGTTTGAACCGATGCTTTCCCTATCAGCCCGCCTGTCTTTAAGATTGATTTAACTATCCCATGAGTAGGAATGGATGGGAACTGCGATATGCTTGGAACGACAGAAAGGGAAGGCACATAAACTCCATATTGAATCATGCCCCATTGAATCAAGATGATTGAATAGGCGAACAGCGTTGGTCAAGCTGATGTTGAACGGAATTGCTTGATTTTGTGATCGAATGGGTTGTGTTGTCGAATGAATTGCTGGAATGATTGAGATCCGAAACGTCTTCCAATCAAATGTTTGGGTTTGAGAGATTTATAAAACCTGCAAAGGCAGGAGGATGGGTATGACTGATTTGTCTTTTGATCATAATGGTGCTGATACAAATGTGAATCAATTGATTAACCGGAGTGTTGGTTCATCAGTGGGAGTTTCTCTGCAAGATCAAGTTCACTCCGAACGAGAGCTACGTCGATTAAAACAACCTTTGATCCACAGTTTGTCAGATATTCAGCCCCATGGCGTTGTGTTGGTCTTGCAAGAACCGGATCTGAAGATTCTCCAAGTGAGTCGCAACAGCAAACCAGCCCTAGGTTTATTGCCCGAAGAACTTCTCAGCATGACTTTGGATGATGTGCTGGATACCTTTCAGGTCGATCGCCTGCGGGCAGGGCTAACCTACGAAAACTTGGAACTCATCAATCCCAGCAAAGTTTGGATTCGCAAGCAAGGGGATGAGTATGGAGTCTTCGATGCCATTTTTCACCGGAGCCAGGATGGCTTTTTAGTCTTGGAACTGGAGCCTGCATTTAATCAGGAAAATATTCCCTTCTTAAGTTTTTACCATCTGGCTCGCGCTTCCATTAACCAATTGCAGACGAGTGCGAATTTGCGGGAATTCTGCCAGATTATTGTGCGAGAAGTGCGGAAGGTAACCGGATTCGATCGCGTCATGCTTTATCGCTTTGATCAAGCAGGGCATGGTGAAGTGGTGGCTGAAGAAAAGCTAGAATCCATGGAACCCTATTTGGGACTGCATTATCCTGAATCGGACATTCCTGTCACGGCACGACAAATGTTTCTGTCGAATTGGATTCGCGTCATTCCGGATGCCCGTGCTGAAGCAGTTCCCCTCATTCCCAGCCGCAATCCTAGCACCAGCCAACCCGTTGACCTGACGCTCTCCATTCTCCGCAGTGCCTATCCCTGTCACCTAGAGTATCTGCACAATATGGGCGTTGGGGCTTCTCTGACGATTTCCTTGATGAAAGATGAAAAACTCTGGGGGTTGATTGCCTGCCACCACCGCACCCCTAAATATGTGCCCTATGAACTGCGCAAAGCCTGTGAATTCCTCGGTCGTGTGATTTTTGCAGAAATTTCCACGCGGGAAGAAGAAGCTGATTATCACGATCGCATGAAACTTGCCCAGGTGCAGTCAGCGCTGATCGACTCCATGTCTCAGGCAGATCACTTTATTCACGGTTTGGTCGATCGCCAACCCAATTTACTCAATCTGGTGAATGCAACGGGAGCTGCCATTTGTTTTAACGGGCATTGGACCACGCTGGGACAAACGCCACCTGAAGAAGAATTGAATTACTTAGTGCAATGGCTGGGCAAAACCGTCGAAGAAGAAGTTTACTATACAGATTCCCTACCGCTGATTTACTCTGATGCAGAGCGGTTTAAAGCAGTGGCAAGTGGTCTCTTGGCGATCCGGATTTCTAAACGCAGCTACGTGCTCTGGTTCCGGCCGGAAGTGATTCAAACCGTGAACTGGGGGGGTGACCCAAACAATGCCTATGAAGTCCAACAATCCGGTGATGAATTAAAGCTCTGTCCCCGCAAGTCGTTCCACCTCTGGAAGGAAACGGTGCGGCTCAAGTCGCTGCCCTGGAAGTCGATCGAAGTCCAAGCGAGTCTGGAATTGCGCAAAGCGATCGTCAATGTCATTCTCCGTCAGGCAGAAGAACTGGCACTGCTGGCCCAGGATTTAGAACGATCCAATGCGGAGCTGAAAAAGTTTGCCTACGTGGCTTCCCATGATTTGCAAGAACCCCTGAATCAGGTTGCCAATTACGTGCAATTGCTAGAAATGCGCTATGACCATGCCCTGGATCAAGATGCCAAGGAATTCATTGATTTTGCGGTGGAAGGGGTCAGTTTAATGCAGACCCTGATCGATGATGTTTTAGCCTATTCCAAGGTGGATTTGCAGGGGATTGAATGGCAGTTGACCCAGGTGGAAGATCCCTTAAATCAGGCGTTGAGTAATCTCCGGGGTCGCATTGCTGAAACGGGCGCAGAGATTTCCTATGATGCAATGCCAACGATCGTGGCGGATGCAACACAATTGATGCAACTGTTCCAAAATCTATTGGGCAATGCCATCAAATTCCGCAAACCCAATGAAGCACTGAAGGTTCATATTGGGGTAGAGCGCCAAGAAGAAGCATGGCTCTTTTCCGTCCAGGATAATGGGATTGGATTAGATCCCCAGTTTGCCGATCGCATTTTTATCATCTTTCAACGGCTGCATACCCGTGATGAATACCCCGGTTCTGGCATGGGATTGGCAATCTGCAAGAAAATTGTGGAATGTCATCGTGGCAGCATCTGGGTCGAGTCGGAGTTGGGGCAAGGGGCAACGTTCAAGTTCACGATTCCAGTAGGAGGGCGCGATCGCGATGCCAGTGGCCGGAAGAAACAAAACTATCTTTTTAATCGAGGATAATCGTGGGGATATTCGCCTGATTCAAGAAGCCCTGAAACGGACGAAGACCCATTGTGACATTGTGGTGGCGCGGGACGGCATGGAGGCGATGGATTACCTCCGGCAAGTCAGCGCTGTGACCAATCCTCAAACGGTGGTGTTGCCAGACCTGATTTTGTTGGATTTGAATTTGCCTAAAAAAGATGGGCGGGAAGTTCTAGCTGAAATTAAAGCTGATCCTGCCCTGATGCATATTCCTGTGATTGTTCTAACGACTTCGCGGAATGAAGAAGATATCTTCAAAAGTTACGATTTGCATGTTAACTGCTATATTTCCAAATCTCGTAATCTCAATGAGTTGTTTACCATTGTGAGGGGAATTGAAGAATTTTGGTTAGAGACCGCCATATTACCCTCCGTGGGTCTGTGAAGACTATCCCAAGACCTGTTTCCTGCTAACCATTTTCTGATGTCTATTCTCCCATGCATATTCTGTTAGTAGAAGATAATTCTGCCGAAGCGCGGTTCCTGCAAGAAATCTTGAAGAGTAAGTCAGTTAGTCGTTTTCAGGTCTCCCATGTACAACGGTTGTCAGAGGCTCTTGCGCAACTCCGTCAAAGTAGGGTGGATGTAATTTTACTCGATCTCACCTTGCCAGATAGTCAGGGTTTATCTTCTTTAGATGAGCTTCTGGGGCAGTATCGTCAATTGCCGATCGTCGTTCTCACCAATACGAATGATGAAGAGCTGGCATTGGAAGCAGTACGGCGAGGAGCACAGGATTACTTAGTCAAGCGCCATGTGAATCAGGACAGTCTGGTTCGATCGCTAAGCTATGCTATTGAACGAAAACAGTCGGCTGAAACGTTACGGGAAATGAATGAAACGCTAGAATTGCGAGTCCAAGAACGAACAGCAGAACTGGCATTAATTAACGATCGCCTCAAGCAGGAAATTGCAGAGCGGCAACAATTAGAGGCGCAATTTTTACGGGCACAGCGTTTAGAAAGTTTGGGTACCTTAGCGACGGGAATTGCCCATGATTTAAACAATATTTTGACTCCCATTTTGGCGATTGTTCAACTCTTGCCACTGAGGTTTGCTCCCTTAGATGAACATACCCAATTTCTCTTACAAATTGTGGAAGATAGTGCCCATCGAGGGGCTGATCTCGTGCATCAAATTCTTGCTTTTGCGCGGGGGGTGGACGGCAAGAAAACATCTGTATCTATTCAGGCGCTGATTCAGGAAGTGGTGCAAATTTTGCGTCAAACCCTGCCAAAAACGATCGCCATTCAAACCGAAATGTCTGCAGATGCTGCCATGATTTATGGAGATGCAACACAACTACACCAGGTATTAATGAATCTTTGTGTGAATGCCAGAGATGCCATGCCCAATGGTGGTTGCTTAAAAATTTCAGTCGAATCCCGCACTTTAGATGATCGGGCCAAACACTATCACCTTGAAGCGACCGCAGGAGACTATGTTGTGATTACAGTTCAAGATAATGGAGTCGGAATGTCGTCGCAGGTGCTCGATCGCATTTTTGATCCCTTTTTCACGACGAAGGCGATCGGGCAGGGGACTGGACTAGGACTATCCGCCGTTTTAGGCATTATCAAAAGTCACAGAGGCTTCATTGATGTTCAGAGTGAAGTGGCGCAGGGCAGCGTCTTTCGGGTGTTTCTCCCCGTTTATCAAGCCGCCCTCACCAGTCCCGATCGCGATCTTGATCAACTTTCAGGCGAACAGGAACTGGTCTTAATTGTTGATGATGAAGCTGCCATTCGAGAAATTACTAAGGTAACCCTAGAAACCTACAATTATCGTGTTCTGACCGCTTCGGATGGCATGGAAGCGATCGCTCTGTACAGTGAATATCAAAACGAAATTGAAATTGTTTTAATGGATCTGATGATGCCGATCATGGACGGATTTTCTACGATTTCTAGTCTGCGCCGGGTCGCACCTTGCATTCCAGCGATCGCCATGAGTGGGCTGAGTTCTATGGAAATGGTGTCCCAAGCAGAAAGGATGGGATTTCAGGGTTTCCTGCAAAAACCATTTAGTGCCAAAGACCTGTTGCAAGTACTCCATGGACGTTAGTATAGAAGCAAACATGTTTTGAAGGGTTGGAAGGGGACGTACGATGACGCAGAATGCTATCACTCATAAAGCACTTCTTCACAAGCGCTTATTTCCCTCGTTTCGGCTTCAGCGCCCCAAAGTCCAGGCTGTCTCAGTTCTTGGGTTGGGATTATTGACCGGTCTGCTCATGGCACCTGCGATCGCCCCTGCTAAAAATCCGCCAGCACCCCAAACGGGCAGCCGCAAAAAGCCACCCACCCAAAAAAATGTGCCAGGGCAATTTGATTTCTATGTTCTCGCCCTATCTTGGTCGCCTGATTATTGCGCTGCTCGCCGAGATCCGCAGCAGTGTGGTCGGTCGTTAGGGTTTGTGTTGCATGGATTATGGCCGCAGTATGAACGGGGTTGGCCTGCCAATTGTACCCAGGAAGCTTTCGATCGCAAGATGATGAAGCAGTTTCCCGATCTTTACCCCAGCAGCAAGCTCTACAGCCATGAATGGGAGAAGCATGGTACCTGTTCTGGCTTAACCCAAGTGCAATACCATCAGCTCTCCCAGCAGCTCAAAACCCAACTAACCATTCCCAAACGCTACGATCGCCCTACTAAGCCCTTTCGGACGACCTTGACTGAACTGAAACAGGACTTTACCACGGTGAATCCTGGCATGACGGAAGCCAGTTTTGCCCCCGTTTGTTCTGGCTCTGGGCGATTTTTTCAGGAATTACGGGTCTGCTATGGCAAAAATGGTAAACCCGGAACCTGTAGTGCCGAATTACTCAAGAATTCCCAAAGAAGTTGTGGACAGCCTAATTTCCTGATTCGCAGTGTGCGCTAATTTCTCGTACTCAATCAATTTGCAGAGAAAGTCGGAACTCAGGGAGTGACTATTCCATCTCTCTCCCTATTTTGGATTTTGGATTGGGAGAGGGACGATCGCATTTTCCAACTAACACAGGCACGATCGCTAGTCTGCATGAGTTTCTAGCCATGTGGTGAGGTCGGCGATCGCGCTAAAGTCCAACAATGCGTCACCCAGTTGTTCGAGTTGCGGAAGTGTGAGAGTCTGGATGCGATCGAGGGTGCGATCGGGCAGTTGACCAAACTTCCGGTTTAAAAGTCGGAGGATGAGCGATCGTTCCCCTCGTTCATAGCCAATCTGTTCAACACTGGTAATGTACGGCACTTTACGTTCCTCCTCGTAGGTTTTCAACTCTTCCCAAAACGACTGCTTCAGCCCCTCTGGTAATATCATAACCCAATCGATAAATCGGAAGAGATTTATGATTTCCGATCGACTGTAACCCAACTCATATAACCGTTTCACTAGTCTTACCTTCCAAGTTTT
>JAYKGX010000064.1:0-6794 GCA_035285565.1 Synechococcales cyanobacterium
GCTAATGCTCACCTGGCTTCTAATCAAGATATTGAAGCCTTAGTCGCTGCTATTAAACTGGGACAGCAGGTTCGTTCCAAAAATCATTTAGAACCCGATATCAAAGCGATCGCCAGAAATACATTACAACAAGTTATCTATGGTGCTAAGGAACAGAATCGCTTAGAAGGTCATAATGATTACGTTAGAGGCGCTAGTTTTAGTCCAGATGGAAAAATAATTGCCACTGCTAGCGATGACAAAACTGTTAAACTCTGGCAACGAGATGGTTGTTTAATTAGAAGCATCAAGACCAATACCTATTTACGGAGCGTTCACTTTAGTCCCGATGGCAAAACGATCGCCCTAGCAGGCATGGATCGCACGGTGCAACTGTGGAATATCGACGGGCAGCGCCTCAAAACGCTCAAGGGCCATCAGGATATGGTCACCCATGTGGAGTTTAGCCCGGATGGCAAAACTTTGGCTTCCGCCAGTGTAGATAACACCGTCCGACTCTGGTCACTGGATGGCAAGCCCTTGCACACCTTGAAGGGGCATACCACCTTTGTCAACCAAGTGAGTTTTCATCCCAGCGGGTCACAGTTGGCAACGGTCAGCCACGATCGCACCATTAAACTCTGGAAATCGGATGGAACCCTGGTCAGAACGTTGGAAGGGCATCGCGGTGAAGTCTTTGCGGTCAGCTTCAGTCCCGATGGTAAAATCCTAGCTTCGGCCAGCAACGATCGCACGATTAAACTCTGGAACCTAGATGGAACACTCATTAGAACGCTAAAGGGGCATAGTGGGGCAGTATTCACTCTGAAATTTAGCCCCGATGGCAAGTTTCTGGTTTCTGGGGGAGATGCCACCGATAAAACGATCAAGCTCTGGAAACTCGATGGCACCTTATTGCGCACGCTGGAAGGTCATAGTGATTGGATTAGTAGCCTCAATTTTAGTCCGGATGGGCGATCGCTGCTCTCCACCAGTGCTGATGGCATGGCTAAATTTTGGCAAATCCATTCTCCCTTAATTGCCTCGTTGAAAAGTGACGATGAAGGACTGTATGACCTGCGATCGAGTGCAGCAAGTTCGTTGATCTTGATGTTTGGCATCAACGGCAAAGTCACCCTGGCAAAACCCGATGGCACCCCGATCAAAATTCTCGCAGCCAATTCGCAGATCAGTGCCTTTGAGATTGCTCCGGGCAGTGGTCTCTTGGCGGGAGCCACGGCGGATGGTCAGGTGATGCTTTGGCAGCCCGATGGCACTTTGGTGAAAACCTTTGCGATCGGCAAACCCGCGTACAACCTGGAATTTAGCCAAGATGGTAAAACCCTTGCCACCTTGAGTCAGGCAGATAATATCCTGCGGCTTTGGACGGTACAAGGGCAGCTCATCCAAGCCTTCCCAGGTCCAAATGAGTGGAACTGGGCAACAATCAGCCCGGATCTGACACAGGTGTTGACCAATGAAGGGTTTTCTAATCAGAGTCGAGTAGTCAAGCTGTGGTCGCAAGATGGCAAGCTGATCACCACCTTCAAAGGGCATCAGGGCGATATCATTTCCTACCGCTTTAGTGAGGATGGACAAACGATCGGGACCACCAGTTTTGATAAAACCGCCAAACTCTGGAGCGTTGATGGCAAACTCCTGACCACCCTCAAGGGTCATAGTGCTGCTGTGCTTGGGTTGGCATTTCGGCCCGATGGTCAGCAAATTGTTACCGCTAGCGAAGATCATACGATTAAAATCTGGCAACGGGATGGCACCCTGATTACCACCTTGCGCACCGAAGGTCGTCCGATTAATCCCCGCTTTACTCCGGATGGCAAGGCGTTGAGCTATATCGTCAATAACACGCCATACCTGTGGAACATCGCTGAATTGAATTCTATGGAAACGCTGATGGCTCAAGGTTGCACATTGCTGCAGAATTACCTCGTTTCCCATCCCAACCAACTCCTGGAACTCGAAACTTGTCAGAATTCTACGAATCTGGTAACGGCAGGACGAACCCTGGCAAAACGGGAAGATATTCCCAATGCTGTTGACCTCTTGCGCAAAGCCCGCCAGCAAGATAGCAATCTAAATTTTGATCCGGAACAGGAGGCGAACACGATCGCTAACCAAGGCAAAGCCCAACGGTTGGTCGAAGCAGGGCAAGAGTTAGCCTTAGCCGATCAAATGCCGGAAGCGGTGGCAAAGTTTCAGGAGGCTTTGCATCTCGATCCTCACCTTACCCTGAATCCCACCCCGGAAGCCCAACAGTGGAAGAACCAGGGCAAAGCCACCCGTGCGATGGAGGAAGGCATCAGTCTGTCGCAGAAAGGGCAATTAGCGCCTGTGGTGCAAAAGTTTCGTCAAGCAGTGCAACTAGACTCCACCTTGGGCATTGAACCCGAGACCGCTGCCCGTCAGTTTGTTGCCTTTAATTTGAAGGAACAGGCAACCCCACTGGTGCAGCAGGGAAAAATTGCTGAGGCGATCGCCCTGACCCAACGAGCTGAATCCGTACTCTCCCGTGAGTTCCATAATCTGTACTTTCCTGATAATTGGGATATGCTGTGTTGGGGCGGTGGCTTATGGAATCAGGCAGACCGGGTGATGGCTTTCTGTGATAAAGCAGTGGCAGTTGCCCCCAAGAATGGTCAGTATCGTGATAGTCGTGGATTGGCAAGGGCTTTGAAAGGCAATGTGGCAGGAGCGATCGCTGACTTCCAATATTATATTGAGTGGGCAGAGAATGACGAATACGGTGCCCAACGGCAACGCTGGATCAAAGCACTCCAAGCGGGAGAAAATCCTTTTACATCAGAAGAACTCACTAAAATACGCAACAAACAACTCTAGGGAGACTTGTATCGCAATCCATGGGGAAATAGTTCGTTTACGGATCTGAGCGATCGCGCTTTGATTGAGCAAATGGCTCCTGCGATGGAAGGGTTATTTGGGTTAGCCTACGATCCACGCGGGTTGAAAGCTGGAATTTATAGTGAGTACCAAGCAATCGCAGCAGGACAAGTGGCACAGGGATTGGTGAGTGATGAGCGATCGGTGCGTGAGCAGGTATTTCAGGCGACGTTGTTGGGGGTTGTGACGGAGGTCTGGCACCAACAGGGCTGGTTAGGGGCGATCGCAGGCAGTGAACAACAGCAGGCATTGATCCAAGCGGTGATGGAGCTGGCACAGACCTACACTTGGCTGGCACCGCAGGGTGAAGTGATGAGTAGTGTGCCGGAGGGCTTTTTGCAGGCTTTGTGGCGATTGCAGATGCCGGATGGGCAAGGGCGCTTTGCAGGTGGGGCAACGATCGCAGAAACGCTAGAACGATCGCTGATGGATTTGACACAATTACTATCTGGAGTGAGTGATCCGTTGCGGGGGATTCAGTTTCTGAATGGGTTGGTGCAGGGGGCGGTGAATGTGCCGAGTTTGGCGGAGGAGATGCGTCAAGGAGACTTTTTGGCAGCATTGATGGAGTTGGGCTGGACGGTGCTACGGGTGAATCCGACGGTGATTATTGGGAATAATGATTATCGTAACTGGGTCGAATCCCTACTGGAGGGAACGATGACAACCGCAGAATCTGGACTGAGCGTTCTGTTCGCTGGCTTTCATACTTGGCAAGAAAAAGTATCTGCCCTGCAAAAAGCCACGGCACTCCTGCAAGCGACCCAAACTTTCACTGATGAGTTGACTCCTTTGAAGCAGGATAGTGAATTTATCTCGAACCTTCTGAACTTGAGCACAGCCTATGCGATCGCTCGTCCAGATTATGCCATGCCACTTTCAGAGCAATTCGTTGGGCCGGGTGCTGATTGGAATTTCTTCCTCGATGCTAACTGGTTAGGGGCAAGTCTCTCCCAAGTCGGCAGTGAATTGACACAATTCTTGCAGGGGTATGCTTCTCGCCATGCGATCGTTTCTTTGCTGCAATATCAGAGTAATTTGCTATCGACGTTGTGCTTGGTGCCCAGCTTAGTGGATGATTTGCGCAATCCTCAGTTCATCCGACAGTCGATCGATTCTGGCAAGTTTTATTTCGGGACACAAATTACATCAAATTTGGAAGAATCTGTACAGAGTCAGGGCATCTTAGATTGGGCATTCTACGCCCCAAACCGCTCTTTACTTCGCAATGCTGCCCATGATTGGGAGCAAGTGATTCAAAATCCAAATTTTGTTCTTCCCAGCAGAAATCATAGTGTGAGGAATCCACTAGCCTCCGGTTCTTTGACTCAAGTTGCCTACGGTCAAACTCAAATTAGCCAAGGTCTTATTATGAGAATTGAGAAATCAGTTGCCCTGTCTAATTCAGTGCCGAGTCTGGATCAGTTTCTCAGCAAGATTGAAGGGGAGGAACGGCATAATGCAGCGAAAGGAAAAGATAAAATGAATCGAAAAGACATGATTACTAGTTTGAGGAAGATATTCTATACTAGTGATGCTTGGAATAAGATTATTATTCCAGATACTGAAAGGATACCCACCAAAAATCTCTCTCAGAGTCATCACCTTCGCTATTGGCAAGAAGTCGTTGTCCCTGGCGCGAGGCTGGTAGACATGGGGCATATCTTTTGTGCTCTGGATGCGGCAAATCGACCAAAGCCTGTCCCGAGTGGAACATTGAGTTTATCAATTCCATTGCACGCGTTGCTTCCTGTACGTGTTTCTTTACCTCGCGTTGATAGCAACATTGACAATGCAACATTTGTAGGAGATATGGGAGGGGTGATTCGTTCAGGCTTGATACGTGAAGCAGTGTTTTCAGGTCAGTCTCTCCAAGCGTTAATTGATGATGAAGCAGAGCCTCAGGATATGTTAGGTGACATTGATGGTATTGTGATCGCCCTTTCTTATCGCTCTCAGCTAACAAATGATAATAGCTACTACAGGCATCATGAATATATCAGTGACATTCTGAAAGAATACTATACGCAACGCAATCACAAGCCTCGGGAAAATCGATTTAAAATCTTTGCAGATCATGTAGGGTTGGGAACCCTTAGCTCGTCTGATTATTTTTCAGGCTCTTACCAAAAACTCAGTCAGAAATTGGGAAATTCTCAGTTACCAGTTAGAACTTTTTCTGGTGAGAGCGATTGGATTGAATATTATACGACACAAGTGGCGCATTCGGCAGCACAGTTTCTCTTAGGTGACGCACTGCAAGCATCATCGAATAAGAAGCCAGAAGAGGCAGCACGCTATGTTGCTTTATCAACCAGTGCAACCCAGCAGCAGGAAGTTGCTCGTAAAGTATTGCGATGCTTTGTTGAAGCACTGAAGCGATCGATCCGAGCCAACGAGTGATTCTGATTAGACCATCTGAGTCAAGGTTGCTGATAGTTTGACCATTGGATAGAGGTAGAAAAATGAGATGGAATTCACCACCCGTGTTCCTCACAGCTTGGATATTGCTGAACACCCTGTTGATAGGACTTGTCATTCCGTTCATCCAATGGTGTGAGCCAGGTGATGGGTTTTCGAGTGTTATCTTCGAAACAGAAATCGGTCTCTGCAGCGCAGCCTTCATCATTGCGGCAAGTCATTTTTGCATGTTAAGCGATCTCTTGACCCTGAAAGGACGTTGGTTATGGGCAATGTCAGTTGGCATTGGTTATATCCAAACCCAGATTCTCCGCAATTTCTTCTTCCTAATTGATGTCTTAGCTCATGGGGATCAGGACTCCCGTACGCTTTTTATGATCATCAATTTAAGAACAAGTATGATCCCAGGGTTGATTGTAGGTCTTGTGATGGGCTGTGTGACCATGGGATCTCCGCCTCGGTGGCGCTGGGTAATGCTCGTCGGTTTAGGGTGGTCTGCTAGTTGGGGGTTAGGCTACTGGGTAATTAACGAACTTAGCGCTTTAGCACCCACCAATGAGCTGCCCATCCCTGAAACGTTTCTTTCCGAAGATCTGCAAATTATCCTGGCCTATAGTTTAACGTTTGGGTTTGTGAGTAGCTTGATTATCGGAATTGGTTTTCTGACCTGTTTCCCGCAGTCATTGAAATTACGCGATCGCCCCTCTCAGGAGGATACATAAATCGAGATGTCACTAGAAGCAGGAGAGCGATCGCATTTCCATTGTGATACGATCGACTTTTCAAATCAACCGTTATGGCTAAAATGCGTGCTGATGAAGATTCACCTTGGAAACTCTTGCTCAGACAGTACTTTCAGGAAGCAATCGAATTCTTTTTCCCCGCGATCGCCCCTTTAATTGATTGGACACAGCCGATCGAATTCCTCGACAAAGAATTCCAGAAAATTACACCCGATGCACAAATTGGCAAACGCTTTGCAGACCAACTCGTCAAAGTGCAACGTAAACAGGGCAAAGAACTCATTCTCCTAATCCATTTAGAAATTCAAGCCGTCCCAGAACAAGAATTCCCGGAACGCATGTTCATCTACGCCATCCGCATCTTTGAATTATTTCGTCAGTTACCCGTCAGCTTGGCAATTTTGTGTGATGCCAAACAGACTTGGCGACCCAACCGTTACAGTTTAACCACACCTGGCAGTGCATTAGAATTTAGTTTTACTCCCGTCAAGCTATTAGATTATCAGACCCAGTGGAATCAGCTAGAGCAGAGTCGCAATCCCTTTGCCATCGTGGTGATGAGTCATCTGAAAACCCAGGAAACCAAGGGGCGATCGCGGGAGCGCAAAACTTGGAAGGTAAGACTAGTGAAACGGTTATATGAGTTGGGTTACAGTCGATCGGAAATCATAAATCTCTTCCGATTTATCGATTGGGTTATGATATTACCAGAGGGGCTGAAGCAGTCGTTTT
>JAYKGX010000065.1:0-15195 GCA_035285565.1 Synechococcales cyanobacterium
CGCTAACCCAAACACCTGATTGTGAACGCTTTCCAGCCCCACTGTGCCGGGATGACCCAAGTTTATCCGCAGTTGACCGTAGAGATTTTCATCCCAATCTACCGTCATGTACTGATCGTTATACCAATCCGAAGGATAGACCGGCGGAATGCGCACAACATTCGATCGCGCCAGTAGCAGCCACTCTCCTGCTCCTGTGACATAGCCAATTTCTGCCAAATAGTCGCGCTCGCTGACCGGAATCGGCAAGTACCAATCCCGTGTCATTTCTTCGCAGGAATACTGTTGTAGACTATGAGGCTTTTGTGAATTGACATCGATGTCGGTTACGTCATAGAGGCGTAGGGCAAACTGTTGTCCACCTTGTTGCCGTAGGCGTTCCTTTTCCTGATTCGGTGCATCCCAATATGCATAGCCCCACTGAGGATCCCGTGGCATCAACAAAATTCGACTTTCTTGATACCCCTCTGGTAACTCCGGTAAGCCCTCATCCACGATGGCCAATCCTTCCGCTGTCAAATCGGTTTGACCCACATCAAATTTTGCAGCTTCCACAGTTGATTGGGCTTCATCATTGCTGGCAGCTAGGGAAACAGCAGCGCCCGTGGTCAGCATTGCTCCCCCCAACATGGCGGCAGTTCCTAAGAGGTTGCCTGGAGCGACCTCAGACGGAGTTGGGACTGGCTCACTCATCACCCCAGGCATCGCTGCATCGGGGATGGCAAGATCCTCAATCTCACTGGAAAGCTCACTGGGAGGATGGGCAACTGCAGGCAATTGGGTAATGGGTTCATAGGCGATCGGTTCCGGAGCAGGAATTTCAGCATCAGGAGTTTCAGCACCCGTACCCGCTGCCATTGCGGCTAATCCAGCAGCCCCAGCTCCCAAAGCTCCCAAAGCAGCCACGCCCCCTAGATCGGGAAGTCCCAGCCCCGGTAGATCTAGCCCAGCCTCTTCAGACGGTAAGCTTGCCATGGCTTCTGGTAATTCTCCACCAGTGGCAGCTAAGGGGGGCAAGATTCCAACTTCTTCTGCAACAGGTGCTGGGATCGGTATAATTTTTGCAACAGGCTCGATCGCCGGTTCTGCAGGCACTTCCTCTGGCAACGTCACAGCAGGCATCGGTATTTCCGGCTCTATCGCACTAGGAACCTCTGCAACAGGGGAAATCTCGGGCATTGCAGGGGTCACGGGCTCTTCAATCACCGCTTCTACATCGTCGTTGCGATTGCCCAGAGCTGCTGCCCCTAAGCCCAAGGCTCCTAAGCCTGCCACCCCTAAGCCTAGCGCTCCCAAGCCAGCATTGCCTAGATCCAATCCATCGGCATCAACCGTTGCATCCCCTCCCCGAGGTAGCGCTTCTGCGATCGCAACGCCTTCCGTGGGTAGGGCTGTTATTGGGGTGGGCAGATCATCATCCGTTAAATCCAGGGCAGACAGATCGGCATTGCGGGGTTCATTATCCAGACCCAGAGCTGCCATGGCTCCAGCTCCCACTGCGGCGGCTCCTGCGGCGGCTCCTAGTCCCCCCGCTAGGGCTGCACCCCCCGGTAACGTTGCTTCTGGCACATTGGATGCAAGACCTTCTGGTGCAATAGCAGGTGGGGTCGCGGTTGTTCCCTCTAGATTGCCTGCCAGATCCGCTTCCGGAGTACCTTTACGGCCTTTGAGTGCCCACCAGAGTAGCCCAGCCCCCACCAGCGGGAGCAGCCACCAGAGCCAACCGGGAAACCCTCCATCGACGATCGCGTTGGCAGTGCCAGCAACCGGAGGCGGACTGGCAAGGTTTCCACTGGCAACAGCACCCGCAGCAGGATTGTTAACGGCACTGTTGGGCACAGCCGCCACAGAGGCATCATTCATAGGACTTTTACCAGGAGCCGGACTTGCAGCCGCATCGGCACTGGGATCAGGCTTGGATGCGATCGCTGTTGCCACATCTTCCTTGGCATCCACCAAGTTGGCACCGGGAGAAGAGGTTTCTTCGATCGCAGCTTGCCCTTCCGGGGTGAGGATCAACCCTAAAAAGGCTTTGGCAGCGGGGGTTAATTTGCCTTTTTCATAGACGTAAGCCAGGGGTTGGGAAAAGGGATAGCGGGGATCATTGGGTAACGTCTGGTGCATCAACAGTGCTCGCGTGCCAGGAAGATTGACGACCTGATCAGCGGTTACATAACCCAAACTATTGCGATCGAGGGCTTTGGCGATCGCGCTGGGATCTTCTTCCGTCAGTTTTTTAGCTGTGGCAACGGCTTGAAAGGGTGCGGATTGAAATAGCTTGTATGTGGGAAACGAGCTGCGGGTATCACTCACATCGGGCAGATCGACCAATTGAATCGGGGCATCTTCGCCGCCCACCTGGGACCAATTGGTAATTTCACCCCGGAAAATCTTGGCAAATTGATGAATTGTCAGGCTACCTTTAAAGGGATTATCTTCGCTGACCAACATAGCAATCTTTTCCCGCTTGATGGGGATCGCCACCAAACCCTTCGCTTTTTCTGCCGCTGTCAAGGGTCGTCCGATTGCGACCAAGTCAACTTTCCCGTCAGCGAGGGCTTGTAGTCCTGGCGTGGTGCCCATGGTTGCCACATTGACGCGGCTACCAGAAAACTTCCCTTCAAACTTTTGCTTTAAAGCTAGATTCGTGGCTGCCAAACTACCGGATCCGTCAATCCGCAAGACTGACCCCGTTTCGAGTGAAGATGGCAAAGGCGGGGGGCTAGCGGTCTGGGCTAGGATCGTTGGGGGCAGAGCGATCGGGGGTAAGACGATCGGGGCTGTAGCGCCTAAAATTAACGCTCCCAGCGGTAAAGACATCTTGGTCAAAACTCGTTTCACAGCCATTCGCAACTCACACCACTATATGATTTTCAGCCGACGATTTTGTTAATTTGAGCCAATTATACAAGGCTAACTCAATCTACAGTTTAATCCTACCGTTTAATCCTAAGGATAAAGCTGTGTTGCAGCTTGTTGCAGGAGCTACAAAGTGTGTCTCAATTACGATGGGTATGTGAGTTGATATTACTCCCTTCTGTAGGGCTGTGGGGATCGCGCTGGCTTCCAACCTCGGTTGATGGCTCAGGTTTGCGATCGGTCATTTGTGCATTTCTGCGATCGGTTGACAAATATCCCTAAGACAAATATCCCTAAGACAAATATCTCTAAAGTACCAACGAATGACTGCTCCGCCTGCTAGTCCCAATCCCCCAGGGATTCTGCTGCACGGGGGACTCGCGGTCTGGCATTGGGATACTTGCGCTTTGCAGGTGGAGACTGGTTCGGCTCGGCTGTATCGGGTAAGACCTTCAATTGCGTGGGTTTCTTGACCTGATCCCCACTGCCGTAGCGGCGTTTGGAAACCCCCTCTTCGTTGGTCTCCTCGGCAATCACTTCGTAGAGAATCGCTGTTTTATTAGGGGTGTTCCCCTTCCGTAGCACCCGTCCCAGCCGTTGAATATGTTCTCGGGTGGAACCAGTCCCGGATAGGACGATCGCTACACTCGCCTCGGGTACATCTACGCCTTCATTCAACACCCGTGAAGCGACTAAGTTTTTGTATTCCCCAGATTTAAATTTTTGCAAGACCTCATGCCGTTCTTTAACAGGGGTTTGATGGGTAATTGCTGGAATTAATAATTCCTGGGAAATGCGATAGACCATGGCATTATCATCGGTGAAAATCAAGGTGCGATCGGGATAATGATCCGCCAGAAGATCCGCTAGGACACGCAGTTTCCCCTCAGTTCCAAAGGCAATCCCCCTGGCTTCTCGGTGGGCTAGCATGGCTCTGCGTCCAGCTCGCGATCGGGCACTGGCAGCGACAAACCGTTGCCACCCCTGCAAGCTACCTAGAATAATTCCACTACTTTTCAGGAAGTCATTACGAATTTGAATCAATTCATCATAGCGTTGCCGTTCTTGTTGGGAAAGTGTGACACGAATTTGTACCAACTCATGATTCGCCAGCGTATTACCTGACAATTCCTCTGCAGTTTTTCGATAAATCTCTGCACCAATCAAATACGTAAGATCTTCATGTTTTCCGTCGCTGCGTTCTGGCGTAGCAGATAACCCCAAACGAAAGGGGGCGATCGCATATTCTGCAATCACGCGGTTAAAGTCCGTTGGTAAGTGGTGGCATTCGTCAAAGACAAGCAGTCCGTAGAGATTCCCCAAGGTTTCCGCATGAATGGCGGCACTGTCGTAGGTTGCCACTAGAATTGGGGTGCGATCGCGAGACCCACCGCCCAATAGCCCAATTTCCCCATCCGGAAATGCTGCCCGCAAATGGGCATACCACTGGTGCATCAAATCCAGCGTGGGTACCAAAATCAAGGTACTGCGTTGGGCATCTTGCATTGCCATCTGCGCTAGATAGGTTTTTCCAGCCGCCGTAGGTAAAACAACCACGCCTCGTTTCTGCGATTGCTTCCAAGCTTCGAGCGCTTCCTGCTGGTGGGGATAGGGTTGGCGTTCTAGGCTAGGCGAGAGTTCCAAGGTTTGATAGGCACGGGCTTGGTCTTGAATTTCTGTTCCTTCCTGCCGCAGCGCGAGAATTAACTCTCGATATTGAATTGCTGGCAGTCGAAATTTTTCAATCCGATCGTCCCAAGTGACCAATTCTATCCAAGCCTTGCCCCGAGGCGGCGGATGCAGCACCAAAGTACCACGATCGTAGGTGAGATAGGACGGACGGGACATGGGGGCGTGAGAAGGGGCTTGGAAATGGGGGATATGAGAATTATGGTAGAGAGAGTCTGTTTTGTGCAAGTTTTTATCGTTGTGCAAGTTCTGTTTTGTGCAAGTCCTGTATGCCACACCGTCGTGATCCCTCCGATCCTGCTAAGCCAGATCCCACTAAGCCAGATCCCAGTTATGTTGCCCATTCGCCCCGTGAATCTCTGGGGCGATCGCTGCGTTGGGCGGCTGTTGCCTGTCATCTGCTGGGGTTACTCTGGATTCCATTAGCTGGGGCGATCGCCAGTCTGGTTCTCACCAGTCGTTTAGGACAAATTGCAGGTATGGTGCTGCTGGCAGGAGTGACCGAAGGGGGCTATTCCTCAACGTTCATTCTCTTATCCACCGTCCCATTGCTGGCAATGTTGGCGCAATTAATCACCCTGAGCTTGCCCCAGCTAATTTATCTACAAAAACGATTTTCCCATCCCTTTGTCCAGCACCATGGACGCTCGGTGGTGAATTGGCTACTCTCTGCCTGTCTCATCCTCTTTGTGTTGCTCAGTGCGATCGCTTGGGGCGATCGCCATTGGCAATTAGAACCCACCGAACAAGGTTGGCTGTTTAGCTTGATTGCTGTCCCTACTTTCTTGGCGCTGGTGCAAGGTCTGATGGCGATCGTGGCTATCTAACAAGCTCTCAAAAATCGTGGGATTCGCTATCCTTTTAGCCTGACATTTATTCGCTGATGTTCGATCGTTTTTGTGGCGGCTGATGGGATTGACCGATAAAAATTTTCATTAACGCAAAATGAAATTTTCATTAACGCAAAAATGGTAGAGACGTTCCGGCGGAACGTCTCTACGACGGGGAAACGGGGAATTTGTATGACGGGGAAATGGGAAAAACAAAAAAATGGTATACCAGGAAAATGGTATACCGGGAAATGATGTGATGGGGAATTGGTGATCCCCCATTCATCGATTGAAACTGGGTTTGCCTATTTTTTCAAGACCGGACGGGGCACGGTTGTCCGAGGTGAACGAGAACGACGATCGCTGCTGCCTCCCCGACCTTCTCGCATTCCATCCCGTCCACCCCCCGAACGGAATCTCCGATTGCCATTGTTGGACCGGGGCCGATCGTCCAATTCCTCAGGGGTGGGGTCTGCTCCAGTGGTAATCCAACTGGGACGGGTCTTGTCGTAATACAGTTGCAAGGCTGCTGCTGCGATCGCATGGGTTTCATACCCTTCTTCCGACAGTTGGGAAACGATCGGCAAGAAGGAGGCCATCCGCTCGCCCGCGATGGCTTCCTGCAGTTGGGTCTTCAGTTTTTCCAGATGCTTGGCTTCAATATCCGCACGGGTGGGAACTTGGCGAATTTCTAGCTTCTGGCGAATGTGATTTTCGATATCTCGCAGTTTGCGCTTATCTAAAGGATGCACCAGGGCGATCGCGGTTCCCTCTTTGCCAGCCCGTCCCGTCCGTCCGACTCGGTGAACGTAGTTATCCAAACTATCCGGCAAATCGTAGTTGATCACATGGGTGAGGTCATCGACGTGAATGCCTCGGGCCGCAATATCAGTGGCAACGATCCAGCGCACTTGCCGTTGTTTAAACCGCAGCAGCAGGCGTTCCCGTTGGCTCTGGGTTAGATCGCCATGGTATTCATCCACACTATGTCCGGCGGCCTGGAGTTGGCTTGTCAATTCAGCAGCAGCTTTACGGGTGCGGACGAAGATAATAGCGGATTCGGGATCTTCCAATTCCAAAATCGGTTGCAAGGCTCTGGCTTTGGTCCAGCCACGGGGCATGATGTAGGCAATCTGGTTGATGCGGGTGGGCGAAGCCTTCTGCTGCTCGATCGTCACATTCACGGGCGATCGCAGAAATTTTGCCACCAGCTTGCGAATCGAGGGATCCATCGTAGCGGAGAAGAAGGTGGTTTGCCGTTCGGTGGGAGCCTGACTGAGAATTTTCTCCACATCCTGAATGAAACCCATATTCAGCATTTCATCCGCTTCATCCAGCACAAACCAACTGACTTGATTGAGCTTCAGATCGCCCCGAGTCATCAAGTCAATGACCCGACCAGGGGTTCCCACCGCGATTTGTACGCCGCGTTGCAGACGGGAAATTTGTAGATCGATCGACTGTCCACCATAGATCGGCAGAATCCGAACCCGACGATCGACTGCAAATTCTCGCATGGCGGTACAAACTTGCACAGCCAATTCCCGCGTGGGGGTCAAAATCAGGGCTTGCACGGCATTGTTGTTGGGATCAATGCGCTCCAGAATGGGCAGGGAAAAAGCAGCCGTTTTGCCAGTACCAGTCTGTGCCAAACCAACCACATCCCGACCTGCCAGCAAATGGGGAATCGCCTGAGCTTGAATGGGCGTGGGTGAGGTAAACCCTTTTGCTTCTAAAAACTGTACGCGAGCTTCGGAGAGACCAAGACTATTAAAAGAAAGCGTTGTCATTCGTGTTCCTACAAGTGGGATTAAAGGCACAGCGCGATCGCCTTGGGGCTGCCTAGCTGCGCGGGTTAAACGGGTGTGTGAGAGGCTAAACGGACGATCGAGAGGAAATCAGCCACTTGAAAGCGATTGCTCTCAAGCAGACAATCCCTACGCGATCGCGACTGGCTGCTGCACCAAATCTGCCGCTGTGGCGATATGACCATAGAGATCATAGACATCAGCATCATCGATCCGTACAGGGATCAAAGCTCCTAGGGAAGCCTGACCTCGTACATAGATTAAACCATCCACCTCCGGAGAAAAGCGGGCAGAGCGACCCACCAACTCTCCTGTTTCCGGATTTTCTTGTTCAATCAAAACATCGACTACTTTGCCAATCTGTTGCCGATTACGCCGCAGAGAGATGGGTTGCTGCACGGTCATCAATCGATCGCGACGGGCATCCATTACTTCCTGGGATACGGGATTGGGCAAGTTGTAGGCAGGCGTTCCCTCTTCGGCTGAAAAGGTGAACACCCCAATGTGGTCAAACTCGTGCCGTTGAACAAACTGAAGTAAATGCTCGAACTGTTCTTCGGTTTCGCCTGGAAAACCCACAATGAAGGTGGTGCGGAGCGTTGCGTGGGGCAGGGCTTCCTTGATGCGCTCAATAATGGCATCGTTGACTCGCCCCTGCCAAGGTCGATTCATGGCTCGCAACAGGTCGGGATGGGAATGCTGCAAGGGTAAATCGAGATAGGGCAGAAAGTTAGGAGTTTCCTGGATCGCTGCCATCACTTTGGGGGTCAGTCCGGTGGGATAGGCATAGTGCATCCGAACCCAGGGAATATCAACTTTCCCCAGCGCGAGAATGAGTTCCGCCAGCTTGGGTTCGCCATAAAGATCCACCCCGTAATTCGTGGTGATCTGGGAAATCAAGATGACCTCCTGCACCCCTTGCGCTGCCAAATCCGTCACCTCTGCCACGATCGATTCGATCGAGCGCGATCGCTGGTTGCCCCGCAAATGGGGAATGATGCAAAACGCACAGCGATAATCACACCCTTCCGCAATCCGCACATAGGCAACGCCTTCGGGGGTAGTGCGATAGCGAGGGGTGGTTTCATCAGCAATATAGGTGGGTTCGGGCGTAATTTCCATCACCCGTTCACCTTGCTCAACCCGCTCAACAATATTGACAATTTTGTTGTAGTCACCAGTTCCCACCAAGGCAACAGCTTCCGGCAACTCTTCCAGCAATTGCTCCTGGAAATGTTGAGCCATACAGCCCGTGATAATAATTTTCTTATCCGCCTCGGCTAGCTCCACCAAGGTGCGTACCGATTCCTCTCTCGCCGCTTGGATAAAGCTACAGGTATTCACGATGACGTACTCTGCTAGTTCATCGTTGGCATCAACTTGATACCCTGCTTGCACCAGCAGCCCTAGCATATGTTCTGTATCAATTCTGTTCTTCTCGCATCCCAGGTGGGAAACTGCAATCGTTGGTTTAGTAACCATTTACCTCGTAAATCTGGATCAATGAGAAAGGATCGTCAAATTGTGAACGATTGGGTTAATCGTGAAGCGATCGCGTTCATCAACTGTCGTGCCTTTCGCATCACCCTGCTGGAAGCCCAGATGGAAACTCCGTCTGAAACATCTTGATTAGCAGTGCAGTCTGTCGCAATCGCGCCTAAAACCTTAGCTTGAAATCTGCCGCATCGCAATTGTTTATTATCAACCAATAATTCCTATTGACTTTATTCAGCCATGAAATAAATAAACAGGAATGGATATCAAATCAAGAGGAGTGGCAAGCAGCTTTGGATTTTTGCTCCTTTCTATCCTAAACGCAAATGGAAATTATTACAATCTGTTACAGACCTATTTTCGACAAAATTTTTGATAATCTCCCGCTAGTTGATCGCCAACCAACCCCGATCGCTGTCCAGGGTTGCCCTGCGCCCCACTGGAAGCACCCCATTTTCCCCTTCGTGCCCAAAGGGGAGGTCTGAGACAATGGGAATGCCTAAATCATCCAAGCGATCGCGCAGCACTTCTTCCACGGAGAAACTGGGGATGCCCACTGGGGGATCACAGAGGCTAAACCGACCTAGGGCAATTCCTCGCACCTTGCCTAAGGCTCCCGTCATGCGCCAATGGGTCAACAGGCGATCGATGCGATAGGGTGCTTCTCCAATATCTTCTAAAGCCAAGATGACATTACTCAGGTCTGGTTCATAGGGGGTATTGAGCAAATGGGTAGCCACGGTGAGATTGGCCGGCAAGAGAATTCCTTCCACCGTACCGCCGCCCCATCCATTGCCCGTGAGCGGCTCCAACAGGTTGCCCTGCACGAATTGACCCTGCACTAGGTTAAACAGGCGTTGCCGAGACCAATCTGGTTCCTGGGCGATCGTCGTTAACAGCGGTGCGTGTAGACCTGCGATGCCTTGCTGACCATAGGCCCAGAGTAAACTCGTGATATCGGAAAATCCAACCAGCCATTTGGGTGGGTTGCGATCGTCCTGGGGTGGGAAGACAAACTCCTCTAGGATCCTTGCGCCACCCCAACCACCGCGAACACAAAGGATGCCTCGACATGCGGGCTGCTTCAACGCAAATGTCAACTGCGATCGCCGTCCTGCATCGGTGCCTGCCAAATAGCCCCAGCGATCGTCATAGCCTGCTACGGTTTCTACCCGATAGCCCTGGGATCGCCAGAGTTCTAGCCCCTGCTCGAAGGCATTGGTTTCTCGCAACGCCCCACTTGGCGCGATCGCCAGCAGCAAATCCCCTGGTTGCAAAGGGGGTGGAAAGTGACACAACTCCATAGAGATTCCAAAAAAATCCGCAATAATCAACGATCGTGACTAGAATACTTTGCCATCTACCCCTTCTTTTGCAGCGAAGGTGGAAAATCGGTGGAACTGGGCTGAGTTCCATATTGCAGCTTCAACTTTTGAATAGCACTGTTAGCTGCTTCCTTGACTGCCCCGGATGCACTGAGCAAGCCTTTCTCTAAGTAGGGGAGTACGGCTGGAGATTGGATCCCACTCAGGGCTTTCATTGCCATCGATCGCACGTCCGCATTACTATCCTGGGACAGCTTGCCCAGCGCTGGGATCACTTTCTCAATCTCGGGTTTGACCGTGTGGGGTAAGGCAATTTGTCCGAGGGCAAGGGCGGTATAGCGCCGAATATTGCTATCGCTGTGGTTAGCATAGGGCAGGAGTTTGGGGACAAGGCTCAACTGCTTGGTATTTCCCCACTCTAAAATCTGCTGACTCAGATCCTGAAGCTCGGTACTGGGAGGTCGTTTGGGATCCTGGAGGATGGTAAAGGGTGCTTCTGCAATGGTTAAGCCAGACTGGGTGGAGCCACTAGCCGGACTGCTGGGAAGGTTGCCTGCTTGGAATTTGCTCGCAGCAGATGTAGTGGCAACTGCTATCCCAGGAGCCGAGCTTTGATAGCGGGCTGCAGCCGCCCGAGCCATGAGTCTTTCTGTTTCATCGACGGGTGGTTCGGCTGGCGTTTCGTCGATCGCTTCGCTTTCTACTCCTTCAACCGCTTGAGTTGCATCGTCCAGATCCAGCTCGATCGCTGCTTCATCCAGTTCAGCATCTGCCTCAACGTTACTCACCCAATCTAAGGTAATGCTGCCTTCAGATTCTTCCACCCAGGGATCGGCGATCGGCGATTCAGCGATCGGGGGGATGGCAATGGGTTCCGAGGGAACTGGGGCAATTTCTTCGGGCGCAGTTGATTCTTCGGGCGCAGGAAGCTCGGTAATGGGCTGTAAATCTAGCTGGGGATCAGTGACTGGAGTCGGTTGTGGAATGGTCGGTTGTGGAATGGTTGGGGGTTCTGGCGATCGCCCCCCGTCTGTTGGAATGACCTGCTCTGTGGTTTCTGAGGTGGTGTCGCGATCGCCCTTGGGCTTACCAAACAGCACCATGCCAAAGCCAGCTAATACCGCAGCGATCGCGGCGAGAATTCCAATAATCTGGTTCATAATCTACAACTCGACTCACAGCATCCCTATTGTGGCTGATTTCTTCCCGGTCGCAGCGGGAATTTGTAGATTCTGATACAGAGGTCTGGCTTGATGGGTTCGGCATCACTTAAAGAAGACAGTGACAATCCATAACACCAAAAAGACGACCCAGCTAATCACCAAATTTTGTCCCATTTCCCCGGCTGGCAGGCTTACCCGGATGCTAGCCGGCAAGAGGGCATAAATCGCTAACCCTAGCAAAAAGCCCAGGATAGAACTGACAAAACTGAGGAGGACGGCGCGTCCGAGTTTATGTTCCTTACGATACAAAAAGAAAAGGCTGGTTCCTGTGGCAAAGGCCATCGTCAATTGCAGTACATCAGATCGGGGCATCCATCCAATCCATACCGAGAGACCGACCAGAACGATCGCCGGGACCAAGAGATTCCATAAATCCGGTTGCCCAACCCAAGTTTGTAGCCAAGCGGGTGCTTCGGGCTTGGGCAAGGTGAGCGTGGGTGTGGTGGCAGGTTGGGGCGTTTTTTCAGCAAAGCGAATGCCATCCGGTACCTTAATTTTGCCTTCCTGACGCTGTTTCAAACGTTCCATCAAAACGGCATCATAGGCTTTTTCCAGTTCAGCCTGCTTCTGCGGGTTGCCCGCGTGCTCTTCCAGCAAGCGACTGCGGCTACTCTGAATCTCTTCAAAGCTGGCTCCTTCATTGACCCCTAACTTTTCGTAAGGATTTTGCTCGCTCATGAATTGCTACTCCACATCAATTCTTAGGTTAACTTAGGAGCCAACGGTTCACAACTGATGTGTGCGTAAATTTACCAGATTGCTGTCGATCTCCCCTGCCAACTTTTGAGAGATTTAAGATAGAGGTGATAGGGAATTTGCTAGGTGAGGCATACTAATCCTGATAAAAGGTTCATAATGTGTATGAGTTTTTAAAGCTTCTGCTCTGTCATCCAGGGTACTGTGGATCCCCTGGGGGATGAGACGTGCGCTTTTTCGAGCGGGAAGCTTCCTTAGCAGTCAGTTCTGGCTGAATGGATGGTCCTCTGTTGCTAGGTCGATTGATGAGAAGTGAAGGATAGTAGTCATGGCTCAAGCCAAAATTCTGGTAGTCGATGATGAATCGGCGGTTCGTAATTTAATTTATCGCTTCTTGAGTAAGCAGGACTACCAAGTGGAGGCTGCTGAGGATGGCAAGAGCGCGATCGTGCAGTTTGAAAACTTCAATCCCGATTTGGTGATTCTAGATGTCAATTTGCCCGATGCCAATGGCTATGCCCTGTGCCAAGACATGCAGAGTCGAACCAATGTGTTTGTCCTGATGTTGACAAGTCGCACGGATGAAGCGGATAAGGTTCGCGCATTTAGCCAAGGGGCTGATGATTACATCACCAAGCCGTTTAGTCTGGTAGAACTGGGTGCTCGGATTGGCGCAATTTTGAAACGGCAGCGCACGGTCACAACGGCTGAGCAACAGTGTCTCGTGTTTGATAAGCTGGTCATCGATCCAGTTCGCCGAGAAGTCAAGCTGGCTGAGGATCTAATTGCTTTGACCGCGTTGGAATTTGATTTGCTGCATTTCCTCGCTAGCCATCCCGGTCGGGTGTGGCGGCGATCGGATTTGATCCAGCAGGTGTGGGACTATGAATATGTGGGCGATCAGCGGGTTGTGGATGTCCATATTGGGCAGATCCGTAAGAAGATTGAGATTGATACTAGTCAACCTGCGCTGATTCAAACCGTGCGGGGTGTGGGATATAAATTCGAGTGTCCGCCCAATTTCCCAAATGCTGGCAATGGGCTAGCTTCCTAGGGCTGGCTGGGGTGGTTGGCTCTAGAAATGCGTCTGGTATTGGGCTAGATCAAATTGTGGTTCTGTTCTCCCTAGAGCAGGGTCATTTTTTGCATATCTACCTGGCTTGGGAAACCTAGGTCATGACAGAAGACTAGAATTTTCCAAGACTGAAATCCTATGAAGAATCAACAAGTTACCCTCGGAACCGTTGTGGGTCTTGTAGTGGCAGTTGGTCTCAGCCAAGGGACCAGCCACTGGGTGAAGGGCTGGGTTGGCAATCAAATGGAGCGTCAAGCCCTGACGAGTAACCCTTTTCCCTCCGATTCCCCAATGCATAAACCCTTTGAGCAACATATGGGGGCTGTGATTAAAATGCCGGCATGGGAAGCCCGGTTTAAGGATGTTTCAGGTGAGCAGGCGAGCCAGATTGGGGGCAATTTATCGCGTCAGGGAATGCGGCGGCTGGATAATGCCTTGCTGGAACGGCGGATGGTGATTATGACCCAACTGCTGAACAAGATGGACGATCGCGCCTGTGCCCAGGTGGTGAAAGGGGCATCGGTACTACAGTCGCACTCTGAGAAAAATGATCTGATCAACCACATTGCTCAATTGGATGAGGCCGCAATTAATGATTGGTGGCAGATGACAGCAGAAGCGGTCAAGTCAGAGCTGCAGAATACTCCCGCCCCCAAGTTAGATTCAGAACAAGTTACCTTAGGGCTGCGAACCCTGGTGCAAAAATTGCCGCCACAAGAGGGCGATCGCTTTGTGACAATTCTAGAAGCACTGGATCCTGCCAAACCTAAGGTTCAGACCTTTTCCGATCGGGAAGTGTGTTGGGTGGGACGTACCTTATATAAGGAAGCTCAGACTTTAGTCCCTGCTCAAAAGCAAGCCATTGCCCGTGCCTTAGTCAACGAGTGACAATCCCCACCGCAGGACGAATGGGGTATTCCGCGAGGGAGATAAATCACTCACATCCTTGCAATCTTCTACCCATTGCCTAGCCAATGAACTGCATCTGGAGTCCGATCAAGGTTCGCCCTAGCACCGGGAGCAATTGCTGATTCAGCACCTGTAGCAAAACAATTGCGATCATGGGAGAAATATCAAACCCACCCATCGGGGGGATCAAGGAACGAAAGAGGCTCAGGTAAGGCTCGGTAATTTGGTTCAATGCCGCAAAGGGTTGGTCATACCAGTTAATGTTGGGAAACCAGCTTAGCAATACCCGGATAAGAATCAGCCAGGTATAAATCACGATGAATGTGCTGATGCCATTAATGATTGCAGCGGCTGCCATGGTTTTTACACTCTAAAACGAATATTCCTGCAGACAACGAACTTGACTGATACTTTCACCTAACTAGTGTACTCTAATTCTCTTATTCCCTAATTCTCTCATGCCTAGATTCTCCCACAGACTACAATTCGCAGACTGCATGATACCTGGGAAGGTTTTCAGAAACGGGAGCATGGATTCCCGCGCTTAAAAAAGTTTGGTCAATTCAAGTCCTTTGTGTTTCCCCAGTTCACGGAAACAGCCTGTCAAGTCGGTCTGTCGGGGGTCTATGACCTAGATCAGTGGCGTGGGGCAGGAAATACCCAATTGCGAGGTTGGGAAGCCCGCGCTGTACTCGTAGAGTCAGCGTCGGGAGGATGTCACAGATCTTCTGAGAGCGATCGATCGCTCTCTGGCATGGTTGGGTTTGCTGTAGTTCCCCGCCCATTCACTCCACTCAACTGCTGACGGACATCATCGATCGCATCATTGAGTTGGGCAATTTTATTCTCTAAGCTGCGACGAGCATTTTCCATATCCTGCTCATGGTTGTCTTCTCGGGGCAAACGGAGACCTCGTTTGCGAGGTGGTAGTGCGGCTGGGGGCGACTCAGTTGCGCCATTTGAGGTCTGAGGTGAGGTAGCAGGGCTGGTACTGGTGCGATTGGCCAGCACAACCCCTAATACACCACCTGCAATCCCCCCAAGAATGGCCCCGAGAAGAAATCCACCGGAGAAATTGTCTTGCTGAGTCATAGAGAATCTGTCCTGATAGAATCTGTTCTGAACATATTCAATGCAAGCGGGTTCAATTCAAGTGCCTCCCGTTCAGGTTCCAAAGGTACGATCGCCTGCATCGCCCAAGCCCGGTACGATAAAGCCCTGATTATTCAAAGTTTCATCGATCGCTGCCGTAAAAATATTCAGGCTGGGATAGGTCAAACTTAATTT
>JAYKGX010000066.1:0-25200 GCA_035285565.1 Synechococcales cyanobacterium
GGTTTTTCATTTCTACCAATCCTGGGAACGATCGTAGCGGCTCCCGACTTCATGATCCGCACAGTCAGGTTGCCCTTCTGAAATGCCGTAGGGATGCATTCCGCAAACCAGCAACGTCCCCCCATAGGATTGCCCGTGGTAATGGCGACAGGTCTGACAGAGGGGATGGGTAGGGGCGATCGGTGGAGCCAGGAAGGAAGACTGCCAGGAGAGGGGCAAGCGATCGATTCCATCCTCTAGGGGAAAGTTAAACTCTAAAGGCAGGTTGAACAAAGAAACCATCAGTTGGTTCAAAAATGGCTCCAATTCCTCATCCCAAGTGGATTGCACCTGCACTGCCGTTGTTTGCACCTGAGTGGTCATTTCTTCCGAAACCAACATCAGCGTGTCTACCGCGCTTTCTACCGCCTCGTTCACATCTTCTGCCAGTTCGGTCACTAACTGCTCCACTTCCAATTGCACAGTTTGTACCGTGGTCGTGAACTGCTCAAACGCTTTAATCAGATTCAAAGGAAAATCATCCATAACGGTGAGGTGCTCATCCAGCCCGATCGCATTTAGGGCCATCATAACGTTTTCCCAGAAGAATGGGAGTGAGGGGATCCCAAGACTAAAACAATGCCTGAGGTTCCGTTTGGGGGGATACTAGAGAGTTGACGTATTCAACTGCTTTGCAAAACAAACCTCCATGAAGTCCTATCTCGCTGCTGCCCTGCAAATGACCAGTGTGCCAAATCTGCATAAGAACTTGGCACAAGCCGAAGAACTGATCGAACTAGCGGTGCGACGGGGCGCAGAACTCATCGGTTTACCAGAAAATTTCTCCTATCTCGGGGATGAAGAAGCCAAAATGGTGGAGGCGGATGCGATCGCCTGGGAAAGCGAAAAGTTTCTCAAAACGATGGCTCAGCGCTACCAAGTGACCCTCTTGGGCGGCGGCTATCCGGTGCCAGCGGGCAATAGTAAGGTCTACAACACAGCATTGATGATCGATGCAGATGGTCAAGAGGTGCAGCGCTACCAAAAGGCCCACCTCTTCGATGTCAACGTGCCCGATGGCAATACCTACCAGGAATCGGCCACAGTCGTACCCGGTCATCAGTTGCCCAACCTCTATGCCTCTAAGGAATTGGGGAACATTGGCATTTCGATCTGCTACGATGTGCGCTTCCCAGAACTCTATCGTCACCTCTCCCAAAGTGGCGCGGAGGTGCTATTTGTCCCGGCCGCCTTCACCGCCTATACCGGAAAAGACCATTGGCAAGTCTTGCTACAGGCAAGGGCGATCGAAAATACCTGTTATGTGATTGCACCGGCCCAGACCGGAATGCACAATAGCCTGCGGCAATCCCATGGTCATGCCATGATTGTGGATCCCTGGGGTACTGTTCTTTCTGATGCGGGCACCGAACCGGGTTTTGCGATCGCCGAAATTTCTCCCCTGCGGTTAGAACAAGTCCGTCGTCAGATGCCCGCGTTGAACCACCGGGTCTTTGTCTGAGCTGCTTGAGCTGATGCCTGTATCTCTAGATACCATTCGCATCTTGGGATACCCTTCTTCCCGTAGTCTGAGTAGAATCTACAAATCTTTGCCAAGAAAAGAATTGTAATGCTATTACCCGAATTTTTCCTCTCGCCTAGTTTTGCTCCCTGGCTAGCAGCAGCTAACCAAACTACAGAAGTTTTATCTCAAGTAGCGCCCGACGCGGTGGCAAATCCATCCCTCGTTCTAGCAGGGGTTTTGCTCAGTCTAGTGGTGATTTATTTTGCCAGCAAACTGGGCGGTGAAATCTGTGCCCGAATCAACCTCCCCCCCGTCTTAGGCGAACTCGTGGGCGGGGTGCTCATTGGGATTTCTGCCTTACATTTGCTGATTTTTCCAGGTCAGGGCATTGATGCCAGTGCTTCTGTGCTCATGCAGGTGCTCCAGGGCAGTGCCCAGCTCAGCTTGCCAGAACTCGAAGCCACCTTTGAAGCCCAGAGTGAAGTGATTTCAGTGCTTTCCGAGCTGGGCGTGGTGATTTTACTGTTTGAGATTGGCTTGGAGTCGAATCTTAAGGAGCTAATCAAGGTAGGGATCCAAGCTGCGATCGTTGCCTGCGTGGGGGTTGTCGCTCCCTTTTCAATGGGCACCGCTGGTCTGATGCTGATTTTCCATATTCCAGCGATTCCCGCCGTATTTGCTGGAGCCGCCTTGACGGCCACGAGTATTGGGATTACGGCCAAGGTGTTATCTGAAATTCAGCGGCTCTCTTCTCGGGAGGGGCAAATCATCATTGGTGCAGCCGTGCTGGATGATGTTTTGGGAATTATTGTGCTGGCGGTCGTGGGCGGGCTGGTGAAGACCGGAGAAGTCCAGGTCGGCAATGTGATTTACCTCATCATTAGTGCGGCCGTCTTTTTAGTTGGGGGCATCTGGCTGGGACGGCTTCTGACTCCGCTGTTTCTCTCGCTGGTCAATCGCCTACAAACTCGGGGTCAATTACTGATTTCTTCGTTGATTTTTGCGTTTGCCCTGTCCTATGTAGCAGTGGTGATTCAGTTAGAAGCCATTTTGGGGGCTTTTGTAGCAGGCCTGATTCTGGCAGAAACCGAGAAGCAGAAGGAATTGGAAGAACAGGTGATTCCGATCGCCGATATGCTGGTGCCGGTGTTCTTCGTGGTTGTGGGCGCGCGGACGGATGTCAGTGTGCTCAATCCCTTTGAACCGAGTAACCGCGAAGGGTTGATCATGTCACTGTTTTTGATTGCAGTGGCGATCGTCGGCAAGGTGGTGACTGGGTTGACCGTGTTTGGGCAGCCTGGAATTAACCGACTGGCGATCGGGGTGGGCATGATTCCCCGAGGGGAAGTTGGGTTGGTCTTTGCCGCCTATGGAGCCACTACAGGAGTCCTGTCCGCTTCACTGCAAGCAGCCATTATCGTCATGGTCATTTTAACCACCTTCCTGGCACCGCCCTTGTTACGGGTGGTCTTCACAGGAGAACCGGAGGAAGCGACAGTGGCGATCGCGGAGGAGTGATCCCGCCGCTCTGCATCGTCGGCTGTCTGAGGGGACGTTGCCAGAAACTTCTTGGCGCTCGATCGCGTCACCCATTCTGAAGAGTGTATTGCGCAACGGCTGGCTCAAGTTGCACGAAAGAGTCGCAATTTGTCAGCCGTCAGCACTGATGTTTTCCAGTCATTCACCCAGTATCTGTTCTAGAGACTCCTGCCCTATTTTCTTTTGTCAAGCTATCCAGAATTACCCTGGTACGAGGTGAAGAATCTAGGAGTGATCTTGATCCAGCCCATTCACCACTGGGAAAAGTGTGGTAACTTGTACCACGGTTTTCTAGCCATCCTTTTAGTTGTCTAGCAACCCTTTATGATCCCCTAAAGTTGCCAGTTGAACCGTTATCTACCAACTCCGTAAAATTACGGGTTTCATAGATTGTTTAGCTCTTTTCTCACGATCGCTGGTTCTCAAGTGCTGATTTCCCCCGCTGGTTGGCAAATTGATCTAGTTGATGCATTTAACTGGCATCATCGGTTTGCCCAGTCCATTGCCAGTCCTGGGGGATGTTGTCTCAATGACTCCCCATCTAAGGTTTCTAACCCTAAGCTCCCTCAGCCTCAGGTTTTCCCAACCTTCTGTCCTTACAATGAACGAGCAAGGAGTTCCTCCCTTGAATCGGAAGCGATTTCAGGCTGATTCACTCACACTTCAGCCTTCTTGGTTATTTCTCAAGCAAGTTTCTCTAGGCGCTAGTCTATTAGCTCTCTCTTGGCTGTTTACGGCCCTGCCAGCGGAAGCCCAACGGCTGCAACAGTGGCGGTTTGATGGGCGACAAAATCAACTGGAGTTTACGACGGATGCGGGCGTTCAACCCCGTGCTCAGTTGATCACCAGTCCCACGCGGCTCGTCATCGATCTCCCTGGCATTGCCTTCGGTCGCAAGCAGCAGATTGAACCCGTGAGCAATTCCCCAGGGATCCAATCCTTCCGGGTGGGGCAATTCGATCGCCAGACGACGCGGATTGTTTTGGAATTGGCACCGGGTTACACAATCGACCCAATGCAGGTGCAGTTTGAAGGGCTGTCCCCTCGGCAATGGCGGGTGAAAATTCCCCGCCCCTACCTGGGGCAACCGATCGAAATGCCGCCCGCCGCTCCCCCCAGTAATCTACCTGGATCTACGACTGCTCGAACCCAAATTCTGGGAGTTCGGGTGACGGGGGATGGATTGTTTCTCAAAACAAGTGGCACCCAACCGCAACCCCAAGTGACCAGGAGTCGCGATCGTCGCCAAGTGCAGATTGATTTTCCGGGCACCAGCATTTCCCCCAGCGCCAGTCCTCGGGATTTAGTGGTCAATCAGAAGGGAGTCAGCCGCGCTTTTCTGACCCAAGTGCAGGGCATTCCCCCCATCGCTCGGTTGACCCTTTCTGTGGATCCTAATGCCCCAGATTGGCAGGCGAGTTATAGCAATCTGGGCGGCGGGGTCATTGTGATTCCGGCTTTACCCGACAGTCCCGGCACCCGTCCCCGTGAAGAAGATCGAGAACCTCAGGTAAATCAACGGTTGGCGACCATTCAGGGAGTTGAACTAGAGGGCGATCGCTTAGTCATCCGGGCGAATCAGCCGATCAGCTATACCAGTACTTGGGATCGGGCGACGGGAGCGTTCCGGATTATTCTGCCTGCTGCCCAGCTCGATCGCAACGTACGAGGGCCTCGGTTAACGGCAAATAGTCCCCTGCTACAGGTCAAACTCCGGCAAGACAATCCTCAAACCGCTTCCGTCTTGGTGACCCCCGCATCTGGAACTCAAGTCGGCGAACTCAACCAGGTGACCGCCCAGAGCGTTGTTCTGACCCTGCGGCGCGCTGGAAGCAGTTTTCCACCCCCCACAACCCCTGGTGCAGTCATTCCGGTGCCACCCCCCTCCCGTTTACCCGGCCCCACCCCCCTGCCTCGCATTCCTGCGGGTAGACAGGTTGTCGTGATCGATCCTGGTCATGGGGGACCCGATCCAGGGGCAGTGGGCATTGGAAATATTTTTGAAAAAGAAATTGTGCTGGATGTAGCGCGGCAGGTGGCAGCCAATTTAGAACAGCAGGGCATTGCGGTGGTGATGACCCGGCAAGCGGATGTGGATCTTGATCTCCAGCCTCGGGTGGATATTGCAGAGCAGGTCAATGCCAGCGTCTTTGTCAGCATTCACGCCAATGCCATCAGTATGAGCCGCCCCGATATTAACGGTCTGGAAACCTACTATTTTGACAGTGGGCTATCGTTGGCACAGTCGATTCATCAAGCCGTGCTGGAAACGACGGGCACTCGCGATCGGGGGGTGCGCAAGGCTCGCTTTTTTGTCTTGCGTAGAACATCTATGCCTTCGGTGTTAGTTGAAACAGGCTTTGTTACGGGGTCCGAAGATGTCGCCAATTTCAATAATCCAGCCTATCGCAGTCGGTTAGCCCAGGGGATTGCCCTAGGGATTGCCCGATATTTGCGTGGTGGGTAGAGACGTTCCGGCGGAACGCCTCTACGATAAAGGCAGGATAGCGAAAATCAAAGCCGATCGCCCTTTTGCTGTGAAATCCTACAATCGTGGGTTCTCAATTTTGGAGGTCCCTGGTATAACTATCGATACGTGTGAATGAGGATTGTGTGTGAGGAGTCAGCATTTAGGTTCGCTTCGGTCTATGGTCGCCCAGAAAGACTTCATTTCGTCTGCGTCAGTGCAGTCTTTTCCCGTGGGGGTGTTTGATAGTGGAGTTGGTGGGTTAACGGTGCTGCGGGAAATTTATCGGCAGTTGCCCCATGAATCGGTTCTCTATTTTGGCGATACGGCTAGATTGCCCTATGGCACCCGCGATCGCGAGGAAATTCTGCAATTTGTGCGGGAAATTCTTGTGTGGATGATGGATCGGGGAGTCAAGCTGGTGGTCATGGCCTGCAACACGAGTTCCGCTCTAGCCCTAGAAACGGTGCGATCGGAGTTTGATTTGCCCATTCTAGGGGTGATTTTGCCGGGAGCCAGAGCAGCCGTGCAAGCGGGTCAGCGGATTGGTGTGATTTCCACCCCCGCAACGGCTAAGAGCCATGCCTACCGCGATGCCATTTTAGAAGTCGATCGCCAAGCGCAGGTGTGGGAAGTGGGCTGTCCAGAATTTGTGCCCCTGATTGAAGCCGGACGGATTGAAGACCCCTATACCTATCAAGTGGCACAGCAATATTTGCAACCCTTAATCGACCAGGAAATTGACACCCTGGTTTATGGTTGCACCCATTATCCCCATTTGGCTCCCGTCTTGCGATCGTTGCTGCCCAATTCTGTGCAATTAATCAATCCCGCCGTCCAAACTGCGGCTGCCATTGCCCAGGAGTTAGATCTACTCGGTATCCGCAATACTCGTGCTGCAATGCCCACCCAATTCTATGTCAGTGGGGATTCAGCGCCCTTTGTCGAACTCTCTCGCCAATGGTTAGGATTTACCCCCAATGTCCAGCAAGTCTTGTTACCAGAATTACTAGCAGCCGCTAAAGCGGCATAGACCCTACTGGGTGACTTGGCGGAGAAAAGCCTCTTCATGGTTGAAGGGGTTCTGCTTTGCCATGAACGGTTGTGCCCCGGAGAGGAAGCGATCGGGATTGATGGCAACCCATTCACCCTGTTCGAGTTGGCGAATTTCAAAATGCAGATGGGGCCCCGTTGATAACCCTGTACTGCCCACTTTGCCAATAACCTGTCCGGCTTCTACCCAAGTCCCTGGGGTTACCAAAATTTCAGACAGGTGCCCATAGAGGGTTTCAACGGAGCCATCCCCATGCTGGATCAGAATGGTTAAACCATAGCCACCTCTGTTACCCGTGAATTTGATTTGTCCAGAAGCAGACGCCAGTACAGGAGTGCCATGGGGTGCGCCTAAGTCAATCCCACTATGAAATCGCCGTTCTCCATGAATGGGATGATTTCGCCAACCAAAGGGGGAGGTCATCGGAGCCTCTGCACTCAGGGGATAGCGGAACTGTAGGGCGGTGGGCAATCCCTTGGGGTAGGGGGATGGCAGCGATCGCGAGGCGGAGGGCACAACCCCAGGGGGCAGGGAATAGGTCAAGTTTGGATTAAAGGCGGTCATGGGCGGAGCGATCGGTCGGGAAACAGGAGCTGGGATGGGGATTTGCTGTACGAATTGGGTAGAGGGCTTGAAGGGACGTTCCACCGGAATTGTGGGTGGGTTCATGGCAGGTCCGGCCGATGGATGGTAAAACCGTTCTGCCGGAACGGTTGTATGAGGCGGTACGGGAATGGGTTGGGTTGCGGGTAGGATTAGATAGAACATTATTGGGGTAGGGCAAATAGGCAACAAACCATCTCTTTTTTCTAGACTTCCCTGAATGCGCCGGACAAAATCGTGCTTCTCGATCACCCCTGGGCGATCGCGCCTGGGTGAAATTACTACGAAATTACTACGAAATTACTACGAAATCACGATAGGGGACGATCGCTGAGCAGCGTGAGATCATTTCGCTTCCATCCAATTCTGCCCCGCATGAATATCCACCACCAAGGGAATACTGAGCTGGACTGCTTGTTCCATGCTGGTTTGAATGTGGGATTGCAGCGATCGCCAAGCCTCGGGATCCACTTCAAACACCAATTCATCATGGACTTGCAAGAGCAGATGGATCGGTTCATCACGTAATGCCTCATGCAGGTGAATCATCGCCAGTTTGATGATATCAGCACTGGATCCCTGAATTGGAGCATTTGCTGCCGCCCGTAGGGATTGAGCTTCATACTGATCGCGCAATTTCAGTTGATCCAGTTGAATTTGGTTGGGGTCCGTTCCCCGCAAGCGTGTTAGAACGTCACTGTTGAAATTAAAATAGCGCCGTCGTCCGAGTAGCGTTTCAACATAGCCCTGAGCGATCGCCTCGCGCTGCATTTGCTGTAGATAGTCAAACACCTTGGGATAGCGTTCATTAAACCGTGTAATAAACGTTTTTGCTTGGCTGAGGCTCACTCCAGCTTCCCGCGCAAACCGCTGCGCCCCCATCCCATAGATCACCCCAAAGTTGATAATCTTGCCCATCCGGCGCTCTTCCGGCGAAATCTCATCTTGCTCAAACAGCAGTTGTGCCGTCAGGGTATGGACATCTTGCCCATGGCGGTAGGCTTCTAACAGCACGGGTTCTTGGCTGAGGTGAGCCAAAATGCGCAACTCAATTTGGGAATAGTCTGCTCCCACCAGTAACCAACCGGGTTGTGGCAGAAAGGCTTTGCGGATTTGCCGACTGAAGGCGGTGCGAATGGGGATATTTTGTAAATTGGGTTCCGAGGAAGAGAGGCGACCTGTGGCGGTGACAGCTTGGTTAAAATCGGTGTGTAAGCGATGGGTATCTGCTCGCACGAGTTCCGGTAATTTTTTCACATAGGTAGACTGGAGCTTGGATAAACTTCGATGTTCCAACACATAATCCACCACGGGATGATCGCCCTGAAGTTTTTCCAAGACCGATGCATCTGTGGAATACCCTGTTTTCGTTTTTTTGGATTTCTTAGGATCAAGTCTCAATTTGTCAAAAAATAACTCACTCAACTGTTTGGGTGAACCTAAATTAAAGGTTTCTCCTGCGACTTCGTAAGCATTTTTTTCCAATTGCCGTAAATCGTGATCCAGTGTTACTGAAAATTCTTTGAGATAGTTAACATCAATGCAAACTCCCGTTGCTTCCATCTCTGCCAAAACAGGCTCTAGGGGCAGTTCAACCGACTGAAAGAGCTGCCACAGAGTAGGCGCTTGCTGCAGGCGATCGCGCAATTGAGGAACCAGCAAATAGGTGGTGTAGACATCCATCCCACAGTAGTTGGCCGCCGCTTCGATCGTCACATCAGCAATCGTTTTCCCTTTGGGAACCAGTTGATCATATTGCTGGGCAGAGATTGCCAGATAGCGTTCACTCAATTCCGAGAGTCCATGACGCATTTCTGGATTGAGCACATAGCTTGCCAGCATCGTATCAAAGACCACTCCCGCTAGGGTAATCCCCTGAAAGCGCAGCACCAGCCGATCGTATTTAGCATTTTGCAACGCTTTGGGATAGGTGGCATCTTCCAGCAGCGATCGCAGTTCGGCTAACACCTGCTGTTTATCTAATTGAACCCCGGTGGTATGTCCCACTGGAATATAGGCCATGGCATCTGGCTCTGATCCCCAACAGCAACCAATCCCCACCAGTTCAGCATCACGCGGTTCTAGGGAAGTGGTTTCCGTATCCCAGGCGATGGGATGATTGGCATCTTTCTTTTGTTGTAACAGTGTGATTAATTCTGTTAACTGCTCCGTTGTCGTAATAATGCGAGGTTGAATCCTGGAGGAGGCCTGAGGTGATTGTTCTAAACGAGCGCGATCGGTTTCCTCAGGGGTATAGAAAGAAATATCTCCCGTTTCTGGGATTGGTTTCACCCCCGTTTTCTGGGTAGGTGCTTCCGGTTCGGGTTCGCCTGCTAACTGTCGCCGTAATTTTTCAACTTTGCCGACAAAAGCGCGAAATTCTAATTTCTGCATCCAAGCGTTGATGGCATCTGCCTCAAAGGGACGAAGTTGGCAGTCTGTGGGCTGGATTGTCAGGGGCACATCCAGGTGAATTTGGGCCATCCACTGGGAATGCATCGCCACCGCTTGCCCCTTTTCCAGCTTAGTTTTTACTGCTCCTGTGATCTGTTCCAACTGGGTATAGATCTGATTTAAGGAACCATATTTCTGTAGGAGGAGTGTGGCCGTTTTTTCCCCAATGCCTTTAATGCCGGGGATATTGTCCGAAGAGTCGCCACAGAGCGCTTTAAAATCAACCACCTGCGATGGCAATACCCCCAGCTTGATCTGCACTTCTGCAATTCCAAATTCCTTGGGTGGGGGCGCAGACTTGCCATAGGTGCTGCTGAGGTAGAGGATTTTAACCCGTTCTTGATCATCAATCAGTTGAAACAGATCGCGATCGCCGCTTAAAATGCGCACTTGCCAACCCTGACGCCTTGCGTGACGAGAGAGGGTGCCCAGCACATCATCCGCTTCATAACCGGGCACAACCACGATCGGGATCTGCATCGCCGTTAGCCCTTCCTGCAGATTCTTTAAATCCGGAATAAAATCTTCTGGCGTTTCCGCTCGGTTCGCTTTATAAGTCGGGTCAGCGTCATGGCGATAGGTTGGACCGCCCAAATCAAAGGCGATCGCCAAATAATCCGGTTGTTCTGCTTCGATGGTTTCTAGCAACGCTTTCAGAAATCCATAACAGACGCTGGTAGGAATTCCTGTAGAGGTACGCAGTCCCCCATCCCGACCTTTGGCAAAGGCATAGTAAGCCCGAAAAGCCAAGGAATGCCCATCTACCAACAGCAACTTAGGGGAATTTTTGCTAGAGGGAGCTTCACTGGCTAGGGTCTCACTGGCTAGGGTTTCACTGGGCAGAGTTTCACTGGGTGAATTGTCGCTTTCAGCCTCATTCCAGGCGAGTTCAATCTGTTGCGCACTGGCTGGCTGGGCACTGGCTGATGGGGTGCCTGTTTTCATTGTTCCGTCGCTTGCAGCAAAATCTACCAATTTAAACCCAGCCCAACTCAACCCCATCATTGTAAATTGAGTTGAACGTCCTCTGCGGCAGATCGACTACCCTCGGGGCGATCGCGCTCAGAACTGTTGAGACGGGTCTTGTTGTCAATTTTTTGTCAATTGATGTTGATTCGATATTTAGGTGCCCAAAAGGACTTTAGTCCGTTGACATATTTTGTTAAACTAGTCACACATTTTCACCTTAACCCCAACTTGCGACCATGACATTGAACAAATCCACTGTTATCTCGCCATCGATCTTGTCCGCTGATTTTAGCCGTCTGGGTGAAGAAATTCGGGCAGTGGATGCTGCCGGAGCCGATTGGATTCACGTTGATGTGATGGATGGTCGCTTTGTGCCCAACATTACGATCGGTCCCCTGATCGTTGATGCCGTGCGCCCCCACACCCAGAAGCCGCTGGATGTTCACTTGATGATTGTTGAGCCAGAGCGCTATGTGGGAGATTTTGCCAAGGCAGGTGCTGATATCATTTCGGTTCATGCAGAGCAAAGTGCAACGATCCACCTCCACCGCACCCTGGGCATGATTAAAGATCTCGGGAAGCAAGCGGGCGTGGTGCTCAATCCCGGTACTAGCCTAGAGGCGATCGAGCCAGTCCTGGAACTGTGTGACCTCGTGCTGATTATGAGCGTCAACCCCGGATTTGGCGGACAGAGCTTTATTCCTACCGTGGTGCCCAAAATCCGTAAGCTGCGGGAAATGTGCGATGAGCGCGGTCTAGATCCCTGGATTGAAGTGGATGGGGGGCTGAAGGGTAACAATACTTGGCAAGTGCTAGAAGCGGGAGCCAATGCCATCGTTGCGGGTTCGGCCGTGTTCAATGCACCGGACTATAAGACAGCGATCGAAGGCATCCGCAACAGCAAGCGTCCGGAATTGGCAGTTGTGTAAGCCAGGAATTGTGTAAGCCAACTTGGCAATTCAATTTCAACCTTTCACCTGACCATTCAATCAGGTTGCAAAAACTGGATCCCCCACTTGATAATAGTTGGGGGATTTTTGATCGGCTCATTCAACATTGATAGTACATGATTACCCTGGTGTTGCCATGGCAGGATGGGATCTCGGACGCTTTATGCAAACCCTGGCATACTTTGAAGTGGTGCCACCCTTGACCTGGATTCAGCAAATGTTTCAACCCGTTCCCCCTCCAGCTCAGCCCACTTTGCAAAATGCCGTGATTTTTGACTTTCGGGTTTTAGATCGTACGTTGAATCAGACCTTGGAACAGACCTGGGGAGCCGTGGATGATGTTGTTATGGGTGGGGTCAGTGCCAGTCAATTCCAGCTCATGCCGGACGGTGCCTGGTTTAGTGGCAAGGTGTCAATCGAGAATTCTGGGGGATTTGCCTCTGTGCGATCGCGGAATTTTGCTCAACCGCTGGATCTCTCTGCGTTTCAAGGCATAGAACTGCGTCTACAGGGAGATGGTCAACGCTATAAATTTTTGCTGCGTACCGATTCTGGCTGGGATACGATCGCCTTTTCCCATGCCTTTGATACCTTGCCTGCCCAATGGATGACGGTGCGAGTTCCCTTTGCCCAAATGATTCCGGTGTTCCGGGCGCGCACGCTGCAAAACACGGCTCCCCTCAATGCCCGCCAGGTACGATCGCTCCAATTCATGCTCAGCAAATTCGAGTATGACGGACAGTTGAATCCCAAATTTCAGCCAGGTCCGTTCCAACTCAAGATTGAGTCGATTCGAGGCTACTAAAAAGCTTCTCTAGAATGCTGCCTGCCGTAATTTCTCTCATCTTCCTAGAAAAATGAAGAAACTTGTTCAGTAGATTTCCGAACCGGGCACTCTAACTCCACAGGGTCATCTATCAGGGTTAGTTGTAGGGTGTTATGACAAGGTTTCTATCACGGTCAGCATGGCTTGCGCTCCAGGTTAGTTGGGTGGGTGCCAGTTGGGTGGGTCTCATGACGGTGTCCCCGATCGCCAAGGCTCAAACACCTGCGTCCCCTGCTCCGGCAATCCAGAGTCAGCGTGATCTCAGCCAGCCTGATCTCAGTCAGAGTGATCTCCAGGAACCCGTTCCTCTGCCGTCCCCGGTTTCCTTACCCACCACGCGCCCTTCATCACCCGAAATCTCCCTCAATGCAACCGCCCCCACCAGCATTGAACAGTGGATTAGTACCTTAGAAAATCCCAAAGCTCCCCTACCCAAGCGCATCCAAGCCATGCAGGCGATCGCCAATGCAGGACCTGATGCGGAAATGGCCGTCCCTGCCCTGACCGAAGCCCTCAACGATCGCAATCCCAAAATTCGCCTGACCAGTGCCCAAACCCTGGGTGCCATTGGGGCAAGGGCAAAAGCTGCCGTTCCGGAACTGATGATTGCCTTAAAGGATCCCAATGAAGCCGTTCGCATGGGAGCTACAGCGGCGATTAATAAACTGGGCCCCATCGCCAAAGCTGCCATTCCGGGTTTGATGGAAGCCTTGTCAGATACCAGTCCAGGGGTTCGTTCCAATGCCATTTTTGCCCTGGCCAGTATGGGGAGTGAAGCCAAAGTTGCCCTACCGCATTTGATGGAAGCCCTCACCGATCCGGATCCAGATATTCGAAAAGGAGCGATCGCCGCCCTAGGACGTTTGGGTAAGGAGGCAAAACCAGCCGTCGCTGGACTAGCACAATTGCTCCATGATCCGGATGCGGTCGTGCGTCTGAATGCCTTAACTGCTTTGGGGCGTATTGGGGCAGATGCCGAAGCGGCTGTACCGGATTTGCAAAAATTATTGCAGAGTAGCGATCGCGAAATGCGTTCCTTTGCCGCCCTTGCCCTTGGCAGAGTGGGTACCTCAGCCTCAGCGGCTGTACCAGATTTAACCAAGGCATTGAGCGATCCGGATAAAGATGTGCGCCTCAATACTGCCGCTGCCCTGGGACGCATTGGAGCTGCCTCTCAGTCTGCTATTCCAGCCCTCACTCAAACCCTCAAAGACAGCAATATCGGTGTTCGACTCAGTGCCGCTTCTGCCCTGGGACGCATTGCTGGGGGCTTGCAGGATGGAGCGGGTAAATTAGAGCGTCAAGCTTTAGAAGAGAGCATTACAGGGCTAGAAAAAGTCCTCCCCCTATTGGAAGATCAGGAGAATGGCTTCAGCGAAGACGTAGTTGCTGCTGTGCGGCGATCGCTCTCGGTCTTAATTGCTCAACGGGATTCTCGTTTGTTCGATCGCGCTTGGCAATGGGGGCAAGAAAATCCAGCCTTTGCACTCCTAGGCATCTATCTTCTAGCCACTCCTGCCTTTTGGTTTTTTATTTTATTAGTGCGCCCCCTATGGTTGCTGAAATTGAATGATGCCTTAAAACCCTATACAGATTTTGAATTACCGACGCCTTTGGGGAATACCATCACAGTTCCCTTGCGGTTTGTCATGTTTATTGGTTGGCTGCATTATCACCCACGGGTTTTGGATGCCTGGGTCAATCAACAAATTCCCATTGCCAAAGAAGCCTTTGCCCACAAGAGTACTGTCAGCGATCGCCAAGTTTATATCCCCATTCCCGTTGTTTTGCATGGCAACACGGTGCCAGAACTCAGCAGTCGCGATCTGCACAGTACCTTTTGGGATGGGCGGCAATGTCTGTTAATTTGGGGTGAAGGGGGCATTGGTAAAACCAGTTTGGCCTGTCAGCTTGGTAAATGGGCCATGGCGAGCGATCGGACTGAGCGGCTCTGTCGCCATCGCATGATTCCTGTGCTCTTGGAACAGGAACTCGATTTCAAGGTTCCTGAGGGCAAAGATCCCTTTCAAGAAGCGATTCGCGGTCAATTACAAGCGCTGGTAGATTCAGCAGAACCACTGTGCGATGAATTTATTGAAAAATTGCTGCGGCAACGGCGGGTATTAGTGATCGTCGATCGCCTCTCAGAACTCAGTGAAGCCACCCGTCAAGAAATTCGTCCTGGTCACCCGGATTTTCCGGCCAATGCCCTAATTGTCACCTCGCGGGTCGAGGAAACGCTGGATAGTGTGCCTAAGAGTATGATTCGCCCGATGCGGATTGAAGGCAATCGGCTTTCTTCTTTCTTAGAAGCCTATTTGACGCAGCGCAATCAGCGGGAACTGTTTACCGATTCGGAATATTTTGATGCCTGCAGCCAACTTTCTAAAATGGTTGGACAGCGTAATATTACGGTTCTGCTAGCCAAGCTGTATGCCGAACAAATGATTGCCAGCAAAGTGGGCGTGCATGATGGCTTGTTGCCAGATAACATCCCTGACCTGATGTTGAGCTATTTAAATGAGCTGAACCGCGATCATGGTGAAAATGAGCCAGATAATCCCACTCTGCACCAAGATGCCAAAATTGTTGCTTGGGAATGCCTGAAATATAGCTTCCGACCTGCCCCTGCCAAGCGCGATATCATTCTGGCAGAACTGATGGAGCAAGGGGCGATCGATGAGGAAACCGCAAAAGCGCGCTTGAAACATCTGGAAAAACGGCTGCGGATTTTGCAAACCGTTGGACCCGCTCAGGATCAAATTTGTTTTGCCCTCGATCCCTTAGCGGAATGTTTAGCGGCGCTCCATCTCGTAGAACTGTACGGCAACGAGACCTATTTGTGGAGCAATTTATTAATCCAATCCGATGCTATGCCGGGAGCGCCGGAGAGTATCCAAGGCTTTCTGCTCGCCATTCGTGACTGCTGCATGGCCAATATTGCAGCCATGGACATTCCAGAATTTGTACTGGATGAACTGGGGCAACGAGTGGGTCTGAGTGCTGAAACCCTACGTAAAACTCAAATTGAACAACGAATTGCCCGCCTTGCGCCTAAACTGAGGGATGGTGTCCTCGAAATTCGACTGCGCGCCATTCGAGAGTTGGGAGAACTGGGTTCAGCGGCTCGTCCAGTGCTGTCAGCACTTTTGAAGGAATTCCACGATAGTGATTGGCGCATTCGTCAGGAAGTTGCACGGGCCATTGGTGAAATGGGTGCTGAAGCCAGAAGTGCCATTCCTACCCTGGTTGATCGCATGAGAGACCCCGATCGCCGGGTTGCCACAGAATCGATCGCCGCCTTGGGTAAACTGGGCACTGTTGCCATTCCCGCTTTAATTAGTGCCCTGGAATCTAAAACAGCCTATGTCCGCAGTTGTGCTGCCTGGGTGCTTGCCGATTTTGAAGACAATGCCCGTATGGCCGTGCCTGTTCTGACTAAAATGCTCAAGGATGAAGATTGGCAGGTGCGTTGGGTTGCAGCCTATACCCTGGGGGCGATCGGTGCAGACGCAAAACCAGCCATTCCCCATCTCGTTGCCAGTTGCAAAGGGGAATATATCCTGGTGCGGCAAGAAGCCAGTCGCGCATTATGGCGGATTAATGGAGAAGAAGCCTCAACGATCGTTACAGCGCTAGGGCGTTGACAAGAGCTAGAGGGCAGGCGATCGCCCCCATCCCAAATCAATCTGTTACTCAGGCATCAGGACTCAATAACATGACATTTCGTAGGTTGGATTGAGTTGGGCGAAACCCAACATTCTCGGGGGGATCTGAGGGTTGGGTTTCATGCTTCAACCCAACCTAAACAGGTTATTGAATCCACGATCGCTAAGAAGCCGCCATTAAGAAGCCACTTTAGCAGTCACGCGTTGCCGAGTCGCTCGGTTTTTATTGGCAGCGGCCGATTCAGATGTAGACTGTTCTGGATTCTGCATCAAGAAAACCAAGAGGGGATTGCTTTGAACTTCTCGTCGCAATGTCCGTTGGACTTCCCGCTCCAAATGGTATTGTAGACCTGTCCAATCAATATCTAATTGACCGTTGTCTTTGACAGGACGAGCGTATTCACTCCAGCGATCTCTCAGGGTTCGCTCTAACGTATCCTGAATCTTAGCTTGCAGGATTTCTCGACTTAAGGTGGTCACCACACCCCGCAAATGCACTTCCGGTTTGGTCAATAATTTACCATCGCCAACCGTGGCAGCAATTGTGACCACACCATCTCCTGCCAGATGTTGCCGTTCCTTCAAGACGCGATCATCTACCACTCCCGATCGGGAAGTATCCATCAGTTCAATCCCGGCTGCAACGCGATCGCCCTTGCGGATGAAGTCTGCACCCAATTCCACCACATCCCCATTGTCGATGATCACCATATTGTCTGCCGGAACCCCCACTGCTTGTGCTGTTTGGGAATGTTTCACTAACATGCGGTGCTCACCATGCACGGGTAAGAAAAAGCGTGGCTTCGTCAAGGCCAACATCAATTTCTGATCTTCTTGGCAGCCATGACCGGAAACGTGAATGCCGGCTTCCCGCCCGTAGATGACCTTCGCCCCTTGCATCATCAAGCGATCGATCGTATTCACCACTGAAATCGTATTGCCAGGGATGGGGTTAGCCGAGAAAACAACGGTATCACCCTGACGAATTTTGACTTGACGGTGCTCCTGGTTGGAAATACGGGTCAGCGCCGACATGGGTTCCCCCTGGGATCCTGTTGTCAGAATCACCAGCTTATTATCGGGAATCTTGTTCGCCATATTGAGCGGCACCAAGGTTTCATCCTTACACTTAATGTAGCCCAAGGTTCTGGCATGGGCAATCACATTCAACATCGATCGCCCTAAAACGGTGACGGATTTCCCATATTTTTCCGCCAACTCCAGCACCATGTTAATGCGATGAACTGAAGAGGCAAAGGTGGTGATGATCAAACGACCTTCAGCTTGTAAGTACACCTTTTCCAGATTTGGGAAAACTGCCCGTTCCGATGGGGTAAAACCTGGCACTTCGGAGTTGGTGGAGTCACTAATCAGACAATGCACTCCTTTCTCGCCATACTCCGCTAGCCGCTGAATATCAAAATACTCTTTGTCTACGGGAGTGTGATCGAACTTGAAATCTCCGGTGTGAATGACCACTCCCACTGGTGTATGAATTGCCACAGAGAAGCTATCCGCGATCGAATGGGTATTTCGAATAAACTCCACAAGAAAATAACGCCCAATCCGAATAAAATCACGGGGCATCACTTTCCGGAGTTCCGTGCGATCGGCAACCCCCGCTTCCTGCAACTTGCCTTCTAACAGCGCTAGGGCAAGGCGAGGTCCATACATGACGGGAATATCAATCTGCTTGAGGTGGAAGGGAATGCCGCCAATGTGATCTTCATGACCATGGGTAATGACCATTCCCTTAATCTTGTGGGCATTTTCCCGCAGATAGGTCATGTCCGGCAGCACAATATTGACACCATGCATTCCATCGGTGGGAAAGGCCAACCCTGCATCTAGCAAAAGAATTTCATCATCGTATTCAAAGACACAGGTATTCTTACCAATTTCGTGCAGCCCGCCCAGCGGAATAATTTTCAAAGGCATTGCAGCTTCAGTTTGACTCATGTGGTTCCTTCTCAAACAAGGGGTAAATAAACAAAAAGAGAACTAGAAAAAACTCAAGAAAATGAGCTGTGAGAAAACTTTTCAGGCGATCGGGCTGGAGGTGAGATCAAGATGAGATCAAGCAGTGAGAGCCATCTAAAACAGCTCCCGATCGTCCCAAATTCAGTACCAGGACTTCAGTGCCAGGACTGATGACGGAAAAATTGTAGCGGCACCATCTCTTTCTGCATCCGAGCATTCTGCATCAGGAATCTTGGCATCATAAAGGTTGGCAATTGGTAGAGCTGTGGTTGAAAAAATAACTTGGAATTCAGCATTAGAATTAAGACGAGACACTAATTAAGCAACATCAAGTAATCAGGTCAATTCACCTTTTAAGTTTGAAATTCAAAATTTGAGCGGGATTTTGAGCGGCAATAGATCAACACTGATAGGTAAACCCCCTATAGGGATTGAGTAATTACGATCATGACGATTGAGCATTTATAAGAGATTCATTAGGTCTTCAGAGCTAATTTCAGGGGGTATTTTCAAGGCGTATTTTCAGGGGGGTATTCAGCTCAGGAAGTATTCAGTTGTTGGAAAACTTGTTCAGGAACGCTGGTTCAAAGCGATAGATCGGCTAGAACCTGCTTGAGTTCTGCCAGGATGCTATCCGATGCCGAGGTCAAGGGTAATCGACACCCTCCCACATCCCATCCTGCAATCTTGAGAGCGGCTTTGACCGGGATCGGATTCGTGGTCAAAAACAACGCCTTACATAAGGGTAGCAATTGTAGATGAATTTGAGTAGCTGTTTTTACTTGTCCAGCCTCAAATGCTTGCACCATGACCTGAATCTGTTTGCCCACCAGATGACTTGCCACACTCACAACACCGCAGCCGCCGATCGCCAGGATTGGTAAGGTGAGGGAATCATCCCCTGAATAAATCGCAAAGGATTCTGGGGTGGTGCGGCGAATATGGCTAGCTTGGTCAAGATTACCACTGGCTTCTTTAATCGCCACGATGTTGGGTAAATCTGCCAGTTTGACCACGGTTTCCGGGAGGAGATTTTGCCCAGTTCGTCCTGGCACATTATAAAGCATGATCGGCATGTCGGGAACTGCTTGAGCGATCGCACTGAAATGGGCATACAGAGAATCTTGGGGTGGTTTATTGTAATAGGGCACCACCTGCAAGGATCCATCCAATCCTAATTCATAAGCTTTCTGGGTAGCGGCGATCGCTTCCTGTGTGGAATTCGATCCAGTGCCCGCCATAACCTTAGCTTTCCCCGCCACAGCAGTTTGTACCACGCGGAATAGCTCAAATTCTTCTTCCCAACTGAGGGTCGGAGACTCCCCCGTCGTGCCACAGACTACCACGGTATCCGTCCCATTCTCTGCCAAATGTGCCGCCAGCCGCTCTGCCACGCCATAATTCACGGCACCATCGGCATCAAACGGCGTAATCATTGCAGTCAAAACCCGTCCAAAATTCACCACACGCGATCGCACTCCTCTCTCAAGACAGCATATTGAACGTTTCAACCGTCAGCCGGATGTGCAGCCAACCCGAATCTAGACCTCACTTCCACCCTAGACCGCTTGCATCTCAGGTGAAGGGGCGATCGTCGGTTTGAGCCAACCCTTTTCAATCAGCAACTCTGCAATTTGCACGGCATTCAGTGCGGCTCCTTTGCGAATTTGATCCCCGCAGATCCACAGCTCCAACCCGGTCGGATGGGAAATGTCCTGACGGATCCGACCTACTAAAACATCATCTTTGCCACTGGCATCGAGCGGCATGGGGAAATAGTTTTTCTGCCAATCTTCCACCAATTCCACCCCTGGCGCTTCCGCAATCAGTTGGCGTGCTTGCTCTACTGAAAAAGGTTGCTCGAATTCCAAATTGAGCGACTCAGAATGAGCCCGTAGGACTGGAACTCGAACACAGGTGGCGCTCACACGCAGATCTGGCACCCCAAAGATCTTGCGCGTCTCATTCACCATTTTCATCTCTTCTTCGCAATAGCTGTTCGCCCCCATGGGAGAGTTGTGGGGAAACAGATTAAAGGCGAGGGGATAGGGAAGAATCTCAGCGGTGGGCGACTCTCCCTGTAGAATTGCTTGGGACTGAATCTTCACCTCTTCCATGGCTCGGGCACCTGCCCCACTGGCAGATTGGTAGGTGGAAGCAATGATGCGGCGAATGGGCTGAACCTGGTGTAAGGGATAGATCGCCACCGCCATCAAAATGGTGGTGCAGTTGGGGTTGGCAATGACCCCGCGATGATCCTTGGCAGCGTCTGGATTAACTTCGGGCACGACCAATGGGACTTCCGGTATCATGCGAAAGGCACTGGAGTTGTCAATCATCACTGCCCCAGCCTGGACAATCCGATCGACCCAAGCCTTTGAAATGGATCCACCTGCAGAGGCGAGTACGATGTCAATTCCTTGAAACGAGCCTTCTGTAACGGCTTCAACGCGCAAATCCTGACCTTTGAACTGCAGGGTTGCCCCGGCCGATCGGGGGGAAGCCAACAACTTCAACTCAGACAACGGAAAATCACGTTCCTCCAGCAAGGTTAGTAACTCCGTTCCAACAGCCCCTGTTGCCCCCAAAATAGCAACCCGATACGACTCACCTACCATAACCCTCCTACCATCCACAAACGAACCATTCTCACCTAGCGACAATCCTAAAATTGAAACTCTAAAACCCATGGATTGCTATAGCCTATGCTGGCGATAGCTCATGTCTGATGTGAGGTTTCACGCTCTGGCTGATCTCCCTGCCCGAGACTCAACCCTCCTTCGCCCATTTTCTTAACGATTCTTAGTTTAAGCGGCTCTTTCCGTGCAGTTTTTTTTGACGAGGTTGAGAAATATCATTTAAAACTACTCTCGCAGGCAATTGTAGCGGATTGTGGAAAAGCATACCATCTCCCCTACTGGAAATTTATCGAAACCGAGCTGATCCAACCGTTGTCATCAACTCAAGAAAAATTTCCGTGCGATCGCGACGCAAGATAAGCTAGGATAGCTAACTGCGATGTAACCCATTTAGCAGTTCACACAATATATAACCGATGAAAGTTACCCAGGAAAAGTTACCCGCCAGTCAAATTGGCTTGGAAATCGAGATTACGCCCGAAATGACCCAAAAGGCGTATGAACAGGCCATACAAAAATTTATGCGGCAAGCGAATATTCCTGGGTTCCGCAAAGGGAAAGTGCCGCGTCAGGTTATCCTCCAGCGGTTTGGCAGCGAAGGCATGAAGGCGACTGCCTTAGAAACCCTGATTGACGATTGTTTGAAGCAAGCCTTGAAGCAGGAAAATATCGCTTCCCTGGGGAACTACCAACTGCGATCGGACTTTAGTGAGCTAGTGACCCGCTATGATCCCGGTCAGCCGCTGGTGTTCAAAGCTGCTGTGGATGTGCAGCCTGAGGTGATCCTGAAGCAATATACCGATTTGTCGATTAAGGCAGAAGAGGTAAAGGCGGATCCCGATAAAGTGGATCAAACCTTAGAAAACTACCGTAAGCAGATGGCAACGCTGGTTCCCGTTGAAGATCGGGCGGCTGAAGCCACGGATTCCGCAGTGGTGAGCTATCACGGTCGGTTTACTCCTGCTGGCAGTGAAGAAGAAGATGTGCCTGGTGGTCAAGCAGAAGATTTCTCCCTGGATTTAGACGATGAGAGTCGCTTTATTCCCGGTTTTATTGCGGGCATTCGGGGGATGAAGGTGGGCGAGACCAAAGAACTCGATGTTCATTTCCCAGATGACTACTTCAATGAACAGGTGAAGGGACAGGCTGCCAAGTTCACCATTACCCTACAAGACCTCAAGGAGCGAGAACTGCCGGAACTGGATGATGAATTTGCGAGCGAGCTGACAGAGGGTGAGTTTGAAACCCTAGCAGCCCTGCGGGATCATTTGGAAAAGCGCTACCAGGATGAGGCTGAAGAGCAAACCAAGGCAAATAAGGAAACGGCGATCCTCAATGCCTTGCTAGAGCAGGTGGAGGTTGAATTGCCAGAAACCTTGGTGGATCAGGAACTCAACTACATGCTAAGTCAGACAGCGATGCAGTTGCAGCAGCAGGGGTTGGATATCCGCAAGCTGTTCACACAAGAAAATATCCCGCAACTCAAAGCGCGATCGCGCGGAGAAGCCGTTGATCGCATCAAGCGTACCTTAGCGCTCGGTGAAGTGGCGAAGCAAGAGAAAATCACCGTGGATGAAGCTGCACTGGAGGAGAAAGTGCAATCCGTGATGGAAGATCTGGCAGATCAAAACATCGATGGCGATCGCCTGCGGGAAGTGCTGACAGAAGAGATGCTCAAGGAGCAAATCCTCACTTGGCTGGAAGAACATTCCACCCTAGAACTGGTTCCTGAGGGATCTTTGGAGCCACCGGATGCCGCGACTGAATCTGATGAGTCTGAGGAAGCAGCAGAGGAGGTTGTAGAGGTTGTAGCAGAGGAGGTTGTAGAAGAAGCATCCTCGTAATTTCTGCATGGTTGTGTTGTCCCTGTAGGGGGCATCCTAGAACCAACGGATTCAGAAGGATTCTGTCTTTTGAAATTCGGTTCAGGGTCAGGTTCCTGGCGCTTCTCAATAGGGATGACGAATCAGTTGACTGCTGTTGCTGTTCTGTCCTGTCTTTTAAGTCCTGTCTTCCAAGTTCTGTCTTCAAAACGGAGTCCCTCTTTGCCCTAAATTCTAGGAAACCCCGCCAGTTCCGAGTCAGTTAAGGCATAATGGGGAGCAGATATTTAAGTCATCTTTTTTCGACTGCATAGACGATTGCACCCCCTATGGTGATTCCTCAGTTATGGTGATTTCTCAGTCCATTGGTTATCAAGTCGAAAGTCTGACCCACCACGATATTGCCTCGGCGGCGGGGGTTGTTCCCATGGTGGTCGAGCAATCTGGACGAGGGGAACGGGCGTTTGACATCTACTCACGTCTGCTGCGCGAACGCATTATCTTCCTGGGAAGTGAAGTTAATGACACCGTGGCGGATTCAATCATTGCCCAAATGCTCTTCCTGGAAGCTGAGGATCCTGAAAAGGATATTCAGTTGTATATCAACTCCCCCGGCGGCTCAATCACTGCAGGCATGGGTATCTATGACACGATGCAACAAGTTCGGTGCAATGTAGCAACCATTTGCTTCGGGCTGGCTGCTAGTATGGGTGCTTTTCTGCTCTCTGGTGGCACTAAAGGCAAGCGCATGTCGCTTCCAAGTTCTCGCATTATGATCCACCAACCTTTAGGGGGGGCGCAGGGTCAAGCTGTGGATATTGAAATCATGGCTCGCGAAATTTTGCATCATAAGGATACGCTGAATCGCCTGTTGGCCGACCATACAGGGCAGCCTCTAGAGCGGATTGCAGCCGATACCGAGCGAGATTTCTTCATGTCAGCAGAAGAAGCGAAGAACTATGGCTTAATCGATCGCGTTATCTACCGTCAAGATCGCGTTCAGCCCAAAGAGCCAGTGCTCGCAGTTGTGGGGTAATTCAGTGAACCGGGGAGAGGGGCGAGACTCTCCACCCTTCCTCGGAGGCATTCTTCTCGCTGCAAAAGGTCATGAGGTCTGTATGCCGAATAACAAGTACGACTCCCATCTCAAATGTTCTTTTTGTGGTAAATCCCAGGAACAAGTGCGTAAGCTGATCGCAGGACCTGGTGTCTACATCTGCGATGAATGTGTTGATCTCTGCAATGAGATTCTGGATGAGGAGTTGTTTGACAGTGGTTCGTCTCCCCAACCTGTACCCAGACGGGGTGAGCAGCCCCCCGAAAAACGTCGGACTCGCACGTCTCCCATCACCATGGGGCAAATTCCCAAGCCACGTGAGATCAAAAAGTATCTAGATGAGCATGTGGTGGGGCAAGACGAAGCGAAGAAAATTCTATCAGTTGCCGTCTATAATCACTATAAGCGGCTGACCTACGCGGAATCTAAAGCGACTGCTGGTAAGACCGAAGATAGTATTGAGCTGCAGAAGTCCAATATTTTACTGATTGGACCCACGGGATCTGGTAAAACGCTCCTAGCGCAAACCCTGGCAACGATTCTCGATGTGCCCTTTGCGGTAGCAGATGCAACGACGCTGACGGAAGCGGGTTATGTGGGCGAGGATGTGGAAAATATTCTCCTTCGCCTCTTGCAAGTGGCAGACCTGGATGTGGAAGAAGCGCAGCGTGGCATCATCTACATTGATGAAATCGACAAAATTGCCCGCAAGAGTGAAAATCCTTCCATTACCCGCGATGTTTCTGGGGAGGGGGTTCAGCAGGCCCTGCTCAAAATGCTGGAGGGGACGATCGCCAATGTGCCCCCCCAGGGAGGTCGCAAACATCCCTACCAAGACTGCATCCAGATTGACACCAGCAACATTTTATTTATCTGTGGTGGGGCCTTTGTGGGTCTGGACAAAATTGTGGAGCAACGCACGGGCAAGAAGTCGATGGGCTTTGTTCAGTCCAACAGTGATGGGGTCTTCTCCCGTGAGAAGCGTTCCGCCGATGTGGTGAAAAATCTGGAGTCAGACGACTTGGTCAAGTTTGGGATGATTCCTGAATTTATTGGTCGCGTGCCGGTTTCTGCAACTTTGGATCCTCTAGATGAAGAAGCGCTAACGGCGATCCTGACAGAACCAAAGAATGCTTTGGTGAAGCAGTACCAAAAGCTGATGAAGATGGACAATGTGCAACTGGAGTTTAAGCCGGATGCCGTGAAAGCGATCGCCCAGGAAGCCTATCGACGGAAAACGGGAGCGAGGGCTTTGCGCAGCATTGTGGAAGAGTTGATGCTGGATATCATGTACGAAATTCCTTCCCGTAAGGATTTAACTCGCTGTGTGATTACCCGCGAAATGGTAGAGCAGCGATCGACCGCAGCGTTGCTCCTTCACCCCTCGTCTTTACCTAAACCAGAGTCAGCCTAGGGCTTGTTCAGAAGAGACTCGTTCCATCGATCGATCGCCCCTGAGTTCATGAGTGGTAGGCGATCTTGCTTCTCCCACGGGGTTTTCCTGTGGGATTTTTTGTAGGGGAGATGGCTGTGGAAGATTCGGCGTTGCATAATAGGGGTATGAGTTAAGGTGAATCTTGATGGAATGCCCTGAATGTCAATCGAGTCATATCCGTAAAAATGGAATCAAGAAAGGCAAACAAAATCACATCTGTGTAGATTGTGGT
>JAYKGX010000067.1:0-4205 GCA_035285565.1 Synechococcales cyanobacterium
CAGACTGAACGGCATCCAACAGCATCTCGTCGGATGGCTCAGTAGCGTCCGATCGGGCTGGGGTCGATGCGGTCGTGACAACGGACATTATAGGCTACTCCCAGTGGGTCAATATCCCGTCATTATAGTCCTATTCCGCGATCGTTGCAGAAGCCGATACAGGTTTGCCACCCTGAGAAAGTTGGGACTCAAGGAGTGACTCTCTCCCCCTCCCAAACTTCATCCCTCAATGCAAGACTGACTAACCATTAGATCCGCAATGGAAGAGTCTGCGTATTGCAAGATAAAAGCAAGCGGAATTCAATCGATGGATGTATCCCAAGGTACAAGCGTTTTCTCTATCAATAGAGATAAAATGGAGAAACTGGTGACTTAAGAGTTGACTTAGGAGGAGTTCACTTATCCCCAATCCAGCCACTCACGCGATCGATCCTAGCCCGCTTTCATCAGGGAAGAGTTGAGTTTGAAGTCTTCCTTCGTAAGGGGGATTTGGGGGAATCAGGATGTATCGCGAAGACCCGTTGATTTAGTATTAAGAGTTGCTTAGGGAAAGGTTACTGGCTGAGAGTCACTGACTTAAGATTCACTGAGGGCGCATCCATCCTTGATTCAACAGAAGTAATTCAACATTAGATCCCCCATCGTCAGATCCAACATCACAGGCGTAGGACAGTACCCAGGAGATAGTCATGGTCAAGCCCACAGGTTCAATGCTCTCAGTTTGGCAACGGTTGAAAAGACAAGAAATCTCCTGTGAAGAAGCGTTGGATTTGTTGCTCGATCGCGATGGGAATGTGATTTTGGAAATGCTGGATCGGGAAGTGTGCGATCGCTTTACGCGAGAATTTGCCGATCGTCACTCTCTCCCCCCGGTGATTCCGTTGCTGCTCTGGCGCAATTGTTTTTACCTGGGCAGTCCGGTACCACTGTCGCTAGAACAACAACAGGAAATTAGCGATCGCACCTTGACCGATGTGAAAGTGATTACGATTTCACCCAAAAGTTTTCATAGCTGGTATCACCTCTCCCGCATGGATGGGCAGGGCATTAGTGCTGATCCACTGCTGAACCCAATTACTGGGGAAATGGAAGCAGAAGATATTGGGCATATGACGGCCTTACATCTCTCCCGTGCTGAAGATCAAATGGGTCGGATTCGGACGATTATTGCCGGAGCGTTGCGGAATCGTGCCAGTGATATTCATCTGGAACCCACTCCGGAAGGGCTGCGGGTTCGCTATCGCATTGATGGGATTTTGCGCGATATTACCACCCTGCCACCGGAGATTAGCCGACGGGCGATCGTGGCGCTGAAGGTGATGGCGGATATGGATATTGCAGAAAGTCGGCGACCCCAGGATGCCCGAATTGGTGAGCGCTACAGTGTGGGCGAACAGGGTGAAATGGGGTTAGATCTGCGGGTGAGTACGTTGCCCTGCGTGGGGGGTGAAAAAGCGGTGATTCGGCTCCTGCCTCGGCAAAATCCTTTCACCAGTATGGAGGAATTAGGCTTTTCCCCAGAGGCGTTACAAATTTATCAAGGCTGGCTGCGGCAACCCCAGGGAATGGTGATTTTTACCGGGCCGACGGGTTCTGGCAAAACCAGTACGCTCTATACCAGTTTGCAAGCGATCGCCACGGAGCATGTCAATGTGGTGACGGTGGAAGATCCCGTGGAATATGTGTTGCCGCGCATTACGCAAACCCAGGTGCATGAAGCAGCAGGTATGACCTTTGTGGCGGGCTTACGAGCTATTTTACGCCAGGACCCCGATATCATTATGCTGGGGGAAATCCGCGATCATGAAACCGCTGAAACTGCCGTGCGAGCAGCGCTAACAGGACACTTAGTGTTGACGACCTTACACACGAATGATGCCGTTGGAGCAATTCCTAGATTAAAAGATATTGGACCAGATCCGGGATTGATTAGTGATGCTCTCTTGGGAGTGGTTGCCCAACGCTTGGTGCGCAAAGTGTGTCTCCATTGTGCAACACCCTATCAGCCCAGGGAAGAAGATTTGCGGATTTTGGGAATTGCCCCAGAACAAGTCCAGCAAGGTAACTGGCGCAAAGGCAAAGGCTGCGCTTGCTGTTTTCATTCGGGTTATGCAGGGCGGGAAGCGATTATTGAACTGTTGAATGTGGATGATACGATTCGGCAAATTATTTATGAAGGGACGATCACCCAGCTCCACGCTTATTTAGCCCAAACACGGTTTGAATCCTTTCGGGCAGCGGCGATCGCCAAGGTCAGTCAAGGCATTACCACGGTGGAAGAAGTTCTGCGGGTGCTGCCCCATAGTGCCTTATCGCGGCGATCGTCTTCACGACCTCGGGTGAAAGTTGTCAATGGTACTCAAGCCAATCCCGCGTAGTTTAACGTGACTCTACGGTCTCTTTCCCCCCCATCGTCAACTTTTAACCAAAAGATTGGGCAAATTTCCAGGAACCGAGTAGGATCGAAGTGACGGTCATCTATGGATACGATCGCTATGACAGATGTAAACGCTGCCTTCTGCACGGAAGAACAGGTGCAAGTCTGGTTGCGGGGTCTTCTAACCCTAGCTTGGGCTGATGGGGACTTCAGCGAATCAGAAAGGAACCTGATCGCCTCCCTTACCCACCATGAAATTCCCCCTGAGGAAAGCGCTCATCTTTTTCCCCTCGTTACGGATGCAGACCTGAAAGCTGCCTTTGGGCAAGATCTCGCCCTAGCAGACAATTTTCTTCGCACTGCCGTTATGGTGGCCCTTTCTGATGGGGTCTATAGCTCCACGGAAGATGCCTTACTGGTTCAGTTTTGCAATGCCTTGGGCACCAGTCAAGAGATTATTGAAACCCTGCGGTTGACCCTCTGCGATTTGGTGGCAGAAACAGCCAGTCCGATGGTGGCGGCTGATTCCACGCCTGCTGGTCAAGCGGTGAGTGCTCTCAAGCCCCCAGCAGTCAAGGAAGATCGCCTTCAACCAGTGCGAGATTGGTTGGATCATATGGAAATCCAGGATCCCAAAGTGGCACGCTTTCTCTGTAAATTGATTCCCTCCCAATGTCCCTTTGAGCGCGATATCGTGCTGTTCGGTAAAAAGATTGTTCACATTCCGCCAATGTGCAAGATCAATCCCCTCTATGAACAACTCGTAGGGCTACGCTTTCGATCGCTCTCCTACCTAGCTGATGACTGCGGGGAAGATGTGACTCCCTACTTGTAACGATGGATACAGAGAGGGATACAGAGAGGATTTGTCCCGAAGTGACCTGGACAGCAGCGATCGCTGATAATCGCTTCGGGGCCTGGTTTGAACTGGCATGGGGGCAATTGTGCATGATGCGCATGATATGCAACTGCCCCACAGTTCACGACCTACAGTTCATGGCCATTAAGCCAAGTCAAACAGCAGAATTTCTGCATCTGCCTGGGCCGTCAATTCGATCTGATCGATCGCTTCTAGGGCGATCGCATCCCCCGTGGTCAACGGTTCCCCATTGACGATGGCCTCACCCCGAGCCATTTGCACCCAAAAGTAGCGATCGGGACTGGCCGGATGAGTTAGGCGTTCCCCAGCTTGCAGCAGCGTGGCATAGAGGTTCATGTCTTGGTGAACCCGTACCGAATCCTCCCGTCCATCCTGAGAAGCTAGCAGTCGGAGTTGACCTCGTTTTTCGGTTGCAGGGAAGTGCTTTCCTTCGTAACTAGGGGTAAGATCCGTTTGGTCTGGCAGAATCCAAATTTGCAGAAGATGCGCCGTTTCCTGGTCAGAAGGGTTAAATTCGCTGTGGGTGACTCCTGTACCCGCCGTCATCCGCTGAACATCCCCCGGACGAATAATTGATCCATTCCCCATACTGTCGCGATGCTCTAACGCTCCTGCTAACACGTAGGAAATGATTTCCATATCGCGGTGCGGATGAGTGCCAAAGCCTGCTCCCTCTGCTATGCGATCTTCGTTAATGACTCGCAAGCTGCGATATCCCATATGGGCAGGGTGATAGTAGTTGGCAAAGGAAAAGGTATGGTAGGACTCTAGCCAACCGTGATGGGCATAACCGCGATCGTTCGCTTTCCGAATCGTTAACATACTGAACTCCTGTTGTGTGCAGAGGAATAATGTTTGTCTGAGGTTTGTTTGCTTGAATTGATTGTAGGCGATCGATTGTTTGAATACAAACAGTTTAAGGGCGGGATCCCGAACTGGAAATGGGAG
>JAYKGX010000068.1:0-14194 GCA_035285565.1 Synechococcales cyanobacterium
AACTCTATGTGGACAAAGGCTATGTCACCTCCGGAGCATTGATCCCACCACAAACCCTCAAGGATGGCATCGTCAAGATCAAAGTGATCGAAGGTAGCTTAGAAGACATCAACGTCACCGGAAATCACCGCCTCAATCCCCGCTACATCAGCAGCCGCGTCAAACTAGGCACGAAAGCACCCCTAAATGTCCCCAAACTCCTGCAACAACTTCAACTGTTGCAACTCGATCCACTGATTGAGAACATTTCTGCAGATCTTCAAGCGGGCACCAAACCAGGAACCAGTTTGCTCCAGGTTGGCGTGAAGGAGGCCGACTCCTTTAGCACCACCTTAACTTTAAATAATGGGCGGTCTCCCAGTGTGGGCACCTTCCGCCGCCAGGTTGAAGTCAGCGAAGCTAACTTGTTAGGGCTAGGAGACGGATTAAGCATCGGCTACACCAACACCAATGGTAGTAATGGCATCGATCTACGCTATAGCCTACCCGTCAACCCCCGCAATGGCACAGTGAAATTTGGCTTCAGCAGCACCACCAGTAAAGTCCTCGAAGAACCGTTTGACGTACTGGATATCAAATCCACCTCCCGCTACTACGAATTCACCTTCCGGCAGCCACTGTTACAAGGGCTAACCGAAGAATTTGCCATGGGTCTCACCTTTGCCCGCCAAGAAAGCCAAACCGAACTGGGAATTGATGACATTGGTCCCTTTCCCCTCTCGCCCGGTGCCGACGATGAAGGGCGCACGAAAGTTTCATCTCTCCGCTTTTTCCAGGAATACACCCAGCGGAGTAGTAAACATGTTTTAGCCTTGCGATCGCAGTTTAACTTTGGGCTAGACTGGTTTGGCGCAACCGTCAATGAGAACGCGCCAGATAGTCGGTTCCTTTCCTGGCGGGGGCAGGGACAGTGGGTACGCCTCTTGGCTCCGGATACATTGCTCCTGGTGCGGGGCGATTTACAAATGACCGGGAATAAACTGCTTCCCTTAGAGCAATTTGGCTTAGGGGGGCAAGAAAGTGTGCGGGGCTATCGTCAAGATGCCTTACTCACAGATAATGGCTTGCTCTTTTCAGCAGAAGTGCGACTGCCCGTCTTCAAAGCTCCTCGAATTGATGGGGTATTGCAAGTCGCACCCTTTTTCGACTTGGGCACAGTGTGGAATAACGATGCAGAAAATCCCGATCCCAGTACGCTGATGGGCGTGGGGCTGGGAGTGATTTGGCGGCAGGGCAAAAACTTCTCCGCTCGGTTTGACTGGGGAATTCCCCTGCGATCGATCGAAGGCGAAAAACGCAACTTACAGGAACAAGGACTGTACTTCTCCCTGAATTACACCCTGTTTTAACGTCAGTTCGGCGAAACTCGATTCCCGTCAATCTCTCGATCCCCCTAAATTCCCGCGCTGACGCGCCACTGCGCCAGAAATAACGGGGACTTCAAACCGAGTGAGAAGCAAACGGGAAGAAGTTTCACGAAGATTGCTGAACACGTGAATTTGGCTCGGTTCCCCCTGAGTAAGGGGCTAGGGGAATCATCGGCTCTCACCAGCATTCGTCGAACTCACGTTAATGGGATCGGGTAGGATTGGGAACCCAGGCAGACTCAAACCCAAGATCCTCAATTTTGTTCCACTGATTTTTTCGCGATCTTGTCTACCAGATCTATCGGCTGCATTTGTTCATAACGTTCAAAGGGCTGATGGATCCAAGGGTTATCTGACAAATAATCCACATAGTAATCAGGTTGAATAACAGAACAGGCTTTGTACCAAATAACAGCCGTTCTGACTTCTTCTACATAGAAACCATATTTGCATTGCAACCAAGGTAGAGTCTTCTTCAAGGTAATCCCTGAATCCACCAAATCATCAACCAGCAAAACATGACTGCCTAACTGCAGAGTCGTCATCGTTAGCTCGTGGGAAAAAACTAAGGTACTGCGATCGCGTCCTCCTTCACCGCGATAGGAAGAGGTCGCTAAAATCGCCAGAGGCACATCGTAGATCCGAGCCAAGATATCCCCCACTCGCAGCCCCCCTTTTGCGAGGCAGAGAATTTGGTTAAATTGCCAGCCGGATTGATAGATTTGGGCTGCTAGTTGTTCAATTTTTTGGTGGTAATCATCCCACGATACGTAGAGATCGGACATGGGTAAAACAGTAGAACGATAATCTGTATGCTATCGCAGGTTGCGATCCCTGACCTGATAGAGATACAAGATTTTTGAACTGCAGGAGTGAGGCGATCGGAATAAAGATTTTTGGATAAAGCTGATTCGACTTGGCGAACCTATGGCAGAGTGAAGGGACGTTTGACAGTAACCTGACAAGCCTGAAACCCATTCACCTGAGACTTCACCCCAACGGCATCCATGAGCGAGCAACCCACCCATCCTTCACCCCCAAAAATGGATCTCTCAACAAAATTGGCTTTTGGGGCAGGAGATTTAGGACCTGCAGTGACAGCCATGATTCTAATCTCCTATCTTTCCCCCTTTCTCACAGATGTGGCAGGTTTAGCGCCTGAACTAGCAGGTCGGACGCAATTAGTTGGGAAAGTCTGGGATGCCGTGAATGATCCGATGGTGGGGGTACTCAGCGATCGCACCCAAAGCAAGCAAGGTCGGCGATATCCCTGGATGTTTTGGGGGGCAGTGCCCTTTGGCTTGTTTTTCCTGATGCAGTGGGTTGTCCCCTTTGGGCAGGAGAACCAATGGGGACTCTTTTGGTATTACACCGCCGTTTCCATTTTATTCAACGCGCTCTATACGGTGGTCAATTTGCCCTATACCGCACTGACGGCAGAGCTGACCCAAGATTATGATGAACGCACAAGTTTAAATAGTTTTCGCTTTGCATTCTCAATTGGCGGAAGTATTGTTTCACTCATTATTAGTGCGATCGCATTTTATTTGATTCCCGATCGCGCTTCTCAATATTTAGTGTTGGGTGCAATTTGTGCTGTAATTTCAATTCTACCCATTTACTGGTGCATTTGGGGAACAAAAAAGCGATCGCAGCAGATGATGACTGCTGATCCAGAACTAGGTCACCAAGTTTCCATGCCATTTTTCAAACAAGTGGCGATCGCATTCACAAACAAACCATTTTTATATGTCGTTGGTATCTATCTTTGTTCCTGGATGGCAGTGCAGCTAACCGCGAGCATCATTCCCTACTATGTGAAAAGTTGGATGCGGCTGACGGATGGTCACGTCAGTACGGTTCTTTTAACCGTCCAGGGAACAGCAATGGTCATGCTCTTTGTCTGGAGTAGTCTGAGTAAACGGTATGGTAAGAAAGCAATTTATTTCATGGGCATGGGACTGTGGTTAATTGCCCAATTTGGACTCTACTCTCTACAGCCCGGACAAGTGACTTGGATGTATCTGTTGGCAGTTTTAGCAGGATGTGGCGTTTCAACAGCTTATTTAGTACCTTGGTCAATGTTGCCGGATGTGATTGAGTTGGATGAGTTAACAACCGGACAACGGCGAGAAGGGATTTTCTACAGTTTCATCGTCTTCCTACAAAAGATTTGTCTGGGGCTAGCGGTCAATCAAGTTCTGCAAAGTCTCGGCAGCAGTGGGTATATCAAACCAGATGTAACCAATGTCAATCCTGTGCAACCGGAAGCCGTCTTGGCAGTGATTCGTCAGGTGGTAGGTCAGCTACCTGCGATCGCCCTATTACTGGGAATGGTATTAGCCTATTTTTATCCCATTACCCGTGAGAAACATGCCGAAATTCTGCTCAGATTACAGGAACGTAGAAATGCCGCAACGCAAAATAACAACAACGCATAAATCGCAAAACCCTGCCAAATCTCAATCATGGAGATCTAGGGGGGCTTTGTGAAGCAAGCGATCGCCACCAAGCGATCGCCATCAAACCAACAAGCACGCTAGCTTTCGCCATAGGCATCCATCGGTAAACAAGAGCAAACCAAATTGCGATCGCCATAGGCATTATCAATCCGGTTCACCACAGGGTAGAACTTGTTTTCCCGCGTCCAAGCATCTGGAAAAATTGCCTTCTGCCGTGAGTAGGGACGCTCCCAACTCTCATCCGTCAAATCAACCACCGTATGGGGTGCATTTTTCAGCACATTGTTTGTCCGATCAATCGCCCCAGTTTCAATCTCCCGAATCTCTTCGCGAATCGCAATCATGGCATCACAGAAGCGATCGAGTTCCTGCAGCGATTCACTTTCCGTTGGCTCTACCATAATCGTCCCTGCCACAGGCCAAGAGACGGTCGGTGGGTGGAACCCATAGTCAATCAAGCGCTTCGCCACATCATCCACTTCAATTTCAGCCGACTTTTTAAATTCCCGGAGGTCGATAATACACTCATGGGCCACTAAACCATTGGCACCTTTGTAGAGCACTTCGTAATGCCCTGCCAACCGCTTAGCAATGTAGTTCGCATTCAGGATCGCCAGTTTCGTGGCTTCCGTGAGTCCCTCACCACCCATCATGGCAATGTACATCCAGGAAATTGGCAGGATACTGGAACTGCCCCAAGGAGCCGCTGACACCGCCCCGATCGCCTGGGTACCCCCCGTAGGAATCACCGAATGACCGGGTAGAAAAGGAGCCAAATGCGCCATCACCCCAATCGGACCCATCCCAGGACCACCGCCCCCATGGGGAATGCAGAAAGTCTTGTGCAGATTCAGGTGGCAGACATCCGCCCCAAAATCACCCGGTCGGCAGAGACCCACCTGGGCATTCATATTCGCCCCATCCATGTAGACCTGTCCGCCATGGTCATGAATGATTTGACAAATTTCCTGAATGCCCTCTTCAAACACACCATGGGTGGAAGGATAGGTCACCATCAGGGCAGCAAGTTGGTCGCGATACCGTTCCGCCTTGGCTTGCAGATCCGCAATATCAATATTGCCATCCAGATCACAGCTCACCGGAATCACCTTCATCCCTGCCATCACCGCACTAGCTGGGTTGGTACCATGGGCCGAGGTCGGAATCAAGCAAATCGTGCGATCGCGATCGCCCCGACTTTCATGGTAGGCACGAATAACCAGCAGTCCCGCATATTCACCCTGAGATCCCGCATTAGGTTGCAACGAAATGGCTGCAAATCCCGTCACTTCCGACAACCACTGTTCTAGCTGATTAAACAGAATCTGATAGCCTTCGGTTTGCTCCACAGGCGCAAAGGGGTGAATCTGTCCCACTTCTGCCCAAGTCACCGGAATCATTTCCGCCGTGGCATTCAGCTTCATGGTGCAGGATCCCAAGGGAATCATGGCACTAGTTAACGACAGATCCTTCAATTGCAAACGATACATATACCGCAGCAATTCCGTTTCCGAATGGTAGCTATTAAACACCGGATGGGTCAAAAATGGCGTAGTACGTTGATAGACCGATGAAATCCCGGAGAAACGTTCCGCCGTAACCTCTGCACCACCAGAACACAGCGACAAAGATTCGATCGCCTCACCCGCAAAAATTTCCAACAAATCCAGCAGATCCCGCTCCGAAGTCGCCTCATCCAGAGCGATCGCAATCCAGTCATTGCCCAATTGTCGTAGATTAATCCGGCGTTCCCAGGCACTCTGCAGAATCGTCCGGGTTTGATCCCCCGTGTGAACCGCGATCGTATCAAAGTAATCTTCTGACACCAGGGAAAAGCCCCGTTGCTTCAAACCCGTTGCCAAGGTAGCCGTGAGTTGATGGACGCGCTGGGCAATCGCCGTCAAACCCTGAGGGCCATGGTAGACGGCATACATGCTAGCAATCACCGCAAGCAAAACCTGGGCCGTACAAATATTACTGGTCGCCTTATCGCGGCGGATATGCTGTTCACGAGTTTGCAAGGAAAGACGCAGCGCCTTGCGACCCCTCACATCTTTGGAAACCCCAACCAAGCGACCCGGCAGTTGACGCTTGTAAATATCTTTCGTTGCAAAATAAGCCGCATGGGGTCCCCCATAACCAAAGGGCACACCAAACCGTTGAGTATTTCCCACCGCAATATCTGCGCCAAATTCCCCCGGCGGGGTCAAAATCGTCAGCGCCAACAAATCCGAAACCACCGTCACCAAGGTCCCTGCCGCATGGGCGCGATCGCAAAAATCTTGATAATGATGAATCACCCCATCCGTCGCCGGGTAGGACACCAATGCCCCAAAAACCGGAGTAGCCGCAAAATCAAACTGTTGATGATCGCCCACAATCACTTCTAGCCCCAGCGGAATGGCACGGGTTTGTACCACTTCGATCGTCTGGGGATGGCAAGTCTGGGACACAAAAAAGACCCTACTACTGGATTTACTCACCCCGTAGCTCATCGCCATCGCTTCTGCCGCCGCCGTACCCTCATCCAGCAGAGAGGCATTCGCAATTTCCAGCCCCGTCAGATCCATGACCATTGTCTGAAAATTCAGCAGGGCTTCTAGGCGACCCTGGGCAATTTCAGGTTGGTAGGGGGTGTATTGCGTATACCATCCGGGATTTTCCAGAACGTTGCGTAAAATGACAGGAGGGGTGATGCAGTTGGAGTAGCCCATACCCAGGAAAGAGCGAAAGACCTTATTTTTAGCCGCGATCGCTTTCAAATCTGCTAATGCTTCATATTCCGAGCGGGCCTGTCCAATTTCCAGAGGCTGTTTCATACGGATCCGGTTAGGCACAGTAGCACTAATCAGATCTTCTAAACTGGCATAGCCCAACCGCGTAACCATCTGCTGTACTTCCTGCGATCGCGGACCCAGGTGACGGCTTGCAAAGCGATCGGTATAAGCCAGCCCCCCTTTCGACGGAGGCACATCGTTTCGGCTAGCAGCAGCAGAAGTCGTGAGAGGCATAAAATCTGTAGAATCAGTCGAGAACGAGGTTTCTTCCGTCGTCGGGAAAGAGGAAATAGGCTCTGACATAGGCAAAAAGTCTTTCAAGGACTGGGTTAGTAGTTGTTACAGACTATAACAATTCAATCCCATGGGGAAGGGGATGCTGTAAAGCCAGCATGAAAATCTACAGATGATGGTTGGGGGAATCGATAAAGATTCGGAGCATTTTTTTTCTTCTTTAAATTGAGAAATGGAGAATCCTCCCAGAAACACGGAGAAAGAGGTTAGGGATATCAGTCTTTACCCAGAGCCTACGGAGGGGATGACCTGGGGAGCCACCTAGAGCACTACGGAAACGGTAAAGATCGGTCAGAAATTTTGCCCAAACGCCAGAGTCCGTGAAACTCCCATGATTAGATGCTTCAAGACCCATTGGGGGTAACAGAATAGGGGGGATGATACCATCAGGTGTTTGACCGCTCATCCGTATGGGTAGGGTGATGCCGAGAGAGAAAAATTTGCCAAAACCTTACCAAAGGAGTTCCCCTATGAATACCCAACCATCCGGGATCTAGGCGTTTCAGTTCCATATCACGTTGGTAGGGTTAGCCATCCCATCGGTCTGAGTGTGGTGAGGCGACAATTCATCCGCTTACGCCGAATGGCAGACAATCTTCGCTAAATGGCTGAAGAGTTTACCATACTTAGATCTCAGCTATTTGCCCCAAGAATGACCGCCATAATTTCTACGTATTTTCCCAGAGAAACCCCAAAGCCCCCCTCCGAGAGTACCGTAAATCGACGATGGTTTGACTAGGGTGCAATCTCCACAATAGGGACAACGGTGATTGAGAGATGACTTACAGATGATGGCAACTGAAATGATGGCAACTCAAACAACGGTTCGGACGCACGGGATGGAATTACTGACGGCTTACCACCACAAGCCTTCCGTCCGCCTGCGAAACCAACTAGTCCAGATGAATGCAGGTTTGGTTCGTAAGATTGCTCACCGGATTAGCCACCAATGTGCGGAACCCTACGAAGATCTAGAGCAGATTGGGTACCTGGGTTTGATTCGGGCCATCGAGCGCTTCAACCCTAATCAAGGTTGCGCTTTCAGTTCCTTCGCAGTCCCCTACATTCGCGGTGAAATGCTCCACTTCCTCCGCGATCGCTCTGGTACTGTCAAGATTCCCCGCCGTTGGCAACAACTCAACAAAGAAGGTCAAAAAATTCGAGAAGCCTTGACCCTAAACTTGAAGCGCCAACCAACAGATGATGAGATTGCAGTGGAGCTAGGGGTTTCCGTACAAGAATGGCGCGATAGCAAGCTAGCCGCGAAAAATCGATTGCCCCTCAGTTTAGATGCAACAGTCTGCCAGCAACTGGATTCACCCATGACACTGGGAGATACCATTCCTGACAGCCATTACCAGGAACTACAAGTTTTAGAAGAAGATCGTCAGCAATTACAAAAGGCATTGAATCAGCTTGAAGACAAGACACGTCAGGCGATCGAATATGTCTTTCTGCATGATCTATCTCGTAAAGAAGTGGCTGAAAAAATTGGAGTCAGCCCAATGACTGTGACTCGCCGCATTCACCGAGGAGTTCAGCAAATGGTCAGCACACTGAAGCCTCAAATGCTGCAAACCGACCCCTAAAAAGCGTCATTCCCGGTTAGTTTGAAGAAAAAATTCATGCTCCTTGTCTCCTACGGATCGTCCCCATAACGATCCGTTTTTTGTCATTGGTTGACCTGAAAGAAGAATTAAGACGGTTGCACCTTCCGACTATGCCACCACTCTCGCTGCTCCGCCGTTAACTTAACTGGATAGAGTGTAATCGCCAACGGCTCGGTGCGATGTTCCTGCCCCACAATTTCCACGCAATAGGAAGGACTTCCCTTCGTCGCCATATCCGGCACAAACCGCTTCCCCACTCGCCGCCAACTCGGTTCCTTACCACGCCACTCAATCCGGCAGCAGGGATAGGGTAACTGCTCACGATCGTACAACCGACAACAAGGTCCCACCACCCGATACGTGAAATGACAACCCGGACTTTGCAAAAGATGACCATGGGGCAGGGGATGAGACTGGGGATCCCGAGGATCCGGCATCGTCCAAGCAAGATTGGTTTGACGGTGGGGATTGGGGAAGTTCACAGGAGACCTCGCAGTTTTGCCAGGAAGATTGTACCCATCAGTGTACAACAGTCAACCCAGGCATCACACCATAAGTAGTGATTTTCTTAAAGAGAAACACAAGTGGTAGCGTAAAATATCTGTTCTGAACCGCGATCGCCCTCTAGAATCTCCCATCCATCCGCCTCACCCCCAACCCACCTCCTCTACCGATCGGTAAGTTTACCGGTAGACAAAAAAGGTAGACAAAAAAACTTCTGACGCAAGATGTAGCGTTTTGGAATTTATCGGTTAAACTCTAAAGCACTCGTTTGCTAAACGATTTTTCTGAACGATCTCGACTTTCCGTTGGTAGAAGTGTCATGTCCTATCCAATCGACTCTGAAGAACTCCTATTGGATGACGGGGTAGAGAATGCCGAAGCCGCGCTAGAATCTTCCGCGTCGGCCGCAGACCCCTCACCCACCACCTATGCCAACAAGCTCATGGACGAACTGTTTGGCGATGTCGATCGCATTCTAGACAGTACAATGATTCCACCTGCGGAAACAATTCCTGCGACCGCGCCCCCCCGATCATCGAATCTCAACCTAGAGTTAGCAGCTTTTGTCACCAACCGTTATCCCCAATTGGTTCCACCAGCAGGTTCAGTCCCAGGCTTAGTATCTAGCGATGAACCCACACCTGAATTACCAGCCCCTGACACCGAACTCACCCGTCATCGCCAACGCCAAGAGTCCTATAATCTTTTTGAGCGTCTGCTGCTCTTTGTGGGAGCCACTTCTGCCACCGCTGCACTCGTGATTTGGTTAGGCAGTCAAGGCATCCTGGGTCGGGTGATGACCGCCATGCAGCAGATGGGACACCCCCCCGTCGCCACTCAGCCAACCATTAACCCAACCGAAGCCCAATTTGCTGCCTACTTGCAACGATCGCTCGATGCCGTGCAACGCCAACCGATCGCTGCTGCCGGGAGTCAGGGGAGTGGGGATAAATTGCCTGGGAAATTACCTGGGAATGGGGCGATCGCTAGCCTGCCTGCCAATGGACAGCCCAATGCTTCCAGCAATTCACTCCCCTCCATTAAGGTTGCTGCTGCTCCGGTAGCGTCCAGCTTGCCTTTACCAACGCCCAATCCGTCTCAAGGCAGCACCGTCCCCCAGAACAGTACGGTGCAGCGGAATCCTAGCGCAACTAACTCACCTGCGTCTGCAGCCAATGTCGGCAATTCTCGGAGCGAAGTCGATCAGATTCTCGATCGCCTGCGGAATTTATTGAATAATGCCCCTGCCAATCGTCCGGTTCCAGTGGCGCAAGCTCCAGTTTCTGGCGGGCGAGCATCCAATCCACGTCCGGGAGTAGCTCCTAGTGCAGCAGCCACTGTTCCAGCCCCGCAGCGTACGCTTCGCGCCGTTTTAGAAATGGGAAATAGTTCTGCAGTGCTATTTGAAATGAATGGGGTAACGCAGCGCTATGAACCCGGAGAAACGATTGGCTCTAGTGGCTGGACCCTAGTAGAAGTGGCAAAAGATACGATCGTTGTTCGGCGCAATGGAGAAGTCCGTACGGTGTCCGTAGGTCAAAAGCTTTGAAAATCCCACACCTCCGCTCCCTAGATCGATCCTTAGATCGATCTAGATGTGGAATTCTTGGTTCATCAGCCCAACTGGCCTGAACCAGTCGCGCTTTGCTAGCACCCGTCTGATCATAAGCCTGATGCATCGTAAGCCTGATGCACTGATATTTTTATGCCTCGGCGATCGCCTACTCCAGATTTAGCCCAAATCAAGATCACCTATTTTTTTGCTTTTCAATGATTATTATGCATGAGGCGCTAATAAAATCGAAGCGCTGGAACGGCTCTAGGGGCTTATTTCAGGAAGCTGGTGACAAGACTCGAACTTGCGACCGGCTGATTACAAATCAGCTGCTCTACCAACTGAGCTACACCAGCAAACGTTCTTAAGATGGTAGCACTCATTATAGCCCGGTGTACACCTTGAGACTCAAGATTCTAGATTTTTCTACGGGAAATTCATTCGATCGCCCCACACCCCGAATGATACCAAGTTCACACCGATCCCCCATTCAGCAAACCCAGCTACCAACAAGCCATGCCCCTTCTTCATGCCCCATTCCTACCAAGATCTTCGCAGTGCTCCAACCATAGCCGATAGGCTTGGTTGGGGGTGAAGCGGAGCGCGACCGGAGGGAGCAATCAATCGATTTCGGCTTGTTGCTGGATGTACTGTTTGAGGACAGAGAGTGGAGCACCACCGCAGCTAATCAGGCAGTAAGAACGGCTCCAGAAAACAGGCTTGTCTCGATAGACTTTCTGCACCTGCTCAGAAAACTCTTTGCGAATCAGGCGACTAGAAACCGTTTTTAGATTGTTCACCAGCTTAGAAGGCTGAGTTTTGGGGTTGACAGAAATCAGTGCATGAACATGATCCGCTTCACCATTGAATTCAACTAACGTCCCTTCCCATTTCTCCAGAGTTGCCGAAAAAATCTCATTCAGCCTTGCCAGCATCGGCTTAGTGATACATCTTCTGCGGGATTTTGTGCAAACAACTAAGTGAAACTGGATGTTGTAGACGCAGTGATAGAGAGTATTTAACTGTTGCATGAGGAAGATAACTAAGCTAGAATATCGGTATGCTAACACTAACTTACGAGTACAAGCTAATTCCGACTCAAGCGCAGATAGACGAGATGGAACACATCTTGGATGTTTGTGCATCGGTTTGGAATTACGCCTTGAGAGAGCGTAAAGACTGGATTGCTTCGCGCAAATGTCCAGTCAATGCTTGCTCAGTGCGGGGTGAGTACATCATGAGTGTGGACGCACCGTATCCAGGGTATGCAGAACAATGCAAGGCGCTCACTGAGGCAAAGAAAACCAATGAGCGATTAAGCTCGGTCAATGCTCAAGTGTTGCAGCAAGTGCTGAAGAAGTTGGACAAAGCGTTCAAGGATATGAAAGATCGCCATTTCGGATTTCCGCGATTCAAAAAGCGGGGTGCGATGCGGTCATTTGTGTTTCCTCAACTGGGCAAGAATCCAATTGCTCAGGGCGGGATCAAGCTGCCTTGTATGGGACTGGTTCAGTTCAGGCAGTCTCGTCCTGTGCCTGACGGCTTCACCGTTAAACAGGCAAGGATTGTCAAACGAGCGTCAGGCTTCTATCTGATGCTGACTTTTCAAGCTGATGTCGAGATTCCCGACAGACCGATTAGGGGTCGTGTTGTGGGGGTTGATATTGGCTTGCAATACTTTCTGTCCACGTCTGACGGCTTAGAGGTTGAGCGACCTCGATTCTTTGTGGAGATGCAACGCGAGCTTAAATTGCTGCAACGCAGACTGAACCGCAAAGAAATCGGCTCGAACAATTGGCGGAAGATGCAGAAGCAAGTAGCCCGATTGCATGAACGAATTACTAACACCCGCAAAGACTTCCACTTCAAAACTGCCCATCGACTCTGTGGTCAGGGTGAGACGATTGCCGTGGAACAGTTAAATCTGATTGGGCTAAGCCGTGGCTTTCTCGGTAAGCACATGCTGGATGCGGGACATGGGCAGTTCATGAATCAAATCTTGCCTTGGGTGTGCTTTAAGCTCGGCGTTGCCTTTGCGAAAGTCGATGCCCGTGGCACGAGTCAAGAATGCCCGGATTGCGGTGCGACGGTCAGCAAGGTCTTGAAAGATCGTTGGCACGATTGCCCGAATTGCGGTTCTTCCAAGCCTCGTGATGTGGCGAGTGCTCAGGTGATTAGAAATAGAGCCGTGGGGCGCACGGTTGAGCAAAATGCTTGCGGAGACGGTCTGGCGGGGGTTGGGGTCACAGCCAATCTAGCTAAGAGTCGATGAACCAAGAATCTCCATCCATATCCGAAGGGTTGGAGGGAGAGCGTCAATGCACCAAAGGAAACGGCCGGGCAATCCCAAACCCCTGGGCGTAGTCCAAGCCGATCGATCGCACCTCTTCTAAAATGGCAGAACTTTCCACACATTCCGCCACCGTTTGCAAATTCATCACTTGCCCAATGCGGTTGATAGCGGTCACCATTTCCCGTGCCACTTCGTCATGGATGATTTCCTGCACAAAGCTCCCATCAATTTTCAAATAATCCACAGGCAAAGTCTTAAGATAGCCAAAGGAGGACATGCCACAGCCGAAATCATCCAACGCAAACTGGCAGCCAATCTCCTTTAACGACCGAATCACCTTAGCGGCTTTGCCTAAATTGGTAATCGCAACGGTTTCCGTAATTTCAAAACAAATCAGTTCTGGAGGAATCGCATATTCTGCTAACTGATGTTCCACATATTGCACCAGCTTGCCTTCATTGATGCTGGCTCCCGAAAGGTTTATAGTATAACGGCAATCCTCCTGGGCATCAAGGCAATACCAGCGGCGATCGCGGCGATAGGTTTCAGCTAAGGTAGCAAACAGCTTGCGGATGACCCAACGATCGATCTCAGGCATCAGGTTATAGCGTTCTGCCGTGGGCAAAAATTCGCCAGGACTGATAATCTGCTTGTGATCATCGCAAATGCGTAAGAGGACTTCATAGTGAGGGATCCCATTCTCAGAGGAAATAGGAGCGATCGCCTGTCCATAGAGCTGAAAGGTATTTTCTTCCAGAGCACGGGTAATTTGTGTAATCCAAGCCACTGACTGAGTGGGCTGGGCATCCTTTTCCGGATTATAGACTTTCACCCGATTGCGCCCTTGCCGTTTCGCCCAATAACCCGCTGTATCGGCTTGCACCATAGCAGTTGCCGTACTGGGCGTATGATGAGTAATCACAGTCACACCAATACTAATACCAATCACAAAGGTATGACCTTCACAGACAAAGCGAAAATCTTGAACACTCTGACGAATCGTTTGGGCAATGTCTAACCCCTTATCAAGCGGACAGTCATAAAGCAGAACACCAAATTCATCCCCACCCAGTCTCGCCAAGGAATCAGTCGATCGAACCCAGTTTTGTAGCAATTCCGCCACCTGCCGCAGTAATTCATCCCCCGCCGCATGTCCACAGGTATCATTGACAATTTTGAACCGATCGAGATCGAGATGGCAGAGCACATGGGTGATATTTGGTTGAGCTTGACAGGCTACCTGCCAAGCTTGTTCAACTCGGTGCTCAAATTCCTGGCGATTCAGCAATTGTGTCAGGGGGTCATGGGTCGCTTGCCAAGTGAGTTGCCTTG
>JAYKGX010000069.1:0-12393 GCA_035285565.1 Synechococcales cyanobacterium
CGAGGAAGAATTTCAAGTTGATGAGGATGCTGTCTTTGAATTGCTCAATGATCTGCGTCCCTTCAGTCCAGGCAATTTCTTTCCTGAAGAAGCGTTCGGAGAGCTGTCTGTGGAATTCTTAGATGTATTACCAGATTACCTAGACTACGACTGCCTGTTTGATGAGTATTATTGCTTTAGAACCGAGCAAATGAATCTTTCTAACCCAATGATGCGAGTTCTGTATTTTAAAAACAACGATCGCAATCCCGAAGAACTGCGATCGTCTGAATAAACCAGGGTAACAGGATTAAACAGTTAAAAACTTATGCCAAATCAACTCATCATTGCAACACATCCCGATCCCCCTAAATCCCCCTTAATAAGGGGGACTTCAAACCAAATAGCAAACGGGAATGAGACAAACGACGATTGCTGAATCCTTGAATTTGGATCGGTTCCCCCTTCTTAAGGGGGCTAGGGGAATCTGCTCGCCAGGATATCCGCGCCTCACACCTGAGTTGAGGAAAAGAGCGATCGGATCTGTAGCGTTAATTAATGGATTTGGTATTAAACGGCGGCAAAGTATTCCTTCGACTTCACTGGATCAGGATTCATCGTAGCAGCACCGGGTTGCCAACCAGCAGGGCATACCTCATCGGGGTGCGACTGGGTGTATTGGAATGCTTGCAGGGTGCGCAGGGTTTCATCCACGCTCCGACCCACTGCCAAGTTGTTGATGGTGGAATGCTGAATAATCCCTTCTTTGTCAATAATGAACAGACCGCGCAGCGCTACGCCCGAATCAGAATCCAGCACATTGTAAGCCGTACTGATCTCCTTCTTGATATCTGAGACCAGGGGATAGGTCAAGTCACCCACTCCACCCGATTTGCGATCGGTCTGAATCCAAGCCAGGTGAGAGAAAGCACTATCCACCGACACGCCCAGCACTTCCGTATTCAGCTTGCTGAACTCTTCATAGCGATCGCTGAAGGCTGTAATTTCCGTAGGACAAACAAAGGTGAAATCCAGCGGATAGAAAAACAGCACTACATACTTCCCGCGATAGTCAGACAGTTTAATGTCTTTGAATTCTTGATCCACGACGGCAGTTGCGGTAAAGTCAGGGGCAGCTTGCCCAACCCGGAGACATGTAGACATGGATTTTTTCCCTTGGATAGCTGATTGAATCAAACAATTTACGAACTGCTACTGTTATATCATAGTCATAACGATTTTGACTAAGGATTTTTCGCACAGCGACATAGATTTCTAGCCTCGTGGATCGCTAAAAATGAAAGAGGGGTTGGGGTATTGGAGATAATTGCCTCCCTCTGCCTTCCTTCCCACTCATTTTGTCCTGAGCAACATAACTTCATGGCGAACAGGATTGTAGTATGAAAATCTCTTGGTGAACTCTGCTCGGCGCTCCCCCTGTGACCTATGCTCCGCCCCATCTCCCCCATCACCATCCTTGGTTGCAGTGCCATCGTCGCCTCAGCTCAGATTGCCATGGTGCAGCCGAGTTTGGCTCAGTCCCTCGATCGCATCCAGCAGACCGCACAGCAGATTACCGTGAAGATTGAGGCAGAGCGTCCCAGTTCGGGGGTCCTCATCAGTCGCAAAGGAGATCCAGCTCAAGGATATCTCTACACCATCCTGACGACTCGCCATGGCGTACGGGTAGAAGATCGCTATACCATCCTCACCCCAGATGGGCAGCGCCATCCCGTTGAGTGGCGCAGCATTCAGCCCCTACCCACCCTCGATCTGGCAATCGTGCAGTTCAAAAGCGATCGCCACTACCACATTGCTCAACTAGCCCCTTATACCCCCAAACCCGGACAACCCCTCTTGCTGGCTGGCTGGCCTCAACCCCCCTCCCCCCCTCTCCCTCCCCCTCTCACCCTCACCCTTGGCAGCACTCTCCCCTCTGACCAAGCAATCCCCTGGGCAATAGATCCCCTTTCCCAGGGATACCGCTTGTTCTATACCAATTTGGCGCAGGCGGGGATGAGTGGTGGAGCCATTCTGGATACGGCGGGGCAAGTGGTGGGCATCCATGGGCGATCGGAAGGGGAAGAACTTCAGAAGAATCAGGGACAACTGGTACGGCTACGGCTGGGCTACAGTTCTGGCATTTCCATCCGCACCTTGCTGCAACACCAACCCCGCTTAGGACTCCAACTGGGCTGGCAAACCAGCAACCAACTGCCGCAAAAACTCACTCCCGCCGATCAAAACATCGCCCAGCAATGGACGAAAGCGCTGATAGAACCGCCTCCAGAACCTGCAACTGCGATCGACTGGGCAAATTATGCTAATACCCTCTATCGCTTGGGACGATTGCCAGAAGCTTTGGCGGCTCTCGATCGTGCCCTAGCCCTGGATTTTAGCGCTGCCCCACTGTGGTATGCCCAAGGCACCCTACTGCATAGCCTCGGTCGCGCCCAGGAAGCGATCAATTCCTTCGATCGGGCCAGTCAATTGCAACCTCAATTATCCCGTGCTTGGCAAGGCAAGGCGATCGCGCTCCTCTCTCTGAATCGACCGGTGGAAGCGGTGGGCGCGTTGGATCAAGCCTTGCAGGTGAATCCTCAAAATTATGTTGCCTATTATTTGCGGGCCAAGGTGCTGAGTCAACGGCTGAACCAACCCCAGGCAGCTCTAGCAGACTGCGATCGGGCATTACAACTGCAACCGGATTTTCCAGAAGTGTGGCTGCTCAAAAGTCAGGTCTTACAAAAATTAGGTCGGCACCAGGAAGCGAAAAAAGCGATCGAAGCGGCACAGCAATAACTTGGCTTGCAGGGTCGCGCATGAAATCGCAACATTAGGCAACGGCGCGATCGATCAGGCGATTGACAGTGTTGGCTTGGGTGGCGACCAATTTGGTGAGTTCCGCAATGTTGATTGCCTGCTGACGGGCAACTTCTAGATGACCATCAACAGACTGGGTAATGCGATCTACGAACTGAGACATGCGATCCACCGAGGCTGCCATGCGATCCACCGTGTTGCCTAAGCGATCGACGGATTGCGACATGCGATCGACGCTCACAGTAAGGTGATTGACCTGAATGGCGAGATCTTCAATCTTGTTGCCCAGTTGCTCAAATTGGCGATCGTGGCTCTCTCGATAGATATATAGAGTTTCCACCAAACTTCTTAAAATGTCGTCCGTTGCTATGGCGATCGCTCCTTGCTAGTTAGCCGAGCCTACTACTAACACAATTTCTCAGCGCGACCAGATCGGCTGCCATAATCTTATCAAGATTCGTAGGAGAAGTTGACCTTTTGAAAAAGTTCAACTTCTGTCGTTCAACTTCTGTTACCGATCGCGCTAGTGTTCGCTATGCTGCTTCTAGCATGATTTCTCGGGTCGCAACGCAGATGACAGTAGGTTCGCCCCGTCTCCGGATAGGTTGGCTCCATTCGTGGGCGCTAATGAAATTGAGAATATGCAAAAGCCCGATCGCGGCATTGACAGCATCGGCATCACCAATCAGTTGCAGTTGGATCTGTTTGGTCTGACGTTTCATTGGGTTTCCTCAAAACTAAACAAAGTGGACGAGGAGAACCCAAAAAACTAGCCGCCCCGTTTTCTGACATAGCAAAACAGGGCGGCGTGGAGTGCTAAAATGCAGTCCAGGTCACCATGCTGATTGACGCAGCTTGGGGGCTTAGCGATCGTTCTGAGGGGCAAATCTCATTGCGATCGCGCTAGGTTTTTGAACCTAACCAGAGAAAAATAGATTGTCTGCTCAGTCATAGGACTGTACCGGTAATCGGCGTTCCCGTCAACTGCTCCGAGGTAGAAAATTTAGGGAAGGGGGAGATCTCAACCCACTTTGGGATCGACTGATCTTCTTTAAATCGTGATCAAATGACTTGGGCAAGATTGCCACAGCCGATCGTATCAAGCAGGACATCGCGGGTGAAACAGAACTTTTCGGCAATCACGATACTATTTCCAAAAGTGTTTCCAATATGATGACTTATCCAGATATAGCAATCCTCTTGCAGTTGTAAAAGTGGGACAGGCTTCTAGCCTGTGCAGGCATAATTTCGCCCAACAAATCAATTAGGATTGCTATATAAAAGATTGCACTCAAAATTCTCTGAATCCTCTCGATCGTCAGAGTCAGTCACCAAGCTATAGCTTTTGGAGATATCGCGTTGCTACCCAGCCTTGATGCTTACCATAAGTCACGGGCGACCATTGCTCATTTTGCCGAGCGATCGGATTTCCTGTCACCACCACCCCTTGCTGGCAGGGAATCACCACTTTCACCGCTGTAAAACCTGCCTGCTGCCGTAAATTTAAACCCTGTTCGCGATTGGGACAGAGGGCCCGATGGGTTGGTTGCAGAACCAGAGGATTGTCAGGCGTTCCCACCGTGGGGACAGAATTGCTCCAGAAGAAACCCCGTTGTGCCTCAAATCGCGGCAAGGGCAACCGCCCCAGGGCATTGGCAACTCCTAGGAAGGTGAGCAATGGCAGCCCCAGCAGGGCAAGGAGAACAGTGACTTCATGGTTATAGGGACGGTAGGCTTTGACCATAGGACTATTTCTGGGATCAAACTGAAGGAACGAATGATGCTTCTTCCAGTATAGTGAACACCATCCGCGCACCGGAAACCCTGCCTGTCTACCCTGATTCCTAGTCGCTGAAACAAAAGCAATACCGCTAGTGTTTGCTAAGGTTCGTAGACGGTAGAGACGGTGTTGTAGCCCTGCAAGATCCAGACCGGGTTGACCCTCCCAGCACCCACCTTGATCCAAATTTCTTTATATCAGGTGGCGATCGTCCCACAAAAAAGTTCAGCCCAGTATAGTATCCATCAGTCCTCTTTCTGATCCAGCTATGGTTCAAACGCCTCCGCGATCGCTGACCCTCGAAGCGTTTCTTAAGCTGCCAGAGACCAAACCGGCCAGCGAGTTTATTGGGGGTCAAATCCTCCAAAAACCTATGCCCCAAGGAAAACACACCACCCTTCAAGGCGATCTCGTTTCAGCTATCAATACCCAACTCAAGGGTGATCGGATTGCCCGTGCCTATCCAGAATTGCGCTGTACCTTTGGTGGGCGATCGTTGGTTCCTGATATTGCAATCTTTATCTGGCATCAAATTCCCCGCGATGAGACTGGCAAAGTTGCTAACGTCTTTGCAACGGCACCAGACTGGACGATCGAAATTCTCTCCCCTGACCAAAGCCAAACCAAAGTAGTTCGCAACATTTTGCATTGGCTGAGTCATGGTACTCAAATGGGCTGGTTGGTTGATTCAGAGGAAGAACTCGTCTTTGTTTATTTTGCTGATTCATTAGCTGATTCATTACAAGAGGGGGTTGAGCAAAGGGCGATCGCAGTTTTCGAGCAGTCGGAGGAATGTCTCCCAGTTCCAGCGTTTGCAGCGGCATTTCAACTGACGGTTGGTCAACTTTTTAGCTGGTTGGAAGCATGAGAAGGCTTACAATGAGAGAAAAACAGGTTTGTGCCTAAGTTTGTACCAAGGCTAGTAAACCAAGTCACCGCTCAAGATTCAGTTATGACAAGATCCTCTATTGATTAGGTTTTAGATCACTACACATTGAGTTTGAATGAACTTGAAGGCAAGACGAGGATAAATTGACAGATGAGTTGCATATCGCGTAAATTTCGATCTCATCCACGGGAGCCAGAAGGCGATGAATTTATCTCCAGATCATAATGCTCTATTGCGATCGCCCCTTACAACAATCCCGATGTCATGTTCTTAAGCGATCGATCCTGTATTGTTTCTTGAAGAAGCGATCGCTCCTATGTTGTTTTGGAAATGCGATCGCCCCTCTCCCAATCTAAAATCCAAAATCGATCGCACCCCCACTCCCCAATTATTCTCCCAAAAACATCTAAATAACCAGTTGACTTACCCACTAAAAATGCTTTATGGTGTGTTGCTAAGTTAGCGGATTGCCCACAAGCTCCGTGCTAGCCCAACCCCAGGAATCTGGTTCATTCACGTCACCCAAGGCTGTTAGCAGCAACCCTGAGTGACTAACCTCTCCGTTGTACTCGGCAACGCAAAGGCTTTGGAGATTTTAACATCTCCAGGCATCCTGCTTGTCACCACAAAACACACCCAGAGGCAGGATGGCCAGGTTTTTGGTTTCCTGTAAACCAAAGCCAAAGCTGAATTAGAGGTCTATTCCATGACGAAATTAAGAAGCGATCGCTCGCATACAGAGCGATCGGGACATTCTGCTGCCAGAAAAATTGAAACCGGGGGAACCGATCGCGATCCCATTCAGGTGTGGCTGATTAGCAAACCCAAAGACGTACAAGCAACGATCCACAACTTACACGTGCGTGGATTTGCCGAAACCCATGAATGGAGTCGTCCCAGTCCTTGGAACGAAACCCAAACCCAAATGCTGAATTTACCCGAAGGCACCGTCATGACCGTTTGCACGAAATATTTATCGTAGGGTCGATAACCCCGTAGGGGCGCGCATCCCGCGCCCACCCCCCCGCCAACAAACAAATCAATTTTGGATTTCGGATTTTAGATTTTAGATTTTGGATTAACGATCGAATCAATTTTAGATTTTGGAGCAATGAGCGATCGCATTTCCATTGCCCATGCCTTGTCTTACAATCAAACCATGAGTTTTGACAGCACCTGTCGGCGACTCGCCGAACAATTTCCCCAAGACATCGCCCACTGGCTCTTAGGCAAACCCATTCAATCCACCCTCCTCAAACCCACCGAACTCTCCCTCGAACCCATTCGCGCCGACAACTTGATCTTGCTCGAAGGCGAAGAAGACATCCTGCACGTCGAATGGCAAACAGACCCCACCCAAGTCATGCCCGTCCGTCTCGCCGACTATCGCCTCCGCATCCACCGCAAAGCACCCGATAAAACCATCCACCAAGTCGTCATTTACCTACGCAAAACCGATTCAGACCTCGTCCAGCAAAACTACTTTGAAATCGCAGGCATGTATGCTGAATACGAAGTCATTCGCATCTGGGAAGTCCCCGCCCCTGAACTCATGCAGTCTCCCGGCTTACTCCCCTTTGCCGTTCTTGGCAAAACCGACAACCCCGAACGCACCTTACGCGAAGCCGTCCGCTTAATGAAACAGATTGAGAACCCCGAGCAACAGCACGAAGTCTTAGGTGCCGCCTACTTTCTAGGTGGGTTAAAATTAGAACGAGACCTGATCGGCAAAATCATACGGAGAGATATTATGCGAGAATCCGTCACCTACCAAGCGGTATTAGAAGAAGGGCGTGAAGAAGGACGCGAAGAAGGCTGGCAAGCGGGACGACAAGAAGGACGACAAGAAGGACGACAAGAAGGCTGGCAAGCGGGACGACAAGAAGGACGACAAGAAGGACGACAAGAAGGGGAACGATCGCTCATCCTCCGACAATTACATCGACGACTCGGTTCGATTCCCGATCGCACCCTCGATCGCATCCAGACCCTCACACTTCCGCAACTCGAACTACTCGGTGACGCATTACTTGACTTTAGCGCGATCGCCGACCTCACCACATGGCTAGAAACTCATGCAGACTAGCGATCGCTCCTGGGTTGGTTGGAAAAAGCGATCGCCCCTGTTGATCAAACGAGCGATCGCTACTGAGCACAGGGACTGCCATCGGAATCGACAATGTAACAACGATTTGCACTAGGGTTATTATTATCCAGCAAGTTATTAGGATTACTCATGGGGAAAAAATTAGCGGTTGGAGCGATCGCAGGTCCCATCAATCCATTACTCGGACTCAGAAGACCAGATTCCACCGGAGTCACAAACGTTCGTAGACCACAAATTCGACTCAGATCCACCGTATTGCCAACGGCAGTTTGAGCGTAGCAAGTCACCGATCCCGTGTTCATTGGAGCGATCGTAGGATATTGTTCAAAGGACTCTGCCCGAACCATCGTGGGGAACCCAAAAAACATTGCTGTCAGAACTAGGAGAGATTTCATCATCATCACCTCAGAAGAAACGTAATAGAAACGTAATAGATAAGCGTGAGATTCAGTAGAACACTCAAATCAACTCGTCATTTCGACACATCCCGATCCCCCTAAATCCCCCTTATGAAGGGGGACTTCAAACCGAAACGCAAACGTGAATCAGTCTAACAGCGATTGCTGAACTGCTTACTCTGGCTCGGTTCCCCCTTAATAAGGGGGCTAGGGGGATTCCCGTTGGGAGGCTTTGCCAACAGTTCGCCAGAGTTCACACACCTCACGTTAAAGCGGTTCAAAGCCGATCGCCTGCTGAGCTTGCTGGTCAAAATGAGGATCAATTTGTTTTGCCAGGGTTTGATAACGGGTTGCCTGTTGAGCATTGCCTAATTGCTGTTCCAACTGTGCCGCTTGGGTGAACAGTGCTGCATCCTGAGTGCCACGTTGAATTGCCGATCGCAAAACCGTTTGGGCTTCCGTGAGTTTCCCAGTCCTAGCCAGGGCTAATGCCAGAACACTCAAGGTTTGCACATCTTGACGAACGGTTCGTTCTACCTGCATCAGTGCCAACGCTTCCTGTCGATCGGTGGGGCGATCGCGATCGAGCAACAATTGTGCTAATTCTCGCCGATGTCCAAAGGCTCCTGCCTCATGTCCTGCATTGGTTTCCTGCCGTAGAAGCGTTTCTGCCTGTTGCAAAAGCTGATCGAAATCACCTCCCTGAAGCTGTTGTAACCTTGCCTTACCTCGTAATACGGTATGGTCATACATCGTAGTTGATTGTTGAGAATAAGCTTTCACCTGATTGTATAAATTTTCAGCTTCTGCATAATTGCCTCGTCTTGTCTCCAGCGTTGCCAAATTCAACAGTGCTAACGGATAGCGGGGAATAATTCTTAACGCTTCCCGGTAGAGATCCGCTGCGGCTTCCAGCTTGCCCCGTTGGTAAAAATGTCGCCCTAGGAGCACTCTCGCAAAAGCTGAATTGCCCATTTCTCCAGCTTCCTCTGCTTGAATGGCAAGCCGAAAGGTTTCTACAGTATCTGGGTGCCCCTGGGCTTCTTGGACTAATCCTTGTAAGGTCAGCGTTTCCAAATTTGGCATTTGGTTCACCAGATCCGTCACGAGTCGATCGGCTTTTGTCAAATTGCCGATCGCCAAATGACAAGTTATCAGCAAACTTTGGGCTTCCAGATGATTTGGCTCCTGTTGCAACACTTTCTGCGCGATCCTCATAGCAGTTTTAAAATCATGACGGGCTTGGGCAATCTGAGCGAGGGTTAACTCTGCACCGCTATTGAAAAAAGGCAGCGAAGCCAGCGATCGCTGGGCAAATTGTTCTGCCCGTAAATACCAACTCACCTCTCCAGTAGCTTTTCCCATTTTCCAGTAAGCATTGGCTAAACCCGCTAAATTCAACCCACTGTGGGGATCTGCCTGTAGCCGAACTTGATAAAAGTCAATTTCCCGCTGAATCGTTCCCGTGCGATCGCTGATTCCCGGTAAATTCAAAGAAACGGTATAGGCATAGGCAGAATGGGATGGAGAAGGACTAGATGGGAAAAATTTGATAATCAAGGGAAACGCGATCGCCATCAAAAACAATGCCAAAAGACCATAACGCTGCTTGAAAAACCAACGATTTGGGAAATGCAAATATCTCATATTCATAACCCTGAAAATTCTGAAGGTTGCCTAATCCAGCAAATCCTCACACTAGGAGGCTGGGGACGGTTCAACCGGGCGATCGCCATCCCCAAAAACAGCTAACCGACTAATTGGGGAGCGCCAAGTAGGGGAAACTAGACACCAATGGATCATGCCCTTGAGCCGGATTCCCCACCGCACCCACGTAGGACACATTATCGGTCGCATTCGGATTCCCCGTCAGCACTGACAAAGTTTGATCCACCGTATCATCCAACAATAACCGACCCGTAATGGGCGCACCCAAGCTATTGGTCGCATTCAAATACCCACTAGGACGCTTCGTATCAATCCGCATCACATCCGGTAGAAACGCCGTCAGCAAGGCATCTGCACGGGCAGAACTGTTGCCCAACGAGAGTAACGTCTGCTTTGCCTCAGCCCGCACCGGAGCCGCTGCATTACTCAGATCTGCACTAGGGGGAATGCTGTTAAAAGCATTGAGAAATGCATTGGTGACCACTAACCCTTCATTCACGGCTGGACGACCCAAACGCTCCACTTGGTTAAATTTATGACTACGCGGATCACGAACGGAAATCGTTTGCCATACATCAAAGACCGTTGCTTGGGAACCCGTTTGTAACAAGTTACGGGGCACTCGCACCACGATCGCATTAAAGTTATAGCCCTTGGCAAAATCCAGCGCTTGATTGGCAGACCGGAATTCCACCTGAGGTCCAATCCCCAACGCTCCAGCCCGAACTCGGAAAAATTGTTCCACATCAAAGAAAAAGGGATCTTCCCGTAATCCAGCAAAGACCGTAACAGGATACCCTGCGATCGTCCCTTGATTGATGACCGGAGCCGCATTCGGATTACTCGCCAGTGGCGTAGTGTGCCCCCGCGTCGTTCCAATCGCCCGTCCCTTAGCAAAGGTCGTCAGTTGAAAGCGTTGTTGGGCATTCCCTTTGGGAGCCTCAAATTCAAACCGGAGAACCATATCTTCCTGCCCCGTCGGTCGCGCATTCACATCGCTCACCTGGGTCACATGAAACTCATACCGAGCTTTATCACTGAAATAATACTGTTGTCTCGCCAGCGATCGAGGATTAGTGCCCATTACAAAAATGAGATCTCCATCCTTGGCATTAGCATTCTGAGTTTTTTCCTGAAACACGTAGAGATCCGTCAAACTCACATTACGTCCCTTGGTACTCGTTTCTCCATCATCATGATCCGATGCAATGACGAAGCGAGGCACGATCGCCACCGTAGCAGCCACACCGCAGACCAGAAGCCCGAGTCCGAATAGAATGATTTTTTTCATGGGAGGTTTCCTCTTTAGGGAAAGAGCATTGTCCCGCGCGATTGCATAGGATTACGGGCGATCGCATGGCTTGGATCTGTCAAATCAGAATTTATTTGCCCCCTGATCTCACTCTTTTAATTATCTTTTGTAGAAAATTTGCGATCAGACTGAGAAAAAATTCGCCTAAGGCTTGCAAGGAAAAAATTCGCCTAAGGCTTGCAAGTTTGTCAGGGATTCTGCTATATTAGAAAAACAACGGACGATTAGCACAGTGGTAGCGCACTTCCTTCACACGGAAGGGGTCACAAGTTCGAATCTTGTATCGTCCATCAGTGTTTCAGCCATTACATCTAGATTTCAGCCATTTCCTTATTGAGAATTAGGTGATGAGTTTGGAGTAGTTTGGAGCGTATTGGGTAACAGATAACGGGCAGATCTCGGGCAGTGCTCAAAATCCCAAATCGGGCAAATTCGGTCGCTTCACCATATGCCCGTAAACCTTGCTCACCATCGCTGTATTTCGGTGCCCCATCAGGTAGGCAACCTCAGGCAGGGTAGCACCTTGGTCGATCGCGTGACTTGCCATACTGTGGCGGCAATTGTAGGGGGGACGGTGGGGAATTCCCGCTTGCTTGAGAATCGATCGCCAAATTCGTTGGGAGAAAACGTGATCGTCAATGACCTTACCCTTGGGACTGGTGAAGATAAGGTCATCAGGTTTCACCTCTGGAGTGAATCGCCCTTTCAGCATGGTGTAGATGCGATCGGGCAAGTTGAGAACCGTTGTTTCCCCATTTTTGCGTTGCCGTCGCACCCGTTTCACTCCCTCAGCCCCACGGCTTAACGATTCGGAGATGGTGAGAGTACAAACGGTGAAATCAACATGTTGCCACCTTAAGCCGATCGCCTCACTGGGCCGCAAGCCCAGGGCAAACAGAGTGAGGGCGAAGTCATGATAGGTGTAGTGATGGGGATGACTCCTGAAGGCGGTCAGAATGGCTTGTATCTCCTCATGGTTGAAAGGAACCCGGTTAGTGTGTCTGACGGCGGCATCTTTGAGGGGAGGGATATGGGTAAAGGGGTTATCGGTTAGCCAACCTTGCTCTAGGCTCCACTGGGCAAAGGTTGTAAGAAGTTTGAGATTTCGGTTAACGGTGGCAGGGATTTGGCGGGAAGACAGGAAGGTGATGAAGGCGCGGGCATCTTCTACGGTTTCGATGTCCTGAAAACGCTGCAACAGGCTACCTAGGGTTTGATAGCGATTTTTAAGGGTTTGAGGCGCTATGCCATCATCCCTGCGCTTTTCCATCCAGCGCCGCCACTGCTCCACAGTACTGGGTAGGGCAGGGACGATCGCGGTGTCCTTCGTGGGACGGTACTTTTCTAGGGATGGGTCAAACTGCTGTAGGGCAATGTCACGTTCTATCTCTGCGGCTTTAGCCCTAGCGGCTTGTTGGTTGATGGGCGTGTTGGACA
>JAYKGX010000070.1:0-5227 GCA_035285565.1 Synechococcales cyanobacterium
CGGTTGCAGGCTGCTAGCACACAGGCTCCCACTGCTCCCACCGCTCCTGCTTCTGTGGCAGTTGCAATGCCAAAAAAGATACTCCCTAGGATGGCAAAAATGAGTAACAGAGGCGGTACAACTGCTCTAATCACCCGTTGCATCAATGCCATTCCCCGCAGGTCTCGCATTTCTAGCGGCAGAGCAGGAGCCACCTCGGGTTTCACAAAGGCGATCGCCAGTACATAGAGCAAATAGGAACCGGATAGCAGCAAGCCTGGAATCAATGCACCCAGGAATAAATCCCCCACAGAAACCCCAATCTGATCGCTTAGCACCAATAGCACCAAACTAGGTGGAATCAACTGTGCTAGCGTTCCTGATGCCACAATCACCCCCGCTGCCAAGCGTTTATCATAGCCATAGCGCAACATCACCGGAAGTGATATCATCCCCATAATAATTACAGTTGCTGCAACCACACCTGTAGTCGCAGCTAAGATTGTTCCCACTAAGACTACTGCCAGTGCCATTCCTCCCCGCAGCGATCCCAACACGATGCCCACGGTTTCTAGTAAATCCTCTGCAATGCCTGATTTTTCCAGCACGGCACCCAAAAAGACAAAAAATGGAATTGCCAGCAGGGTGAGATTCGACATCGTACCAAACCAAGTGTTGGGCAAAAGCAGCAACCGACTGGGTTCAAATACCCCCGCCAACCAACCGATGCCGCCAAAGACGATCGCCGTTCCCGCAAAGGAAAATGCGACCGGATATCCACTCATCAAAATGAAGAAGAAACCCACAAACATGGCGATCGACAACCATTCAAACCCCATAATTTCCTCAACTGCCAACTAAAATTACAATCAAATTGACTCTCTATTTACTGCATCACTAACAATACAGAATTAACTTGACAGATCATTCCAGTGGCAACTGTTCAATATCTGCCTGCATCTGCTCGGCAACCTGGGTGTATCCCTTAATCACAGCAAAATACTTAATCGTTTGGGAAATGCATTGCATCAACAGCAGCAGAAAGCAAACTAACAACATTGTTTTAATGGGGGCGCGGGGCAAGCCATCCGCATCCGGCGACAGTTCCCAATTGCCCCAACTGCCATCCGGTAACAGTCCCCAAGACTGCCAAATCGGATTCCAACTCATCCAAATGCCCAGAACACAAAAGGGAATCAAAAAGAAAACCGTCCCCAGAAAATCCACCCAGGCTCGCCGCTTCTGCGTCCAACTGCTATAGAGGAAATCCACTCGCACGTTTTCCCCATGCTTGAGAATGTAACCAAAACCCAGGAAAAACAGCAAAGAAAATAAATACCACTGCAACTCAATCAAGGCATTAGACGATAGCTTCATCGCCACATAGCGCCCCAGATAGCGGGCAGTCACATTGTAAAACCCGATCGCGATCGTCAGCAGCACCAATCCACTACTCCAACGACCGATCCAATCCGTGAGGCGATCGATTTGCTGAGACAACCGGAGAAGAACCTGAATCTGAGCAGGGCTAATGAAAGTACGCAAGGCTAAATTCCTTTTCTGGCGGTAATATCATGGAGTTGCGCTGAACAGCACCCTGCGGAAAATAATATCACCCCACCGCTGGGAAATCCCGATCGCCAGCTAGGACTGTAGCGTGATCCCCACTTGCGTTGAGGAATGAATGGGTCATGGGTGCGTGGAGAGGCTTCACCCCGTTTTCTCAACATCGCCCATCTAAATCCCAAGTCTGATCCACTCTTCCACTCCTCCCCCTCCCTTAGAGGGACTGTAGAAGACCTGTGCCCCAGAGAAGTTTCTGCCTACGGATCAGTTGTCAGTATCTTCACGGAAAGTTTATCGATTCTTCAGTAAAATCACGCGGATACTTACGCCGATCGCCTGAAACCCTGATCAGCGTTGAGCAAAGAGGTTCACAACCATGCCTGGGTTTCTCGCAAGTGCCACCGTCCTTCTCTGGTTTTTGATGATGTTTTGGATCTACCTCAATACACCAACTTGGTTCTTTATCCCCTTCTTTGTTGCCACAACGATGCTAGTCCTCAAGATCACAGAAGCCAAGAACTCTTAAGCAATAATGCTTAAGAAATTCTTCTGTCCTAGGCTGGACTTCTTGAGATGGACTTTGGACAATAGATCCAGGAACCTTGTAGGAGTTCTACACCGTGAGCCAAATGAGCCAGACAGAAGGCAGTCACTGCAGCCAAGAGAGCGATCGACCTGAGGCCATGCGACCTGAGGTTCTGCGTCCTGTCGTCACGGCAGATCAAATGCGGGCGATCGAAGACCGAATCTTTGCAGCCGGAATGCCCGTCCCCGCCTTGATGGAAAAGGTCGCAGGACTGATCACCCAATTCCTCCTCCAACACTATCCCAAAACCCAATATCCCCAGGTGGGCGTGTTGGTTGGTTCTGGGCACAATGGAGGCGACGCGATCGTAGTGGCAAGGGAGCTACATCTCCAGGGATATCAGGTGATTGTTTGCAGTCCCTTTTCTCGCCATCGAGACCTCACCGCGACCCATCTCCGCTACGTTCAGAGTTTAGGCATTCGCTGCATTCTGGATGAAGCACAATTGCACTCCTGCGATCTCATTGTTGATGGGCTATTTGGGGTTGGCATCTCTCGCCCCTTAGAAGGCGCGATCGCCGATCTGGTCAACACGGTCAATCAATTTACCTGTCCTATTGTCAGCATCGACCTCCCCTCTGGGCTGCATAGTGATACAGGTGAAGTCATGGGAACCGCCATTCGGGCCGATCGCACCCTTTGCCTCGGTCTGTGGAAACAAGGGCTTTTGCAGGAAGCCTCCCTGCCTTGGAGCGGTGAAGTAACCTTGCTAGACTTTGGCATTCCCCAAACCGATATAACAGCCGTCTTGGGCGAATCTCTCACAGTTCAACGGGTCAGCCTTCCCTGGGCGATCGCACCCTTGACTCAGCCCCGACCTCGTTCCACCCACAAATATGAAATGGGCCATCTCCTACTAGTCGTCGGTTCCCAACGCTATGCTGGCGCAGCCATTCTAGCAGCCCGAGGTGCTCAAGCCAGTGGGGCGGGAATGCTCTCGATCGCCGTGCCCAATAGCCTCAAACCCCTGATCCTCAGCCAAGTTCCCGATGCCCTCGTCCTAGGGTGTCCGGAACATCTAGACGGCTCCATGGCGGATCTCTGCCTCCATCACCCCCTGCGCAAGTACGATGCGATCGCCTGTGGCTGTGGTCTCACTCAGGAAGCCACGGCGGTCGTGCGTCGTTTGGTAGACAGTAAAGTTCGCTTGATTTTGGATGCAGATGCTCTCAATATTCTGGGCGATCGGGCTGCTGAAATTCTCAGTCAACGCCAAGCCCTCACGGTTCTGACTCCCCACCTAGGTGAGTTTCAGCGGATGTTCCCAGCCCTTCCCATCGATCCCTGCCGTATTAGTGCGGTGCAACAGGCCGCCAAGCAATCTGGGGCGATCGTGCTACTGAAAGGGGCTAGGGTGGCGATCGCCGATGCCCATGGGCAAACCCGCATCATCCCTGAAAGTACAGCAGCCTTAGCGCGGGGCGGGAGTGGGGATGTGTTAACTGGGCTAATAGGCGGTTTGCTGGCTCAACCCCATGTTGCCGATGCCAATGCAACCTATACCGCGATCGACTGGGTGCAATCCGCCGCTTGGTGGCACGCTCAGGCTGGGATCCGCGCAGCTCAAGCCCGCAGTGAACGAGGTGTGGATCCCATGACCCTAACGACATGGCTCTGTCCCACCTTAGCCAGTCTGTCAGCAAAACCCAACTCAATCGCTCACCAGGATGGGGTTTGAGGGATTGGATCTCTCAGGACTTCTCCTAATTTCAAAAAAAATAGTCTGAACCCCTTGCAAAACTCAGGAAGAGTCGCTACTATTAGTACTCGTGGAATGCGGGGGTCGGTGCCCGAGTGGTTAATGGGGGCGGACTGTAAATCCGCTGGTTATACCTACGCTAGTTCGAATCTAGCCCGGCCCATTCCACGATTTTGCCCGTGTGGCTCAGTGGTAGAGCACACCCTTGGTAAGGGTGAGGTCACGAGTTCAATCCTCGTCACGGGCTTTGGGTTTCAGCCTTCTGACAACGGGTTTCAGCTTATCATCCCAAAAAGTTATCCGCGCAGTTTGGAGTTTTTTGGAGCGTATTGGGTAACAGATAACGGGCAGATCTCGGGCAGTCCTCTACAAGTCCAAATCTGGTAACTTTGGACGGTTTACCAGGTGCCCATAAATTTTGCTGACCATAGTGTTATCCCGATGTCCTAGGAGATAGGCAACGGCGGGGAAGGTTGCACCCTGTTCAATGGCATGACTCGCCATACTGTGACGGCAATTGTAGGGGGGACGGTGAGGGATTCCCGCTTGCTTGAGAATGGTTCGCCAAACCCGTTGGGAGAAGTTGTGATCGTCGATCGCCTTGCCTTTGGGAGTGGTGAAAATGAGATCGTCAGGTTTGACCTCTGGAGTGAGTCGCCCTTGCAGCATGGTGTAGAGGGAATCGGGCAAGGATAATAGGGTTTCGGTTCCATTCTTACGTCCCTTCCTAACCCGCCTACTGCCTTCCCCGCCACGGCTCAGCGATTCCCTAATGAGAATGGTGCGAGTAGTGAAGTCAACATGCTGCCACCTTAAGCCGATCGCCTCACTGGGACGTAAGCCAAGGGTGAACAGGGTGAGGGCAAAGTCATGATAGACGTAATGGATGGGATGGGTTTTGAAGGTGACTAGGATTGCCTGCATTTCTGGGATAGTGAAGGGCTTGCGGCTGGAAGAATTGGGGGATGAGGCTTTCAGCGGCTTGATGTCTATAAAGGGATTGGAAACGATCCAACCTTGGTCCGCGCTCCAAGTTGCAAAAGCGCTGAGCATTGCCAGATTCCGGTTAACCGTTACTGGGGATTGCCGGGTAGTCAGATAAGCCACGAGTGCGCGGGCATCTTCCACCGTTTCGATGTTGCGCTGAAAACGAATCAGGAGATTCAGGATCGTCTGGTATCGGTTAGCAAGGGTTTGAGGCGCGACCCCATCACCCCGGCGCTTATCCATCCAATGCTGCCATTGCTCCACTGTGTTGGGTAGGGCAGGAACGATCGCGGTGTCCTTCGTGGGACGGTACTTTTCTAGGGATGGGTCAAACTGCTGTAGGGCAATGTCACGTTCTATCTCTGCGGCTTTAGCCCTAGCGGCTTGTTGGTTGATGGGCGTGTTGGACA
>JAYKGX010000071.1:0-8100 GCA_035285565.1 Synechococcales cyanobacterium
GTAATGTATTTCTGGCGATCGCTTTGATATCGGGTTCTAAATGATTTTTGGAACGAACCTGCTGTCCCAGTTTAATAGCAGCGACTAAGGCTTCAATATCTTGATTAGAAGCCAGGTGAGCATTAGCCGAAGCACTGAGCGCCAGAATTTGTTCTTTTTCTGCTTCAAGTTGGCGTTGTCTGGCTTGTTGATATTGGGTAAACGCCACCAGAGCCAATGCGATCGCCCCAAACAAGCCCACGGTCGTCACTATCCGGGCCTGGCGATGTCGGTAAATTTCTGCTTTGCCGCTAGCGAGAATATAGTGGGTTTGCAACGCGGTGGGTTGTGGTTCTTTTTCCAAGCCTTGATGCAGCCAGCGATCGGCCGCTTTCAGGTCATTGCCCCGCAGCAAAAAGCTAGCATCCTGGTGATGTTGTTCCCATTCGATCGCCCGGACTAATAAACGAGTATGGCTGTGTACATAGTCTAAATCCGTATCGATCGCCTGGTTCAAGGATTTCAGAGCGCCATCGAAGTTATCGGTTTCTCGGAAAAAGAGCCAATTATGTTTGCAGAGATCAGGATGCACTTGGCTCGTGTCAAAATTATCCCGCCGGACAATGGGAAACAGGCGCTTATGATGTTGCACCGCATGATCGACCTCCTGCCGACAGACAGTGGAACTGACGGAATCTGGACTGAGGACAAACACAAAGGTATCCGCCGCTTCAATCCCGCGCTGAATTTCCTGCCACCAGTCCGCCGTCAGGGGGATATCTTCCCAATCGACCCAAGTATCGCGATGATTTTGCACGAGGGCATTGTGCAGCGTTTGCACAAATTCCTTATCTTTGCGGGAATAGGAGATAAAAACATCGGTCATGATTGTTTCACCTGCCAAGCTAGAGCACAAAGGATGATTTACCCAAAATCAACTTCCTATTCATGGCTTCAGCTTGGCATCTATTCTTTCCGGGAAACTTCAGGATTAATCAAGCTTGCCAAACTCAGGAGCAGCCGGTGATTCTCGGGTACGAGACGCACAGCAATCCGCAAAAACCGATCGCCCAATTCCGGAAAGCTGAGACAATTGCGGATCAAAATACGATCGCGCTGTAAAAGCTGGCGTTGCAGGTCTGGCACCGATTGCGCCGTTTTTACCAACAGGAAATTTGACACACTGGGGTAGAAGTCTAACCCTAACTGCTGAAGTCCAGTTTCTAATTGAGGTTTGGCGATCGCCAGCCATTCATAGGTGCGTTGCTGGTAGGGACGATCGTTGAGCACGGCTTCTCCGACGGCGGTAGCTAAACTATTGACGGACCAAGGATCGCGCCAGGTTTGCCACTGTTTGATGCGATCGGGATGGGCGATCGCATATCCTAACCGCAGTCCCGGTATGGCGTAAAACTTGGTTAACGATCGCACCACCACAAGTTGGGGATATTGCTGCACCCATTCAATCACCGTCTGATCGCGATCGGCGGGCAGAAAATCCATAAAGGCTTCATCCACGATGACTAAATCCGCCTCTTCAATCCAAGCTTGGATCTGCGATCGTGCCCAAAGATATCCGGTGGGATTGTGAGGATTATTTAGCAACAGGGCGATCGAACCGGAGGGATTGCCTAATCGTTGCCGCAAGGATCGAGATTTGGGAACTGCTGAATGCCCGTCTGTCAGAAAGTCTGCGATTGCTAACCGACCTACAACCCCATCATAAGCAGCCAAACCCCGGAGATAATCTGCAAATGCCGGAGTGAATAGTGCGGTGACATGTTGTGCTAACTCCCGACAGGCAAGGCTCAGTAGTTCTGCAGCGCCATTGCCCGGTAAAATCCAATCACAATCAATGCCATGGTGTGTTGCGATCGCTTGTCGTAACCGTTGGTAATGGGGATCGGGATAGGCTGTTAGGGTGGGCAGGGTCGTGTGAATCGCTGCGATCGCGCTATCCGGTAGCCCCAGCGGATTAATACTGGCGGAAAAGTCGAGAATGTCTTGGGGAAGACAACCCACCAATTCTGCTGCCCAGCGTAAATTACCACCATGGGTGGGTTGTGGAGTTGGTTGTGAGGTGGATTTTGGGATGGATTTCAAGGTGGGTCGTGCCGATTTCAAAGGGTAACCTGCCTAGGGAGGAGAAACTTTTTCTTTAAATACTTTACCTGCAGAAAAGGCTGGCACGATCGCGGCGGGAATGGTCATCGTTTCGTTGGTTTTAGGATTCCGCCCTGCCCGTTCTTTGCGTAACCGAGGTTCAAACGCCCCAAACCCCACCAAGGTTACTTTCTCATCCTGGGCCACCGCCTCCATGATCGAATCCATGACGGCTGAAATAATCGCATCCACTTGTTTTTTACTGACCTTGGTTTTTTCTGCTACGGCATCTACTAATTCACCTTTGTTCATAGTATGAATCCCTCCTTTTGAGCTTAATTGATGCAGATCTACAATGTATTTGTGGTCGATTTGAGCTGAAACCCTGACGAGGTAGAGCTTTTAATCGATCATTCTAGAATGCTTAGCAGAAAAGAGATCGCTCAAACCCTTAAGATATGTGGAACTCAGAAACTCGGTGGCACGGCCGCTTTTTAGGATCCCGTCTCTGCCATTTCCGATCGCAACTCGGCTAGCAGTGTTTCTAACTGGCTGGGTGGCGCATGGTAGGTGGTATTGCAGAAATGACAGTTGGCTTCAGCAGTTTCATCTTTGGCGATCATGTCTTCTAATTCTGCCGCCCCCATAATTTTCAGCGCACTCAGGACGCGATCGTGGCTACAAGGACAGTAGAATTTAACAAGTTGAGTCTCAGGGAAAATTTCCAACCCCAAATCGCCCATCACTTCTCGCATCATATCCTGCAAGGTCATGCCCGAGCGCAGCATGGTGGTAAAGGAAGAGAGTGCTCCAATTCTGGATTCTAATACCTCTACTAGGGAATCATCATTTGCCGCTTTGGGAAGAATTTGAATCAACAGTCCCCCCGCCGCTTGCACGGCATCGCGATCGAGGAACACGCCTAACATCAGGGCTGAAGGGGTTTGCTCAGAGGTTGCCAGGTAGTGGGTGATGTCTTCTCCAATTTCTCCAGAAACCAGTTCAACCGTGCTGGAATAGGGATAGCCATAGCCAATATCGCGCAACACGTAGAGAAATCCATTGCCGATCGCACCGCCGACATCCAGCTTTCCCTGGGCATTTAAGGGCAATTCTACCTCCGGATGATTGACATAGCCTCGCACTGTGCCATCTAGCCCCGCATCCACTAGCAGTCCGCCTAAGGGCCCGTCTCCCCGTACCCGTAGATTGACTCGTGATTGAGGTCGTTTCATGTTGGAAGCCAGAAGCAATCCCCCCGCCATGGCTCGCCCCAGTGCGGCTGTTGCCACGTAGGATAGCCTATGGCGATCGCGGGCTTCCTGGGTCAAACAAGTGGTGATGACTCCTACGGCCCGAATGCCGCCGTTTGCTGCTGTTGCCCGAATTAGCTGGTCAACCATGTTTGCTTTTACCTTTCTTTACATTGCTTGTCTTCATTCTAAAGGAGGTTCGGCAAAATTCGGTATGCTGATTCTTGGTGTGCGGGTCTAGGAGGGGTGCTAATTTTTAAGGTTTGATGTTATTGCGATCGTTCTTGAATCTGAAATCTGAAATCTAAGATCTAAAATCTAAAATCTAAAATTGGTTGGTTGTTGGCTGATTTTTTTGGGCGCGGGATGCGCGCCCCTACGGGGGTATTCGTCATCGCAAATCTGAAAGCGATCGGGGAACCTTCCGATCGCTTGCCCGTCTGAGGGGATATCGCAAGTTGTTTACAATTCTCTCCTCACACAGGTACGTGATTATGCTGAGTTTACACCAGGTAAATTCCCAAGTAATGAAGTCTTCGACTGCTCTGGCGATCGCGGTGGGGATGACCACGACTGGTTTTCTGCCCCTTTTAACGTTGCAAGCGAATGCCCAAAGCGGGGGGACGACTGCTAATCGCACAGTCAATAACACGGTGACGGTGGCCCAGAATCGCCCTGTTTTGTTTAATCGCACGGTGAGGATCCCGAGTGGTACAGTGATTCCGGCTGCCTATGCTAAAGCAGAAAAAATTGTGTTGGCACCAGATGAAAAGGCTAGCATTAATTTAACGGTTCCTAATAACATTCGCAGTAGTGATGGTCGTTTGTTGATTCCTGCGGGTACGACGGTGGAAGGCGAATTCCGACCCGCGACGGTGGTTGTACGGGATGATCGTGGCAATAACAAGGAGGAAAAGGGCAGCCAGTTCTACGCTAAAACCCTGGTGATGCCTAATGGAAACCGCATGACCTTTGATGCTACTTCAGATGTGATTACTAAGAAAGAAAAGATCAGCAAAGGTGTGAATACTGATGCTATTCTCAAGGGCGCAGCGATCGGGGGTGGTGCAGCGGCGATTATTTCTGGGGTGACGGGCAATCGTCGTATTACTCTGGGCAAGGTGTTAATTGGTGCAGGAGCAGGGGCTTTGGGTGGTTTGATCTTTGCCGGACAACGGAAAGATGAAGTGGTGGTGATTGATGCGGATAGCGATCTCAGCTTGCGCTTGAATTCTGCGATCGCGTTTAATACCTTATAATTTCATCTCTCATCGTAATCTCATTTCTCATCCTGCTATCTCTCTCAACCATTCCTCCTCTCTAACGGTTCTTTGACTCCTCGGGTTTGAACCGAGAGTGGGCTATTCAAAACAGTCTTGCAATCTGAAATTCTGCAGAGACTGGCTTGGGTAGTCCATTTTTTTACGCTCGCGATCGCCAAAAGTACCTGCCTGGGTCATGCTGAGTGGGCTGAAAATGACTGAGGTGGATAATGTGATCTGATGCCACAAGGCAGTATGCTAAAGCATGGTCATTTGACAGAAATTCTCATGCGAGTGGTGGTGCAGCGGGTGACAGCCTCATCAGTGACTGTGGATGGGGTGATCGTGGGGCAAATTGGGGCGGGGTTAAATTTGCTGGTGGGCATTGCGCCGACGGATACAGAAGCTGAACTGGATTGGATGGCAAACAAGGTGCTGAGTTTACGCCTGTTTCCCACCGAGAACGGAGCCTGGGACCGATCGATCCTGGAAATCGGTGGGGAGTTGCTGGTGGTCAGCCAGTTCACGCTGTATGGTGACTGCCGCAAGGGTCGGCGACCGTCGTTTGATGGGGCAGCAGCTCCAGGGCAGGCTGTGGCATTGTTCGATAGCTTTGTGGAAAAACTCCAAACCAGTGGACTCACGGTCGCAACCGGACAGTTTGGCGCAACCATGCAGGTCGCGATCGCCAATGAAGGGCCTGTGACGTTGCTCTTGGAGCGGGAAGCGAGCTAGTAAGGGTTCATTGGGGGGGGCGAAGGGGCGAGGAGTGGAGGAGGAGACTGTAGCTTCGGCTACTTGAATGAAGAATGAGGGGGCGATCGAGCGGATCAATTTAAAGCATTCGTCAAGTTGGGAATCTCGGTAAAATTTCTGGTAGGCATCGTTTTATACTGAAAGACCAGGGGAGTGGAGTCAAAGATTTTATGAGGCTTCTCCGAAATCTTACGCTCAAGCTTTGTGGTCATTTTCTGTCCGATGACAAACTCCGATGACAAGCTCCAATGGCAACTGCTGTCCGATAGCCAGTTCTATCCGATAACAAATGCTGTCTGAGAACAAAGCTGAAGCTAGCATTGCGGGCAACTGACCTGTATCCATCGCATCTGCTTTTGTATTGGTTCATGGTATGCGTCCATGGAACTCATCGTGTTTGTCCATCGTTCCTGGATATTGCCCCTCATCTAGCATGATGCCCTATGTTGCCTATCAAGTCTCCTGTTCCATTGGCTCAATCTCCTACCTCGCTCACTCAGATGGGAAATTCACCCTCTACCCAGATGCTGGTAAACTCTGAGCACGATCGCCTCTCGGGCAGAATTCATAGCTTAGCCCATTTGAATCTGGAATTGCTGGCCGCACTGGGGATTCAGGCAATTTTGCTGCAAGGGCGTGCCCAAACGTTTCAGGTGTTCGACCCAGCCACCACAGAGTGGATTAATCAAGCCCAAAGGCAGGGATTCAGCTTTCTCTGGCTTGCCACGCCCCAACAGGCAGAAGAAGTCCATCCTTGGTGCGATCGGGTGGATATCCCCATTTTAAATACGAAAAACAAGTTGATGGTTCTAGCATTGCGGGAAGCATTCGCCTGCTTTGAAGTTGATCCACGTCAGGTTCTCTTAGTCAGCGATCGCCCCCTGTGGGAATTGTGGGATGCGCAACTGTTGAGAATGCCAGTGATGCGTATTGGGATTGTCTAATTTGACACTGTCATTTCCATGCTATTACTGAGCAGGCATACCTCACAATACATCTGCAAACGCAGGACTGAGCCGCCGATAGATCGAAGAACCCACCCAAAACACAACGATCGCCACTATCCACAAATAGCCCCAATCACTCCAATGCTCTACCTTACCCACCAGAATTAAATCGCGATAGACTTCAGCGATCGCACTAAAGGGATTCCACAAAATAATGGAATAAAATGGTTCAGGAATCAGTTTTGGATCACGGGGATACATAATAGGAGTTGCATAGAACATCAGATTCAGAATCACTCCCATGGTTTGGGGGATATCCCGCAAAAACACCGTTAAACCTGCCACCAAATAGCCAATTCCCGCTGTGAGCAACAGTTGTGGCACCCAAACCAACGGCATTAGAAAAATAATATCACTCACATCTCGGGTCGTAATTCCCCAAAAGACAAGCAACACGACCAAGCCCGTCACACTATCCACAAACGCCGTACAAATAGGCACCAGCGGCAACAGCGTCAGCGGAAAAACCACCTTTTTCACTAAACTAGGCTGATTCACCACCGCCATCGTTGAAGGTAACACCCCATTCACAAAGGCATTCCAAGGCACCAATCCGGCAAACAGCCAAGCTCCAAAGGAAAGCTGATCATTCACCAACGGATTCAACGGCACCGGAGTCTTCACCTTCAAGACCACGGAAAACACATAAGTCATGATCAACAGTTGTGCCAGTTGGTTGACCAATGTCCAGCCATTGCCCAAGATGGATCCCTTATAGCGAGCAGCCAGTTCCCGCTGAACCAGGGTTTTGAGCAACTCTAGCTTCACCCAGAGAGGACGTGGAATTGGGAGATGGTTTTCTAACAGCGCGATCGCACGGGACAACATAAGCGTGGGATAGGATAGGCAGTGGGAAAAGTATTGACAGTGGAGAAAAAACGATCAAGCTTCATCCTGACATACTTGGGGACTCGATTTCTGGGGACTCGATTTCTGGGGACTCGATTTTGCATCCGACTGGGACTGGGCAAGAGATTTTCTCTAAAAGGATTTCTCGAAGGGCGCAGTTCTGATACAATGTCTTATTTGGCTGTCAAAAAGGATCACAGCCTGTAACCAATGGGCGAAGCAAGCAATCGGCGAAGCGAGCCGCAGAGACGGACATATCAAGGAAAATAGAATCATGGCAAAACGGGTTCAAGTCGTTCTGACGCAGGACGTATATAAATTAGGCAAGCTGGGCGATCTCGTCGATGTGGCTCCTGGCTATGCGCGGAATTATCTCTTTCCCCAGGGAATTGCTACTACGGTCACACCGGGGATCCTCAAACAGGTAGAACGGCGGCGGGAACTGGAGCGGCAGCGGCTGGCAGAACTGAAGGCAGAAGCTGTTAAGCAGAAGGAAGCCCTGGAAAAAGCAGGTACCCTCAGCATTGCGAAGCAAGTGGGTGAAAATGACGCGATCTTCGGAACCGTCACCAACCAAGATCTGGCAGATGCAATTAAAGCAGCTACCAACATCGAACTCGATCGCCGTGAAATTACGGTACCAGATGTTAAAAAATTGGGTAACTACCGTGCTGATCTGAAACTGCACCCCGAAGTGAGTGTCAGTCTGGCCTTCAACGTTGTAGCCAGCTAGGGCTAGGGCAAATCTCAGGTTCGCTTAGCCTCAAATGAGACACAAATTCATACGCGATCGCCTGTGATTTAGGTTACAGTAAGACAACTAAATAATTTCTCTTTGCTTGGAGGGTCCCTGGGTTCAACAACTGAATTCGGGGGTTTTTCATTTCTACC
>JAYKGX010000072.1:0-10842 GCA_035285565.1 Synechococcales cyanobacterium
GGGGAACTATCTCGGATTTGCCACCCATTTTGACTTTCAGCCAGAATGTGAACTAGGGACAGTCGCCGCAATTTCACTGCAAGAGTTTGCTTTATCTGGTTCGGTGTATCTGGTCACACCTCGGCGTTTGAGACAAGCGGACAGTGCAAATTCAGCCGGTCGGCGATCGCGCAATCTCAATCCCACACAAAAACTGATTCATCTACTGCAAGCCAAGGAAAAACATTCTATTTCTGCTTCCAAGGTTGTTCGTCTACGATCGCCGAGTCTTGTTCGGCGCAGCAGTTCCTCATCCCGTCCTGAAGTGATCACGCTGGCGATTGGCATCCAAAATAGTACCATTCCTGCAATTACAGCAGGGCTGATTATTCAACGACTCGGATTACTCGAACATTTCTTACCGAAAGAAGGGCGATACAGTTCAACTCAGTACCAAATTCAATGGCAGGATTTTTCGACAGGCGCACCGATTGTAGATGGACTGCGATCGCAGCATCTCAACATTGGAATTCTGGGGGACTATCCCTTACTATTAAGTGCTGAAAATGTGAGTGCTGAAAATGCAGTGCAGAACACTCGTCTGATTAGTTTTGTCTCTACAAATCTCGATGGTTCCTGTAATGCAGTTGTTGTACCAAATCGCTCTCAACTTCAAAGTGTTGATGATTTACGAGGACATACGATCGCAGTTCCATTACGCTCTTCTGCCCATGGAATGGTACTACGATCGCTCCATGCAACCCATCTCTTAGATCAAGTAAATTTGCTTCCCTTCAACCAACAGGATGATCAATTCGAGTTTTCTGAACAGTACGCAGATGGTTACGCGCACTTCGCACCCTTTCATGAGCTTGCTTGTCGGCGGGGACAGTTCCGTTACCTTGAAGGCTGTAATCCTGAAGCGTTACCTGCATTTTATGGTGTCGTCGTGACTCCTCAATTTGCAGAGCAATATCCTGAAATTGCCATCGCTTATCTTCGAGCATTATCCGCAGCACAATATTGGTACGATACAACACCTGCCGCACCCTCGTTAGTTGCAAAATGGACGCATCTCGACTCAGACATGATTGCTCAAATCTTGAGCAGTTCCTATCAGCAGAATCAAACAGGACGGTTCTTTTCAGACATGCAAATTCGTCCAGACTGGCTAAAACTCCATATTGATCAATTAAGCCAGGTTCCAGGCAACCAGAATCTACAAATGATTAATCTGAATCAATGGATTCAGCCAGAGTTTTTAGAACAGGTTCGCGCTTAGTCTAGCTCCATACTTTTCAGCGTTTCTTCTCGAATCAATTCAAAGATCTCACGATTCAGGTGTAGAAATTCTGGAGAAACGGTAATGTCGCTGTGTCTCGGTCGTACTAGAGGCACATCAACCATTTGCTTAATTCGACCTGGGTTCACTCCCATCACGAAAATACGATCGCTCAAAAACACCGCTTCTTCAATATCATGTGTCACAAAAATCACGGTTGCATTCAACTCACTCCAGATGTCAAGCAAAAGTTCTTGCATCATATGACGAGTCTGAGCATCCAACGCTGCAAAGGGTTCATCCATCAACAGCACCGAAGGAAAGTTAACTAAAGCACGAATAATACTCGCTCGTTGCTGCATTCCTCCTGATAGCTGATAAGGATACGAGTGTCGATGCTTGTATAGTCCAACACGATTAAGATAGTAATTTACAATCTCCTTGCGTTTAGCAGCAGGAATACCCTGAATCTTTAGCCCAAATTCCACATTCTGAAACGTGGTTTTCCAGGGCAAGAGTGAATACTGCTGAAACACAAACCCACGATCGGCTCCAGGACTGGTGACTGGTTTATGATCGACCGTGATAGATCCGCGAGAAGGCTTGACAAATCCTGCAATCACATTCAGAATTGTCGATTTACCACATCCAGACGGACCCAGTAAACAGACAAATTCACCTGGACTAATTGCGAAGTCGATCGACTCCAATACCGAGATGAGTTGCCCTTTTCGCTTAAAACAAACGGAAAGATTTTCGACTTCCACAAGTCCTTTGAGTGCTCGTTGTGGAATTCCTTGCTCAATTAACATTGCCACACTTGCTATCCTCTACACACTAGTTGGCGGTTCCCTTCTTTGTGACGCGCCAAGGCATCAAAACATGAGTCAGACGATCCACAGCATAGGAACTGAGCGAACCCATCAGTCCGATGAGTAACATCCCCATCACGATCGGTGGATAGTTAGAAGTCACATAAGATTCCCAAGTTAGATAGCCAATCCCAAAACGTCCCGCCAAAATCTCAGCCGTTACCAGACAAAACCAAGAATTTCCCATCCCAATGACTAACCCACTCGCAATACTCGGCATTGCCCCCGGAATCACAATGTCTTTGAAGACATGCCATTGCTTTGCTCCCAAGCATTGTCCAACTCGCAGTAAGAGTAAATCAGTGCCTTCAACTCCTTTAATGGTGCTAATCAAGATCGGAAAAAATGCACCGATAAAAGTAATGTAAATCATCCCCGATTCTGCGTCTGGAAACATCAAAATTGCAAGTGGAATCCAAGCAACCGCAGGAATAGGACGCAGAATTTCCAGCGGTAGAAACACTAAGTCTTCAATCTTTTGAAACCAGCCAATCACAATACCTAAGCTAATTCCTAGCAATGCTGCGATCGTAAACCCTAATAGCACCCGAAGCACACTGGCTTGAAGATGCACCATTGGATTGTTTGAAAAAAACTTGACCGTTGCTCCCAAAACCTCCAAGGGAGAAGGCAGAAACGCAAAATTAATAAAGAACTGAAACTTAATGTTGCAAAGAAATTGCCAAATCCCAAAAAACAAGACCAGCGACAGAACCCGCAGCATCAGTCTGCCTGGATTGAACCACGAAGAAGTTTCTGATTTCTGGAATACCTGCGAAAGCAGAAAACCCCAGCGATCGAGCAGATTGGTTTCTGTCGATCGCTCAGAGGATGAACTAGACATGCATTGCCTCCAATCGGTGAAAAGAATGGTTAGGAATGTATTGTTTCATGTCCAACGTATTCCTGCTGTATCAAAACGCATCGAATTTAGCGAGCTGCTAGAATCGGTTGAGATTCCTGTGCGTAAAATTCTTGTAGCCCTTTGAATCCAACCACTTGAGCACCATTCTGCTGTGCAAAGGTCTGAGCATCCTTTTCGGTTAAAAATGCAGAAATTCCATCACTATTACGAACAAAAAAGGAGTTTTCTGCAAAAAGCTTCCAGCCATTGGTGCGATCGTGAACAAAGATTGCGCCCACAGCTAGTTTTCCGTCAGCTTGCAGCTTCTTCAATGCCGTCATCATATTCTGAATCGAGGTGTAGTTTCTGACCTTATCTTCACCCTTGAACCAGAGTTGAGCCGCTAGTTTTGCATCTTGAATCGGTTGTTTCGTTTCAGCATCTTCGCCAGAAATCACATACTTATCAGCATCTACCGTCACTTGTTCCTCGCTGATACCCATTTCTTGCATCGCCTGCTTCAGATAGCTATTATCAATGAACTGGGTCACATCCTCAGTTTTGATATTCGCATCGAGTCGCCCTAATTGTTTCAAAGTCGTCACACTATTATTGAGCGCATCCAGATTCGGCTTCTGAATACTAGGATTAAGTCGCTGCAACCCAGACGGCCCCAGGAACATATAGACAACTTCTTTCTCGATTCCAGCCCATTGCTCAACCTTGGCTGCAATTGCTTCAGGCTGCTCTCGGAAGAGTTTGTTGGCCTCAAGCAAAGCTTTCATGTAAGCAACCACAACCTCTGGATATTCCTTCGCGAAGTCCGATCGTACAACCACACCATGAAACGTGGGTACACCAAGTTCTGCACCATCAAAAATCTTACGAGCAAATCCACGGTAGGGGAATAATTCACCAAATGGCACAAAGTTTGCATGAGCATCAATTTGATTAGTTCGCAGACTCGTTCCACCGACTTCTGGAGCTTGACTGATCAATTTCACATCCTTTTCAGGATCGATTCCAGCCCCCTTCAGTGCCTTGAGCAACATTCCATGGGCAGCAGAACCAAACGGAACAGAAACTTGCTTCCCTCTCAAATCTGCCAGGGTCTTAACAGGACTATCTTTTGGAACCATGACCGCATTTCCAGCCCCAGTCGCACTGTACCCTAGCGTGCCGATGTAGAGAGTATTAACACCACCTCCTTTCTGCTGAAAAGTAGTCATGTTAATCGTGAGTGGAAAATCTCCCATCATGCCAAGATCAAGCTGATTTGCAAGCATTTTATTCGTAATAGGAGGTCCGGAGGTGTAGCTTGACCATTCAACTTTGTACTCTACATTTTCGTATTTACCTGTTTTCGGCAGATGTTTCTCAAGCAATTTCTCTTCGCGAATAACAGAGCCACCAGTTGCTGTGTTAATCACTTGATCCTGAGTTCCGATCGCAATCCGAATGACCTTTTTCCCATTTGTACCGCTTAATAAATTGCTTGCTTGAGTATTAGAACATGCGGCGACGCAAACAAATGATCCAAGCGACAAAGAAAGCAGAAAGCCTCGACGAGTAAACCTCCGTCTATTCATGGTTGAAATAGCTCCAATGCTTGTTGTGTACCTCTTATTTATTCAGTCTCAGCTTCTCTGAACTGTAAGCACAGATACAGATATTGACTTTCCTCTCTTTCCATTCATAACAGGATCAATTGAATCCATAAAACAAATAAATGAGTTCAAACAAGTGCCAGATGGAACCATATTTTCCTTGGTTTCCAGCATTTTCATAGACGTATGCTGAACCCTTGAATTTGGCTCGGTTTCCCCTGATCAAGGGGGCTAGGGGGATCTGCTCGCTAGGATATCCGCGCCTCACACCTGAATTGAGGAAAAGAGCGATCGGATCTGTCTCGTTAATTAATGGATTTGGTATAAGGAGAACAAGGCTAGGGTGTATCCTTAATAGGAATCATCCTATTCTTTTGTTGGGTCATCTTAGAATTAGAGCATTGAAAAACCTTGGCGACTCAGTCAATGAATGAATCGAAATGCGTTCAGAGTTTCATACGAATTTCCAGATAAGTTAAAGTTCGTTCATTTGACGTGGGAAGATTGACCAATTCAATGATACACACTGTTTAAATTTTCATTCATTATTGTATTCTTCAGGAGGACAACTATATCTACTCAAGATCCTATTTCTGCCGCTCAAGCATCTTTCTCAGAATTATAACTTGTAAAAATCTTAAGGAAAAGGGATTGGATTTTTGATCCGATTCCACCATGGTTGTTCTTGAATAGGGAACAGCTAGAAAGGTTTGGCAAAATGCAACTTGATTTGAAGGTTAGAGAACTTCAGATTCAGCAGGATAAACTACAATCTTTGCGCGAGCTGTTGTAGTACTGTTTCTGCATACATAGATTGCTTAGACCTAGACGAATAGCAGAGTAGACTCATGAATGTTTACCAATGGGTTGGGGAGGCGCAAGGAAGAGAGCCAATCCCAAAGCGGGTTCGTTGATTTAGTAGCAGCCATTATCCAAACTGGATTGCAACAGTTCCGCTAACCAAGCTTCTACTCGATCGCCGAAAGCCGTTAAGGAATAGCGCTGTTCCGCCGCCTGCCGACAATGGATGCGGGGAATCTCTTCCCGTCGTTGAATGGCTGCAATTAAATCGGTGATCGAATCCGGTGTCGCCAGCCAGCCTGTTTCACCCGGTCGGACAATTTCCGCAGGTCCCCCTCGGGCATAGGCAATTACCGGAGTCCCACAGGCCAACGCTTCGATCGCCACATTGCCAAAAGCTTCCACCCATTTGGGAGTCATAATCAAAGCTTGAGCGGCTCCCAGGGCTTTTTGTAACGCTTCTGTGGTTAGAAACCCTTCATAAACGATCGGCGCATCTGGATATTTCTGCTGAATGTGCTGCCAATAATCAGCATCCTGTATCACACCAAATATTTTTAAGGGAATGCCTAAATGCATCACAGCAGAAACGGCATCCTCTAGCCCCTTTTCCGGCGCAATTCGTCCTACCCAGGCTAAATAATTCTGCGGTTCTGCCTGAAATTCGTACTGACTCAGATCAAAGCCATTTTCAAGACAGGCACATTGCAACCCAAACTCAAACGTGGCTGCTTGGGCTAAACTATGCACGGCAATTGAACCCGGATGAGACTGCGCAACCTGCTGAATCACGCTATCCATTGCATCGCTGAGGGATCCCATGCTGACTAAGTGAGCGATCGGCGTTTGAAAAAACGATGTGAGGTAAAAAGGCAACCAATCATAGGCAAAATTGAGAATCCCATCATAAGATTCCTGCACTTGATAAGCATATTGCCAAAAATTTCCCAGAACCGAGTTGCCTGGTAACCCGATCGTCGCCGTCCGTCCTTGGCTTTGGGCTGTCTCCTGCAGCTCGCCCAGAATTTCCACCAACGAGACTGAACCTTGGTTGCAATCCACCCTTGGGAAATCTAAAAGTGTGGAACCTACAGGTGCAACAACTGTAATGGAATGTCCCCGTTGTTGCAGAGCGATCGCCAGATTTTTTAACGTCAGTTCCACGCCGCCCCCTAAACCAGACCCCAAGGGTCCCACCGGAGTTGAGACAAACAAGAGTTTCAGCGATCGTAAAACCATAAGAAAAATCTCGGTAAGTTTAGGCTCCCCGTGTCTTTAGACCGGAGAGTGTCAAAATCTTCCTACTACAGCAGTGGCGTTTTAATGCGGTTCAGTTGTCCGATCGCCCAAGCAGCCGTTTCTCGCACTTCTGGATCAGCATCCTCCGTCGCCGCCTGCAGTAAGGGGCTAATCTGACTGACCAATTCATACACCCGAGTTAAATCCCGAATCGCATTTTTCCGCACATCAGGACTTTCATCTTGCAACGAGAGCGCTAAGGCTCGGCTCATCGGCTTAAGAGTCCGGCTACTGATTTCCGCCAAGGCTGAGAGAATCAGACTACGTTGCTGGGAGTCAGAATCGGCTAATAGGCTGACCAAGGGTTGAACGGCTCTGGTATCGCCCCGCTGACTCAATTCCCAAATGGCGCGTTGACGCTTTGCAGGATCCGGTTGTTGTAGGTCCTGAACTAAGGTTTCCATAATGCTGAGTTTGGGCAGTCGCGCCAATTCCGCCGAACTCTCTGGAGTTTCTTTCTGTTGGACCTGCTGCAGGGCGATCGCAGGGGAGGGGACAGTTACTTGAGGCGGGGGGGCTACTGGTTCTCCAGTCAATTCTTCAGGTTCTGCCATCCGCACTGCTTCTGGTGTTACCTGCAGATCCAATCGTGATTCACTTGCGGCTTTGGGCAGCGGAGTCACTTTGAGGGGGGGAGGGTCTGAAACCGAAGCTGGACGGGCAGTGGCAGGGGGGGCAACTGCGATCGCCTCAATGGAAATCGTATCCGGGGACATCCTGTCCGAAACCGCAGCAGATTGCGATCGCTGGCTGATCTCCGAACTGGGTGAGTTTCCTGGCACGGGCGCATAAATCAGCGGTTCCGACGGCACAGAGGCGATGGCTCCCTTGCGCATCAGCACGATCGCGCCCACTAAACCGACCACCGTAGCGGTGCCCAAAATCCCCGGCACCAACCAATCCATCATCCGCGAACTCCAAGTAACTTTGGTCGCCAGAAGAACGCTTGAGGGGTCTGACAACGATCCAGGGGCTAGGAAAGCGATCGGAGCGGATTCCAACTGGGGTACCATCGGCAGCGTGACCGGACGAACCTGCATCAAATGCCCAGACAGCCAACGAGTAGCAGTCACTTCAGTAGAAGCCACACCAGGTATGGGTGCAGTGGCTTGACTAGGCGATCGCTCCACTGCGGTCAGGAGTGCCAAACCCACAAGACTCGTGGCATAGAGAAGGGAAAAAGAACGCAATGCCATAGATCGAACTGCAGAATGCTAATACTTCAGGTTGCACGGATCTAGGTCAATCCTAACTGCCAACCTCGTGATTCAGATCATTCTGTCTCCCTAAAGTTCGATCCATATTTTGGGATAGGAAATACCGTTTTTGAGGGTTTTTGGGTCTGGGATAGTGGGTTGGGCCGCAGGTGATTAGGGTGACACCACTTTTTCGGGTTCCTGAACCTTGGGCAGGGGAGCTTTGCGGGTGAGGAGAGTCTCCCGTTGGTTGATCAGATAAATGCTCAGGAGGGTTAGCCCAACTCCCAGCCATTGTAGGGGTTCTAGGGTTTCTGCCAAAAAGAGATTGCCAAACATTAAGGCAAAAACTGGCGTGAGGAAGGTGAGGGCGCTGAGGCTGGTTAAACTGCCCTGGGCGGCGAAGTAGAAAAACAAGCCATAGGAAACCGCACTGCCAAAGATCGTGGCATAGACAAGTGCCAGCCAGTCTGCCCCGGCTAAATGCTGCCATTGCTGCTGTTCCAACCAGTCAGAGAGGGCAAAGAGGGGTAATCCGCCCAGGATCATATGCCAACCCGTTGCAACCACCGGATCCACATGGCGGGAAACAAACCGAACCAGAACCGTGCCGATCGCCATGGAGAGAGCTGCCATCAGCATTAACCACTGCCCATTGTCAAAGAGGCTCATCACTACATCCCCCAAGCGATCGACCAGCATTCCCCATCCCGCTCCCTGCCAATCGATTGTGCTCCAACCCCCCGCCAAAGCCGTCGTTAGCCAATCCTGGGGCAGTCCGAGTAAACTAATGCCCAGTACACCCAGGAGCAGCCCCACCCAGCCAATCCAGCCAATCTGTTCTGCAAACAGCCAGTGTGCTAAGATTGCCACCGCCAAGGGCTGGGAATCAATCATGACTGAACCCAGACCCGCGTTGGTTCGCGTTAACCCTTGAGCCAGAAATCCTTGAAAGAGGGTGCCATCCACCAGGGCAAAGAGCGCAATCCACAACCAAGCTTGCCAGGTCTTCGGTTGGGGTTTCCCAGCGATCGCCGCCGCTCCTAACACCAGGAAACCCGCCGGAACGAGGCGAACTCCCGCTAAAAAGAACGGGGTGGTCTGGGCGATCGCTCCCTTCATCGCCACCATCGCAGTTCCCCAAAAGAAGAACGGCGAAATCAGGAGAAGGGTAAAGAGAAGTTTGGATTGAAGGAGTTGGGACGGGGGAAGCTTAAACTGCATGAAAGGGTAAAGCTAACGTTAAGCCTTATGAGATGATTAGTTAGATTATGTAGTTCCGTTAAGAAAAATGTAACCCCCCAGGCCCCATGTTTCCATTTCGTCGCTCCCGCAAAAAACAGATTGCCCGCATTGAGATCCGAGGTGCGATCGCCAGTGGAACTCGTAAACGGGTTTTGGAATGCTTAAAAGAGGTTGAAGAGAGAAAATTTCCAGCGCTACTGCTGCGTCTGGACACACCGGGGGGCACTGTAGGGGACTCCTACGAAATCTACACCACCCTGATGCGTCTGCGCAAGCAATGCAAAATTGTGGCGAGTTTTGGCAACATCTCCGCCTCGGGTGGCGTTTTCATTGGTGTAGCAGCCCAGCACATCGTTGCCAATCCCGGTACGATTACGGGCAGCATTGGCGTAATCCTGCGGGGCAATAACCTGGAAGGCTTACTGGAGAAAGTGGGAGTTTCCTTCAAAGTCATCAAATCTGGGCCCTACAAAGATATTCTCGCCTTCGATCGCGAACTGACTTCACCCGAACAAGCCATTTTGCAAGAACTGATCGATGTGAGCTATGGACAATTTGTGCAAGTGGTGGCCGAAGGGCGCAATCTTCCCGTAGAGACGGTACAAAGTTTTGCCGATGGACGAATTTTTACGGGCGAACAAGCCGTTAAGCTAGGACTGGTCGATCGCTTGGGAACAGAAGAAGATGCCAGACGTTGGGTGGCAGAATTAGCTGGTTTGGATCCTGACAAAGCAACCGTTTTTAACTTTGAAGAACCCAAATCCCTCCTGAGTCGTGTCACGGGTAACCAGGTTTCCCAGCCCTCCCGTCATCACTCAAGCACGATGGTGGCTCCCTTTCTCTCTCCCCTACTACCCGCCATGCAAACAACGTTGGACTGGCTAGAATTTGAGCTAGAAACCCAGGGAATGCCCCTTTGGCTGTATCGCCCTTAGCGCACCCTATCCCCGTCCGCTCACCCTCGTAAGCTCACTCTAGAATATTGATCCACTGAAACCTTGACTCAAAACCATCACACCGTTGAACGATCCGTACTTGAACTCATTCAGACCCTTCGGACGTTCCGATATGATGGTCATGTTGATCCCATTTTTCACTTCCCGGAGGATACCTGACGTGCATTGGCGAGTTCGAGCAATTCGGGGCGCAACAACCGTGACCCACAATTCAAAAGAAGCCATTCGTGAAGCAGTCACAGAGTTGTTGGATGTCTTAGAATCCCGGAATGATTTGGATCTTCGGGAAGTAGTGAGTGTGACTTTTTCGGTTACCCAAGATTTAGATGCGATTTTTCCTGCCGCGATCGCCCGTCAGCGCCCCGGTTGGGATCAAGTCCCCCTCATGGACTTTCAGCACATGTATGTCCAAGGCAGCCTAGAAAGATGTGTTCGCATTTTGGTTCATTTTAATACGCCGGATCCAGGTTCTCGGATCTATCATCCCTATCTCCGTCAAGCCCAACATCTGCGCCCCGATTTAGCGTTCGTGACCCCGCTCTAGCTGCCTTTGCATTCTCACAACTTATGACGCTTTTGCATGACGCTGATGTGCAGCCTGTAGGCTCTTTCCGAGGTCTAGCTTGTCCTGTCCAATGGGTGTTTGCTTGGGTTCGATCATGGGATTGAGCGGATAAGTATGTCAAATTGGCTACCAGTCCTTGCAGCGATGCCACTTCATGAAATAATGGACTCTCTGTAGACGAGCATCGCTGCTGCAA
>JAYKGX010000073.1:0-4133 GCA_035285565.1 Synechococcales cyanobacterium
ATTGCCCTTTTGCCAGACTTCCGCCCGATCGCGCACAAACTGTTCGTCCAGCAGCCCTCGTTCAGTCAGCCAAGGGCCTTCCGGATAAAGGGTTTGCACATTCACCCGCGCCGGACGCACCGCCAAAGCCGGACTCAAGACAGAAACACAGGGAACTTCCGCCCGTGGAGGAATCTCAGCAATCGGCTGGGCGATCGGCTGAGGCATGGATGGAGCAAGTTGCGGTTGCGCCAAGAGGGGTTGTGCCAAGAGGGGTTGCGCCAACTGATAGAGGGCATCCGTTTGCAGCAGCCACCCCCGCCGCACCAAACGATACAGAATGGGTTTAATTTTTGGGGGCGCAATGCCTGCCAAGCCTGCTACCCGTTCCACTGTTAGTTGCGGCTGCGTTTGGTTAAAGCTGTAGTAGCAGAAGGTCACGATCACTTTCAATTCATCACCCGTCAGGGTCCTGAGATCGGCGATCGCCGCCAGCGGAATGGGGGTATAAGCGTGAACAGGATCCATACCAGCACAGAGGGGGATAAAAGTAGTACTCTTGAACTTATTTGCAACTGTCTCAATCTTAGAGCAAGTTCACGAAATTGGGCGATCAATTGGGGCGATCAATTGGGCGATCAGTCGATCAACTGGGTCAATCAATTTAGCAGATCTTTTGGAGCAGTTCCCTAGAGCCGTGGGGAGGGGCGATCGAGACCGTGAGCCAAGGTGTGGCAAACCGTTACGATGGATCAAGTGGATATAGTGTATGACAGATGCATGACAGAACGATCGCCCACCCAAAATTCCCAGTTCAGAATTTCAGGCAGGCGATCGTGGCTCAAGCTATTTGAAGGAATTTAACGGTGCGGAATTGCAGGATTGTCTGGTACTAGACTTGCCATTCCGTATGGAAAACACCCTCGCGATCGATGCGTTCGTAGGTGTGTGCCCCGAAGTAGTCCCGTTGAGCTTGGGTCAGGTTTTGGGGCAGGCGATCGCGCCGATAGCTATCGAAGTAATCCAACGAAGCACTGAAGGCTGGAACAGCAATCCCCGCCTGAGCTGCCAGCACCACCACATTGCGCCATGCAGACTGGCGATCGAGAATTGTCTGTTTAAATTCCGGAGCCAGCAGCAGGTTGGGCAAACTGGGATTTTCCGTGAAGGCTTTTTTGATCTTATTCAGGAAGCCCGCCCGGATAATACAACCCCCTTTCCAAATCCGCGCACATTCGCCTAGATCCAGATTGAAGTTATAGGCCTGGGAAGCCGCACTCAGCAATGCCATCCCCTGAGCATAGGAACACATCTTGGAGCAATACAGAGCATCACGCACTTGATCAATCAAGACATTCACATCCCCCTCAAAGGGAGCCACGGCTGGACCTGCCAGGGTATGCGCCGCACTCACCCGTTCCGTTTTGATGGAGGACATAATGCGAGCATTCACCGCTGCCGTAATGGTGGGAATCGCCACCCCTAGCTCTAGGGCACTATTCACCGTCCAGCGCCCGGTTCCTTTTTGCCCTGCAGCATCCAGAATGAATTCCACCAGGGGCTTACCGGATCCATTATCCATTTTGCGGAAAATATCAGCGGTAATCTCAATCAGGTAGGAATTGAGTTCATCGGTTTGATTCCAGGCAGAAAACACCTCATGCAGTTGCTCATGCCCCAATCCGCCAATGTTTTTGAGCAGATCGTAGGCTTCGGCAATTAGTTGCATGTCACCATACTCGATGCCGTTGTGAACCATTTTGACATAGTGCCCTGCGCCGCCGGGACCGATATAGGTCACACAAGGACCATCATCCACCTGGGCGGCAATCTTAGTCAGAATCGGTTCTAAATATTGGTAGGCCGAGGGCGTTCCACCGGGCATCAAACTGGGCCCATTGAGTGCGCCTTCTTCTCCTCCACTCACCCCCATGCCGATGAAGGTAAACTTAGCAGATTCCAGATCCTTGGCTCGCCGTTCCGTATCGGTGAATAGGGAATTTCCGCCATCGATCAAGATATCGCCTTCATCCAACAGCGGCTTGAGTTGTTCAATAACGGCATCCACTGGCCCCCCGGCTTTGACCATAATCAGGATTTTGCGGGGTCTTTCGAGGAGGTTGACAAATTCCTCTAGGGTATAGCCCGCTTTTGCGTTCTTGCCAGCAGCGCGCGTAGCCATAAATTCATCCGTTTTTTCCCGGCTGCGGTTATAGACAGCGATCGGGAAGCCGTTGCGCTCTACGTTCAGCGCCAGATTTTCGCCCATAACGGCGAGACCAATTACACCAAAGCTCTGAGTCATAAGAATTGTTTCACTGTATCTAGAAGGGGTGCGATCGCAATTTACCTTCAGGGTAACGCGCCCTCCCTTGAGAAACGCTGAAGATAGGATTAAATCCGAGTGCGGGATCAGGGGCGGTCGGGCACTCTTAGCGGCAGGGGATCGGGGTAGATGCCCGTACTTTAATGGGCGCAAATCCAGGACTGGGCTGGCTCCGAGCCATTCGGGAACCTCTCCTGTCCGTTGCGATCGCTTGTCCTTCATCCTTTAAGAAAGTCCGTTTGAGGAACAGCATATGCTGACATATCTTTTAGCATTGGCAGTGGGTCTTGGCAGTTTGGGGCTGTATGTCGCCTCCTTTGTGTTGCCGGAGATCAATCGTAAGAATGATTTAATCTGGAGCGGGGTTGGATTGTTTTATGCCCTGGTGTTGTGGGTCTGTGCCGGACGGATTACGGGGGGGGTTTTGTTGGGGCAGATGGCTGGGGTCGCACTGATTGGCTGGTTGGGCTGGCAAGTGTTGCAAACCCGTTGGGAAGCACTGCCGCTAGAACAACGCCAGAATAATCAGACCTTGCAGCAGGTGCAATCCTTTCTACAATCCGGCACGGTCACTAAGGTGAAAGAGCAAGCTCAGCAAGCCTTCAACCAAGTACAAGCCAAGGTAAAAGATGTGGCGGCTACACAATCGGCTGGGCAATCCTCTCCGACTCAATCCAACGGTTCAGGTGACGATCGCCCCCTGACTCGTGAGGATTTTGGCAATCCACCAATTAACAATGCTGCCGTTGCGGATGCGAGCAGTTCTGCGGAACCGACGATCGCCGCTGCCACGCCCTCTGAAACGACCAATCCTTTGTCGAGCTTAGTGGGTTCGGCTAAATCTTTTTTGGCAGGGCTGAAGAGTCCCAAAAATTCAGAAACCTACGTTCGTAAAGATTTTCGTGAGTCAGCAGAAGAGGATAGTGCCTTTGATTTTGGCAATCTGACCGACAAAGTTGCTGAGACGATGAAGAAGCGGGTTGGCAAGGTGCAGGATACGATCGAAACCGTGGCAGAACAAGTGGTGGAGAAAGTGACAGAGACCGCTGAGACTGTCGTTGATCAGGTAGAACAAACAGCAGATCAGGTGGCAGATAAAGCCGAGAACTTGGTGGAGAAAGTGACAGAGACTCAACCGAGCAAAGCAGTGCAGCAAGTTGTGAATCAAGTGGTGGAGCAAGTGAGCGAGCCAGTGGCAAAACTGACGGAAACGGCTAGCGAGACCCTGGCAGAAATCCTACCGGAACCGGAGCCGAAAACGCTGACGGAAACCGCAGAAGCCATTGTGCAGGAAGTTGCGGAGACCGTGACCGACAAAGCCAGCGATGTGAAAGAGGCGATCGCAGAAGGGGCAGACCAGGTGGAGGAATTAATAGAAGAGCAAGAGGTGCCTCCCCAGTTGAAACGTCCTGATTCGCCTAAAGCATAAGTTTGAGACCTGTCCATCAGGTTTTCTGAATGTAATGCAGACCAAGAACCCAGTGGGCGATCGCCAGTCTCCTGCTGGGTTTTCTGTTGGGCGGGTTGCCCTTGTCTTAGGTCGTTGCTTCAGGTCAATGCCGATCCGCCAGTCTCTTGCAGTGATGCGGGTAGGACAGCCTAGAACCCTTTGCAGGCAAGATGTCTACCCCACGAACCCATTCAGATTGCGATATAATTGCATTGATCTAGAGATCTAGAGTGAACGACTCAAGTTTTTAGATCAATAGTTCGGACAGTTTTTTGAGAGAAAATCAGGCTATGTAGACAAAAAGCTACCCCTCCTAATAAGGTGCAGATATCAAAAGACCACACCAGGGGGATAGCACTATGGATATTCTACAAGCCC
>JAYKGX010000074.1:0-13769 GCA_035285565.1 Synechococcales cyanobacterium
AAACGCTATGAGTTTGGCTGTAAAGTGGTGATCGCAACCACAAGTGATTCTAATTGGGTAGTCAGTATTGCGGCTCAACATGGAAATCCTTACGATGGTGCAACCCTCAAACCCGCGCTCAAACAAATTAAGGTGTTAACGGGTGTCCAACCGAAACGGGTGTTAGTGGATCAAGGCTTTCGCGGTGCCCAATATCACCCCAAATCGGCGAAGGTGCTAGTGGCTTGCCCGAACCAACGCAAAGCGAGTATCAAGCAAGCCTTGAAACGACGCAATGCGATTGAACCTGTGATCGGTCATAGTAAGCTGGATCAGACCCTCGATCGGAATTTTCTCAAAGGCAAACTGGGTGATTGCATCAATGCTTTATTGACCGGTTGCGGCTTCAATCTCCGCAAGCTCTATCGCTTCTTCTTGACTCAATCCCAATCTAGTAAACGATTACAGCCTGTTTAGCCAGGGTTTTTCAGGGACGACTACATTAGTGGGTCAATCGTTGCAGTAGCCGTAAAATCGGGGCAAGGAGAGCATTTCACTCACACCTCAGCGACCCCTTCTAATTCTTCCTCGGTTATCTCATAGAGCTGACGGAGTTGGGCAAGGCGATCGGCATCTGGGTGCCAAAAACCGCGACTGTGGGCTTCTAACAGGCGACCGACGAGATTACGAAAGGCTTCTGGATTTGCTTGCCGCAACTGGTTTGCCATCGCTGCATCGAGGGCATAGGTCTCTGTGGCTTGATCGTAAACCCAAGCATCTTGAAAATCCGCCGTGCCCCCCCACCCTAACAGTGCCGTCATCCGTTGAGAAATTTCATACGCGCCCCCCGAACCCTGCTGTGCCATCGCTTCTGCCCATTTAGGATTGAGCAACTTGGTGCGGTATTCCATGCGTAGCAAATCTTCCAAGTTGCGCAGTGTGGTGTCTTTGGCAAAGCTTTCCACAAAACTGGCGGTGACTGTCCGATCCTGTTGCATTTCTGCCGCCCGTTTCAGACCTCCCGTATTGGCATAATATTCTTGAATATCCGTCAAACCATATTCCACCGAATCAATTTGTTGGATGATGCGATCGGTGCTCTGCAACAGGGTTTTGAGAATTTCTGGGCGAGCTTGTCCTTTATCCTGGCGACCATAGCTGTAGTGATTGCGATCGCGCCAAGTATCCCCTAATTCATTGCCCGATTCCCAATTGGCATCCGTCACTCGATCGTTGACCAAAGAGCCAAAATCTCCGGCAGGATTGGAAAACAACCGTGCCGTGGGGCGATCGATCCCTTGAGCTTGCAGGGCGATCGCATGTTTGCGAATAAAGTTTTGCTCGGGCAATTCCTCAGCGACCGCCGCCCGTTCAAATAAATCATCCAACAGTTCAATGATATTGGTAAAGCTATCACGGAAAATGCCCGACAGATTTGCCAACACATCAATACGGGGATGATTCAGTTCAGACAACGATTTTAATTCATACCGCACAATCCGTCCTGTCCCTTCTTTAATCGGTTCAGCCCCCACCAGTTCCAACAAAATACCCAGGGATTCTCCTCGGGTTTTAATCGCATCTAAACCCCACAGCATCACCGCTACCGTTTCTGGATAGGTTCCCTGATCTTGGAAATGTTGATGAATGAGTTTTTGGGCAATTTCCTGACCTCGGGCATAGGCTGCAACAGAGGGCATTCGGTAGGGATCGAGGGCGTGAATATTCCGTCCTGTGGGTAATACACCCGGTCCATCTCGCAGGAGATCGCCCCCTGGAGCCGCTGGAATATATTCCCCATTCAATCCCCGCAGGAGAGTCGTCAATTCATCCGAAGTCTGACCCAGGAGATCACGAATTTGCAAAGCTTCTGCTACCTGAGTTGCAGTTTCATTCAGGTTAAACCGTTGCTCCAGTTGGGTCTGATCTTCTCCAGCCGCCACTGCTGCCAAAACTTCTGTAGCAAGGCGATCGCCAAAATAAGCCTGCAGATAACTGAAAAGCTGATCGCGATCGGGCGCTTGACCAAGGACATGCAATCCTGTCGAAAAAAGCCGATTTTCCAACACCTGCAAATATTCATAAAGCTGCAGGAAATAGGCATTCAAGACATCTGCACTGAAATAATGAACCGTCTCCGGTGTAAATTCCATTCCCATCTGCTGCGCCTCTACCAAGGGACAGTCTGTTTCCAAACCCGTATCAAACATTTTTTTGAGAATTGCATCTTGGAGCACGGCATTTTTGTCAGGATCTTCACGATATTCTGCGATCAATTCTCGCAAGGTCACCAAATCTTTGTACAAACCCGATCGCCCATAGGGTGGCACATTATGGGAAATCAGCACCCCGTAGCCGCGTCGCTTTGCCAGCATCGATTCAGACGGGTTGTTGGCAGCATAGAGATAAAAATGGGGCAGATTGCCTAACAACACATCCGGCCAGGAATAGCCCGTATTGCCCAAGGGGGAACCCGGTAGCCATTCCACAGTGCCATGCATCCCAAAATGAATCACCGCATCGGCTTGAAATTCATGCTGCAACCATTTATAAAATGCTGCATATTGGGGATGGGGTGTGAGATCCCGTTCAAACATCAACCGCATGGGGTCGCCGGAAATACCCAACTGAGGCTGCACGCCCATCCAGACATTGCCCAACTGCACCCCGCCCAGGAGCAAGCGATCGCCCAAAGTCCGAATGCCACTGCCGCCGAGGGATTTCCACTGCCGCTCCACTCGCCGGGTCAAACAATAGCCCAACCACCGTTCCAGCGTTCTCGTTTGCACATGGGCAATGGGCAGATGATCCCAGGATCCCGTTTCTGGCAGTTGTCCAAAATAGGCTTCATCCGCCGATCGCACTTGACGAATTAAGGTTTCGCCCTCTGAAGGTAGTTCACCGACTTGATAGCCTGCTGTTTTTAATGCCTGGAGGAATTCCAACAGCGATCGCGGTACGTTTAACAAAGCGGCCGTACCCGTGGCACCATAACCAGGAGGAAATCCGTAGAGAATAATGGCAATTTTGCGATCGCTAGGAGGTTTTTTCCGGAGGGCGATCCATTGTTTTAAGCGTCCCGTTAGCCGTTGCACCCGTTCTGGAATCAAATAGATGCGATCGCCAACTAACCCGCCTAGGGGCACTGGATCGATCGCCCCATCCAGTTCCGGCAAGGCATACAGCACCACACTTTGCAATCCCCCAATCCCTTGGCGCGTCCAGGAATGGATATCTTGAATCAACAGCGGGGCAGATACCAGATAGGGCACATTTTTTGCCATGAGAATTTGTTTTGCCACCTCCACCTGGCGACCTGCCTCCATCGATCCAGCAGGACCTCCGACTAATGGAAAGCCAATAGTAGAAACGATCGCATCCACGGCAACCGCTTCACGGGAGAGCGATCGAATCTGGCGATTTCCTTGCTGTCGTTGTGCAGTTTCATAGGCAGTGGTCATTAAGTCGCGCACGGCAACATGACCTTCCACCCCATTGATAAAAATTGGCAATGGAACTAACTGCGCTTTTTCAAATTGTTGAATAAGCTGGGGAATATAGGGCTGTTGGGTAATGACATGCTTACGGTAGAGCAAGAGTCCAATCACGGGATAGGATTGGCTGTCTGGATAGGTGCGGTGATACCATTGCAGATATTGGCGTGGCGACTCAAAATAGCCAGGATAGTGAGGATGGAGCAAACCCAGGTTCGGCGTTTCAATCGGAGCTGGAATGTCTCCCACGGTCAAGCCCAAATAGGTTTCCGCTAAGAACCAACACATGGCTGCCACATTGGCACTCCCTCCCGCGTTCCAATAGCCGTAGATCACCAGCCAATTACGCAGATCCTGCACCTTTTGTACCGGCACAAATTTCAACAACTTTGGACCCACTTTCAGAAAGCTGAGATACCCGGCTAATTTATCTTCTTCCCGACCGCTCCCAAATTTGCTGAGGATAAATTGAACAGGCTTGGGCATTCCCTTCGGGCGATCGCCGATCGCAAAGGCTCCCAATTGGGTCAGGCTCATGAGTTCTAGCGCCGATTCAAACACTAACCGAATGGGAATGGTTTGCACCCGCTCTCGCAACCACAGCACTTGGTCATAGTCAAAAATTAAGCTACTAAAAAAGATATCTGCACCCTGCAAGGCGGCGGCAACCTTGGCGGGATGGGTGCTCAGGTCGCGATCGCTGAAACTGTGGATCTCCAATTCTGGGCAGCGAGTTTGTGCCATCTGCGCCGCTTGACGGTAGAGATCGGCATTAAAGGCTTCAAATCCAGCAATCAAGACCATGCGTTTCATCGGTGTAGCCCCCCAGCGCAATGGGTTAACGGGACTTCGACGCACCTCTAGCCCCCTTTATTCTACCCTCTTGTCTCTTAAGGGAGTGGCAAACCGAATTATTTCCAGATGCTAGAAATTACCATTGAGCCAGGGTTGGCACATCCATGCTGACTCTGAGAACCTTGGAGGCTCGATCGGCAGCTTTTCATCCCGGATAACGCAGAACCCCTGTTGCTTGGATCTGTTCTTGGATGCGAATTTTCTTTGCTCATTCGCCTTGACTTTCAAGAGAGTCGCTCAATGCTCAATACTGCCATCCGGTAAAGTCATTCCGGTTAAAGTAGCTCCGGCTAAAATGGCACTGCTGATTTCTGCTCGAATTAAATTAGCTCCCGATAGATCCGCTTCTCTTAGATCCGCACGTCCCAGGTAGGCTTCAATTAGGTTCGCATCTTTCAGGATGGCATACCGCAGATTGGCACGTCCTAGTTCTGCTTTGTTCAATCTAGCTCGTTCTAGCACAGCACCTTGTAAGTTGGCACGATTTAATTTTGCCATATTCAACGTTGCGTTGGTTAAAATACTTTCTGCCAGGTTGGCTTCTGTGAGATCGCTACGGTTCATTTTAGCATCCCGCAAATTTGCCCGCTGTAAATCTGTACTGATTAAGATCGCATCACTCAGAAAAGCATTGACAAAGCTCGTATCGCTTAGAATTGCTTCTGTTAAATTTGCCCCTTTGAGGTTGGCTTCACTCAAATTTGCCCCCGCAAGGTTGGCTCGGCTGAGATCTGCTCCTGTTAAATTTGCCCCCCGAAAATCAACGTCTCGTAGGTCGGTTCCGCGTAAATTGGCTGGGCGACTCCCGCGATTCTCTTCTCGCAGATTAACTCCCCGGAGCGTTGCCCCCCGTAATTGTGCCCCGCTCAAATTCACTTCTCGTAAATCTGCTCCCATCAAATTAACATCTAGTAGAATGGCTAAGGATAGATCAGCCCCTCGGAGATCGGCTCTTGCCAGAATTGCACCTTGTAAATCGGCATCGCGTAGATGGGCATCTAGTAAATCGGCTTGACTGAGATTTGCCCCACAGAAGCGACTGCCATTCAGGTTCGCTTTAGTAAAGTTGGCACGATTGAGATAGGCCATCATGAAGTTGGCATCATGCAAGTCAGAATGACTAAAATTGGCCCCAATGAGGTCGGTTTCTCGAAGATTAATATGACTTAGATTTAACTCCGAGAAATCAAAATTTCCGGCTTCATATTGCTGTCGTAATTCCTCTGCTTGCACCACTGGTTCCCCTCTCTAGCCCAATTGCTTGGATATTTCTGGTTGATTGACCGATCGCGTGTTGAAAATATCGCTTACACTGTTTAGCCAACTTGGTTAGCAACAAAGTTTGTGTGATCAAGATGATCTTCTCGATCGGTACTCGGCTTGAATTTATCAATTGTCTGGAGAGAACTACTCGATTTTGCTGGGAAATGGGGCGTGATCACTTTTAAAAAGGTGGTGGCAACGGCTTCGTAATCTGCAGTTGGGGAAAGTTGCTGTGCGAGGTCTCGTAATTTTAATGTGAGCAAACTGAGCGTTTTGGAATGGGTCATGAAGCGATCGACCAATTCATCCAAGGATTGCTTTCGCAGATTCTTCCAAGCCGCATCACTCTCATCAAACAAACCATCTAAGAGGGAAACCAGTAAAATCTTCAATCGCAGGGGATTAATGCTTTTCATGATATCCTGCCGCAGGTCAAACTTGTCATCGAACCGGGGTGGGGTGGGGGTGGGGGTGGATAGGATGGTGACAAGGGGGGTTGGCTTGCTGATTTTCCCATATAGGGGTGCCACTTCCTCTAGGAGCAGCGCGGCGATCGCTCCGTATTCAATGGGTTTGGTGAGCCGCTGGACAACACTTTCGGTTGTTTGTTTTAACTCGTCGTAGGTGTTGTATAAACGCCAAAGACTATCGATGAGGGTGGTAAAATCTGCATCTTTCAACTTTGTGCGATCGCTTTCCCAGGTACGATGCGTCAAACAATAGAGCAGTTTTTTCAGGCGATCGGCTTGGGGGTGGTTGGCAAATTTTTGGGAAATTTCTGCCTGCTGATGGAACAGGGTAATGGGACTCAGCACTTTACGGGCTGTGGGGTTGTGTAAGAAAGACTGAGACACATTGCTCTGTGCATGGGTGATCCCTTCAGGGTCAGATCCGTCATCAGAGATGCTGGCAGATGAGGGCTGGGACAGAGAATGCAGGCGTTTACAGTGGGCTAGGATTGTATCTGCAACTTGTGAATATTCCGCTGGTTTACTAATTTGATTCACAATTTGCTGAAGTTGTTCTTGGAGAACCGCAGGTGTGGGGAAAAATTTCTGAACTAGCTTGACCATCCGAGAAAGATCGGTGTTGGCAACTTGCTCGGAATCCGTCAGCCACTGATTGTAGCAAACATAGAAGAGTAGCTTGCGGATGCGCGCAGATTGAGGATCATTTTCTAGCTGTTGGACAATTTCTGCTAGGATATCCGCCATTGCTATTCCCTCCCCAAGACATCATTTTTTAGAGTACCCAGTAACTCAAAAGTTGAGACTCCGCCGATTTACGGAGAAACAAGGCTTGGTGACAATAGGCATCCTGCTTGCGATGTCATTATACATGAGGTGGAAGCTCAAAGATAGTCCTCTGACACACAGGATTGCCACGAACCAATCTCAGATACCGCAATTGTGTGAAGCGACAAAACCCTTGCCCGAGGACAAGGGTTTTGCATAGATTACAGGAGGAACAAGGTCACGATGGCTGCATCGAATGGCTACTTCCTAATCATCCCGATGGGCATAGCGGTTATATAGATAGTCTAGGGTGTGATTCCGGAGATGGTAATAGGTATCATCTTCCATAATTTTTTCCCGAATTCGGGGTCTGGGAAAGGGTACATCAATAATTTCTCCAATTTTGGCGGCAGGTCCATTGGTCATCATGACGATGCGATCGGCCAGGAACAGCGCCTCATCAATGTCGTGCGTAATCATCATGACGGTGATGCGGTGGTCTTCCCAAATCTGCAATAGTTCTTCCTGCAGTTCTTCCTTGGTAATGGCATCCAGCGCGCCAAAGGGTTCATCCAGGATGAGAACCTCTGGACGGATCGCCAAGGCGCGAGCAATGGAAACCCGTTGTTTCATCCCACCGGACAACTGACCGGGGCGCTTATTGGCGGCTTCATCCAACCCCACCATGTGCAAATGCTCGCGGGCGATTTCCATCTGTTCTGCTTTGGACTTATCGGAATAGACCGATTTTACCGCTAGGAAGACATTTTCAAAGGCGGTTTTCCAGGGCAGCAGACAATAGTTTTGAAAGACCACCATGCGATCGGGCCCGGGACGAACCACCCGCTTGCCATTGACCACTACATCGCCTGTGGTGGGGGTGCGGAATCCAGACACCATATCCAGGAGGGTCGTTTTGCCACAACCCGAGTGACCAATGACGCAGACAAATTCGCCTTCCTGAACTTGCAGATCGACCCCATCTAGGACGACATATTCTCCCCGAGGGGTGGGATAGACTTTGGAAACATTCGAGATTTCGACAAAGGCGGGGGGATTGCTCTTCATCTGCAAATCTGGGCTAGGGGTGCTGGCAGTATTGGGTAAAGTTTGCATGGTTCAAGAGATCCATAAAGAGGGTCAGATACGGAGAGGCTTCAGGCAGAGGCTTCAGGCAGAGGCTCCTATGAGGCTGCTTCTACGCTGCTTGAATCACAAGGGAATCGATCGGGATCTCTTCAACCTGAATCGGGCGACAGATGGCCAGACTTTGCAAGTAGCGCATGGGGTCATCGGGATTAAAGACAATGCCATCAAATAGCGTAACAGGTTGGCGATCGTCTGTTACATCCGGTAAACCCAGTTCTCTTGCTGCTTGACCATAGAGATCGGTACGGTAGGTGCTTTCAATAATTTCCACCCAGTTTTTGGGGAAGGGCGTAAAGTTCCAGCGGGCGAGTTGAGTGAGCAACCACAGGGCTTCCATCCGGCGGGGCAGGGTAGATTGCTCAATGTAGAACTGATTGAAGCGTAGGAGCGCAGCAGGCGACTCGCCCATCCCACGATCGTAGGCATCAATGAATCCGGGGCGCAGTTGCTCGATCGGCAGATTCAAGTAAGCCTCACCGGAGATCAGTTCCAAGATTTCTTCGCGATTGCGGCGATCGTCGCAATATTCACAGGCTTCGATCAGGGCTTTCATCACAGCAAGGTGCGTATTCGGATGCTGTTGTGCCCAATCTTCCCGCACACCCAGGACTTTGTTTTGGTGTCCATTCCAGATTTCCAAATCCGTCGCCACCACAAAACCAGTTCCATCCTGTACCGCTCTCACGTTCCATGGTTCTGCTGCCAAGTAGCCATCAATTGATCCTTGGGAAAGCTGATCTTGCATCTGCGACGAGGACAAGATGGACAGGTTCACTTCTTGATCGGGGTCAATGCCCCCAGCAGCCAACCAATAGCGCAGCAGCAAGCTGCCCATGGAAACCTCATCCACCACCCCAAAGGTATGGGCAACATCCGGTGTCGCAGTAATATCGGCTTTGAGATCTTCTAGGTTACGAATGCCACGCTCCAAGAAGGATTTATTTAAGGTGATGGCATTACCATTACGAGCCAGCACCAGGGAAGTCATAATCGGCAGCCTGGGTTTGTCCCCTGCACCGAGGCGCATGGCTAAGGGCATTCCTGCCAACATTTGCGCCGCATCCAGAGTTTGATTGACCACACCATCGGCGATCGCTTGCCAACTGGGTTGGGGAACAAGGTTGACTTCCTGTAGACCGTATTTGGCAAAGAGTCCTTTTTCCTGAGCGACAATTAGGGGAGCCGCATCGGTGGTGGGAACGTAACCCAGTTGTAGCGTTGCTTTTTCCACGGCGGCGGTGCGGGCAACGGCTGGAATAGTCTTCTGCTCTGCGGTTTGGCGGCTCTTGCGGCGTTTGTCGCGCTTTTGCTGGTTGAGGAAGTTGATGACTTCGTTGCGGAGGTGGTAATAGTCGGGATGCTCTACCACTTCCATGCGGCGACGGGGGCGGGGAATCTCCACATCCAGAATCCGTCCAATATGGGCTTCCGGACCATTCGTGAGCATGACCACGCGATCGCTGAGCAAGAGGGCTTCATCCACATCGTGGGTGACCATGACGCAGGTGATTTGGTGGCTCTGGCAGATTTCCATGAGCTGTTCTTGCAGGTTTCCCCGAGTCAGGGCATCCAAAGCTCCAAAGGGTTCATCCAGTAGCAGTACTTTGGGACGAATGGCTAAAGCCCGAGCGATCGCGGTGCGTTGTTTCATCCCGCCGGAGAGTTCCTTAGGTTTTTTGTGTGCCGCATGGGGCAAGCCCACCATTTGAATATGCTCATCGATGATGTCCCGTCGTTCGGTCTCCGGCAGATGACCCAGGACTTTATTCACCGCCAGCGCAATATTTTGCCGCACCGTCAGCCAAGGCAGGAGGGAATAGTTTTGGAAGACCATCATGCGATCGGGCCCTGGACTGGTAATTTGCCGTCCTTCTAGGATGACCCCTCCCCGCGAGACGGACTCAAACCCAGCAATGATATTGAGCAAAGTGGATTTACCACAGCCGGAGTGCCCAATCAGCGAGACAAATTCCCCTTCCTTGATCTCTAAGGACACATTCTTGAGGGCAACGTATTGTCCACCGTTTTTGAGGGGGTAGACTTTATCAATGTGATCAACTTCAACGAGGAAAGACATAGGATTACCGGGTCTCCAATGAATGAAATTTAGAGCGTCAAGTTCAGCGTTGCTGTACAAAAATGTTGTGCAAGAGCGAGTATTGTGCAAAAGCGAGTGTTGTGCAAAGGCGATCAGCTACACCCCGAGCCATTGTGCGAACTATTGCGAACTATATTTTGAACTATTCTGTAGCCAGCAACGATCCTAGCCAAGCCACTAAGCGATCGAGCGCCAGACCCACTAAGCCGACAAAGAAAACTGCTAGGATGATTTGGCTCATGCTGTCGTCATTCCCTGCGTTGTAGGCATCCCAGATATAAAATCCAATCCCACCGCCATCCGATTTGAGCATTTCTGCTGCAACGATCGCCAACCAGGCTAAGCCGATCCCAATGCGCAGTCCCGTAAAAATGTAGGGAACAGTGGAAGGAATCAAAATGCTAAAGAAGTACTCGATTCCGGATAGCCGCAACACTTTTGCCACATTGTTGTAGTCTTTGGGAATCTGTTGCACCCCAACGGCGGTATTGATGAGGATCGGCCAAATTGCTGTGATAAAAATTAAGAAGAGTGCCGCTGCGTTATTTTCTTGGAACATTGCTAACGCCAACGGTAGCCAAGCCAGAGGCGGAATGGTTCGTAAAATCTGCACCATGGGGTCAAATCCCGATCGCAGGAATTTGCTCACCCCAATCAATACACCTGCCAAAATTCCAAAGATGGAAGCCAGTCCATAGCCAATTCCAACCCGACCTAAACTGATTAAAATATTTTTGGCAATACTGCCTTCTTGATTCGGGTTCAAAACAGCCCCTAAAGACCCACTCATCTGAGCGACAACTTTTGTGGGAGAAGGCATTTTGGAATCCGCACCCCCAAACAACATTTGCCAAATTAACAGGACGATCGCCGTACAAATGATTGGAGCAATGATGACCTGAAACTGGTTGAAGAATTTTGCAGCGGACGGCTGAGAAGCATTGACCAGCTTGGGTTTGACGGGTGTATTAACTGCCATAACGAGTAGTTGTTGTTAGAGAAGAAAGAACTGGAGCAAACGCAAACAACGACCTGAGAGAAACTAAGCTTGAATCACAAGAAAGAATCAGTGGATAAGGTGAGCAGACAATTTCAGGAAGCGGTTCAAGATAACGATAACGAACGATCGCTCCCTGAAATGTACCACCCACCCCAAACTCAACGATCGGGACTCAGCACTAGGCCTTCTTAATCTTGAGGCTATCCAGATAAGCCTTGGGATTCTTGGCATCAAACTTGATACCATCAAAGAAGGCTTCCTCACCTCGCGTATCTTCCGTGGGGATCTCCGCTGCAGGCACATTCAACGTCTTAGCTGCTTCACGCCACATATCCGAGCGGTTTACCTTCTCCACCAATGCCAAGTCAGCTTCGGTGAACTTGCCCCAACGGATATTTTCTGTGATGAACCAAGCATCATGGCTCTTATAGGGGAAGGATGCATTTTCCCGCCAGAACTTCATCATCAGCGGACTGGCTGAGAGGGTGCGACCGTTGCCGAAATCGAAGTTCCCCTTCATCCGATCCACAATATCGCTGGCAGGAGCCTTGATATATTTATCGGCTTGGACGATTTCGCACATTTCCTGTTTATTTTCGTCCTTATCGCACCACTGCTGCGCTTCCATCACCGCCATTAGCAACGCTTTTGCTGCCTTCGGATTCTTGTCTGCCCATTCTCCGCGCACGGATAGCGCTTTCTCAGGGTGTGCTTTCCAAAGTTCGCCAGTCGTCAGTGCATTATAGCCGAGTTGCTTGGTCACCAACCGCTGGTTCCAAGGCTCTCCAACGCAGAAGGCATCCATGGTTCCGGTTTCCATGTTGGCCACCATCTGGGGCGGGGGTACCACCACAATTTCAACATCGTTCTCGGGATCAACACCGTTAGCTGCTAACCAATAGCGCATCCACAAATCATGAGTCCCGCCGGGGAAGGTGACTGCACACTTAAACTTGTTGCCGGAGGCTTTCTTCTCATCAACTTTAGCCTTGAGGGAATCAGCCTTGGCTTCCAGTTTCAGATCCGCATAGGCTTTGGCGACGGAAATGCCCTGACCATCGGTGTTCAAGCGCGCCAAAATGTACATGGGAATGGGCGTGTTCCCCTTGGTGATTTTACCTGCGGTCATGAGGTAGGGCATGGGGGTGAGGATGTGCGCCCCATCGATCCCACCCTTATCAGACCCGAGTTCTAAGTTGTCGCGGGTGGTGGCCCAGGAGGTTTGCTTAGCAACGGAGGCATTCTTCAAACCGTATTTCTCTAGGATGCCCTTTTCCTTGGCAATGATCAGGGGAGCACAATCTGTCAGCGCAATGAAACCCAGTTTAACGGTATCAGTTTCAGGGCTATCTCCGGTGCCGCTGCTGACTGCAGGGGTTGAGTTGGAGGAGCTAGAACTGGAGTTAGATCCAGAGTTGGTACAAGCATTTACCAACAGGGTCCCAGCGGTGCTTGCCCCCAGGGTTAGAATGAATTTTCTCCGGGAAAAATTAGCCATGTTCCTTGTCCAATAGTCGCGAAAATAACGGTCGAATGACAGTGGGAAATTTAGTAAGCCATGCACTTATCGTCATGTGTTTAGTCATGGGTTTATAAGTCATGGGCTGACTAAGAGAACATCGGGGTCACTAGCCTCGATGGGTTCTAGCTCACTCCGGTGATAGACCCGGTACTAGATTTGGGTGCCGCCAGTAGGCATACAATCCATTGCTGGCGGCCAGGGTTTGGCTGGATAACGATCAATTTTTAGAGTTCGAGCACGACCTGCCCTTGGGGATGGGCACTGCAAGTCAAAATATGACCTGTGGCTTGCTCCTCAGCGCTCAATCCACTGATTGCACCCTCATACTGAATTGATCCCGACACTAGTTTCTGCTTGCAAGTGCCACAGTTCCCCGCTCGGCAGAGACTATCAGCACGGATACCCGCTTTTTCCAGCACCTCTAGGAGCAAATCAGCTTCTGTACAGGTTAGGGTTGTTCCAGTTTTGGCAAGCACGATCGTCGCCGGGGGAGCTTTGGGCGCAGTGGTTTCAGTCGTTGCGGCTGATCCATGGGCGGCTGATCCATTGACGGGCAATTCCGCTGGTTCATCTAAACTCACGCCTGGTTTGAGGGTCGCTCCAAATTGTTCCACCAACATGCGCCGAAGTAAAGGCTTAAGATCCTCAACAGGAATGCTGGTTTGGGTTTTGCTACCGAGATGGGCATCCTTGCCAACGGTGCCGCCAGTAAACAAATCCACCCCTTCGGTGACCTTGCCATTTTTACGGGCTTTGGTGCCCATCAAGCCAATGTCTGCCACTTGGGGTTGACCGCAGGAGTTGGGGCAGCCCGTCCAGTGAATGCGCACCGGGCGCGACAGTTCAACTTCCTGTTCCAGTTCTTGTGCCAAGACCATAGCCCGATTTTTGGTTTCGACCATGGCAAAGTTGCAGAACTGCGCCCCGGTACAGGAGACGAGCGATCGCACCAAAGCCCTTGGATTGGGAGAAAACCGTTGGAGGATTTCTTCTTGCAGGAGCGATGGCAGGCGATCGTCTGGCACATTGGGCAGAATCACATTTTGTTCCACCGTTAGCCGGAGTTCACTGCTGCCATAGACATCCGCTAGACGGGCTAATTCATCCATGTCACTGGCGAATAATCGACCCACGGGCACACAAAGTCCGACATAGTTCAAACCGGGCTGTTTTT
>JAYKGX010000075.1:0-7712 GCA_035285565.1 Synechococcales cyanobacterium
CAACCCACCCTCTCTGCAGTTAACAACTCCCCTGACGACAGTACAGACAACGGTGCCATCGCCTACCATGAGTTTGACAGTGCTGGCACAACCCGAGAACGCTCCATCGGCATCTGAACTCTTGCCAACTGCGATCGCTGCTGATGCAGAGCTGACAAACCCGGTTTCTGCTTCAGAGACCAATACCGTGACCAAGCCCTCTGTGATCCATTTGACTTCGCCTCTGGAAGGCTGGATTCAGCCGGAGACCGCTGCGATGGGAACCTCGGATTCGCAGCAGGGCTTAGAACAACGCTTAGAACTAGATCAGGATCGCATCGATCAGTCATGGGAGCATGAAACCCTACTGAGCGACGAATCTGGGGAGACCGGGTTAGAACAAAATTCTTTAGCTGAAAGCGAAGAAATTTCACCCATTCTCTATCCCAGCCGAGTCAATCGCAAGCGGGAATCTTTAGCGGCGGTGGAGTTACCTTCATTTCCCCGACAAAGTTAGAGCGGGGTCAGATTAGGAGGTCACCACGGTCTCGGGTTCAGCCTTTCTGTCCAATGGGCTATCTATTGAGGCACTTTCGGGTCGATCGCCCTCAAAGCGATCGACTGCTGCCTGCATTAAACCCTTAAACAGAGGATGGGGATTGCTGGGTCGAGATTGAAACTCTGGGTGGAATTGGCTGGCAATGAAGAAGGGATGACCTGGTAATTCAATGATTTCTACTAATCGACCATTGGGGGAAGTGCCACTCACCAGATAGCCACTTTCTAAAAACAGTGGACGGTATTGATTATTAAACTCATAGCGATGGCGGTGGCGTTCGTAGATGACCTCTTGACCATAGAGTTCTGCTGTTTTGGTCTCTGGTGTCAGGCGACAGGGATAAACCCCCAACCGCATGGTGCCGCCCAGGTCTACCACATCCTGTTGTTCTGGGAGGAGGTTAATGACGGGATGGGGCGATTCGGGTTGGAATTCTGAACTGTGGGCTTCTGGGAGCTGGGCGGTATTTCTGGCCCATTCAATCACGGCACATTGCATTCCTAAACACAGACCTAGGAAGGGAATTTTACGTTCTCGGGCATAGCGGATCGCTGCAATTTTGCCATCTACTCCACGAATGCCAAACCCACCGGGCACAACAATTCCATGCATATGGCGCAGATACTGATCGGCTCCATGGGTTTCGATATCTTCCGCGTTGATCCAGCGTAGGTTGAGTCCGCTATCGGTGGCGATCGCAGCATGGCGCAAGGCTTCTACAACGGACAGATATGCATCACTCAATTGCACATATTTGCCTACTAGAGCAATTTCAAGCTGACGGGTTGGGGTATACAGGCGTTTGACCAGGGTTTCCCAATCGTTCAAATTGGGTTGGCGTAGTTCTAGTCCTAATAATTCGATCGCCCGAGCTGCTAGACCCTCCCGTTCCATGATCAGCGGCACTTCATAAATACTGCGGGCATCCGGGGCAGTAATCACGCAACTGGCAGGCACATCACAGAATTCTGATAGTTTCGCCTTTAACCCAGTGGGAATGGTGCGATCGCACCGACAGACTAAAATATCGGGCTGAATGCCGATCGATCGTAGCTCTTTGACGGAGTGTTGGGTGGGCTTGGTTTTCAGTTCCCCGGAGGCTGGAATGTAGGGCACTAGGGTCACATGCATGTAGAGCACATTTTGCCGCCCCACATCTTTGCGAAATTGCCGAATGGCTTCTAAAAAGGGCAACGATTCAATATCCCCAACGGTGCCACCAATTTCTGTAATCACCACATCGGGGTTGGTGTTGCGAGCTACGCGATGAATTCGTTCTTTGATTTCAGTGGTAATGTGGGGAATGACCTGTACCGTGCCGCCCTGATAATCCCCACGGCGTTCTTTGTTAATGACTGCTTGATAGATCGACCCGGTGGTGACGCTGTTCAAGCGAGACATGGAGGTATCTGTAAACCGCTCATAGTGCCCTAGGTCTAAATCCGTTTCTGCCCCATCTTCGGTGACAAAAACTTCTCCGTGCTGGAAAGGACTCATTGTCCCCGGATCAACGTTGATATAGGGATCAAGTTTCAGAATGGAAACCGAATAGTTGCGAGATTTTAGGAGCCTTCCCAAGCTCGCTGCCACGATGCCCTTTCCAATGCTGGAAACCACGCCACCAGTGACAAACACAAATTTAGTCATAGAACCTTGAGCGCATAAGCCTCAGATTTACCCCGAATATTGTAGGGTATCCCTAGGACAATCGTATAGGAAACCTATGAAGAATTCTCTTTTTCTCTTGGTCTCAATGATTCCTTGGCTGTTGGTGGGGGCGGCGCTGATTTATCTCTCGCCTGTGATGTTTAACTGGGTGCTGCCCTCAGAGATGACGGCACAGTGGATGGTCACTCTCGATCGCAGTGGTTATTATCCTAATTTAGCGATCGCGGTAGGCGGGATGATGGCAGCAGTTGGCACGGGCATGGCTCTGCTCGGTCAGAGTTCAAGAAGTTGAACTTCTGTTGACGATCGCTCCTGCGTTTTCTAATCGATTTCTAGCATGATCTCTCTGGCGGCAACACACACAACCGTGGATTCACCTCGTTTTCGGACAAGTCGGCTCCAGGCGTGGGCGCTGATGAAGTTGAGCACATGCAAAAGCCGGATCGCCGCTTCCATGGCATCGGCATCCCCGCTCAGTTGTAAATTGATTTGTTTGGTATAGCGTTTCATTGGGTTTCCTCAAACATGAAGTACGTGGACGAGGAGAACCCAAAAAACTAGCCGCCCCGTTGTCTGGCATGACAAAACAGGGCGGCTGGGGAATGCTAAAATGCAGTCCAGGTTACCATGCTGACTAGTCCAGCTTGGGGGCTTAGCGATCGTTTTGAGCTGGTACCTCATGGCGATCGCGCTAGATTTTTGGGCTTAAGCAGTAGAAAATGGGATCATCCTCTACAACTCAATCATAGAACTTTAGCGGTGATCTGCATTCCCGTCAACCCTATCGGGGTGGGAAATTTAGATCCACTTTGGGATCTCCTAATCCTGTATAGTTCGGTGGATCACGAGGCGATCGAGTCCTTGCAGTAACCCCATCACCAGGATCACTGACAATATCAAGCCTCCCCACAACTGATGTGCCATCGCAGGCGAATGATCCAACGCCCAACCCCCGATCGGCGGCGCAATCAAATAACCCAACGCCCAACATTGGGAATTAATCGCTGCATAAACGCCCCGCAACGATTCCGGCGCAAAATCTGCTACCAATGCCGAAGCCACAGGGAGGTAAACTGTGGTGGCGATCGCCAAAATTCCCATCGCCACCATTGCCCACCACTTCGCTTGCGCCGACAGTGCCGCAGTGCCCCAAACGCAGGCAAACCCAACAATCCATAGACTGGCAGAAAGCATCAACACCTGCACATGCCGAAACCGCTGTAACTGACGTGAGAGGGGAAATTGCACGAGAATAGAAATCCCTAAAAATAAACTGAAGAGAAAACTTAAAAATTGGGCATCAAATCCTTTAGGAATTGCTCCAGGATGAATAAAATTACTGAAGTAGAGAGGGATGGTACTTTGAATCTGGGCAATCCAAGCAGTAAAACAAGTATTAATGCTAACGTAAAGTAAAAGTGCGCGATCGGACAATGCCTGTTGCCAACCCTGCCAATGTAGTTTTCGACATTCCGCTGGTTGTGTTTCTGGAATCGCTAGATAAATCACAACAAAGAACACAAGAAATGAAATTCCATCTACCATAAACAGGGCACGATAGGCTTGAAACACCGTAATCAACCACCCGCCCAGCACCACTCCCAGCCCTAATCCCACATTGTCTGCAAATCGAACCACTGAATAGGCTGCTGTGCGTTGATCAGACTTCACCACATCTGCCACTACCGCTTCCGTCACAGGCCAATAAATTCCGCTGCCCAAGTTTGCCAATAAGGTGCCTAACAAAAAGGTCGTAAAGTTGATACTGCTCGCCAGCCCAAAGGCGGCGATCGCACTAATCACCGCCGAGAGCAACAGCGCTTTCCGTCGCCCCAAGCTGGGATCGTCCGCCATCGCCCCGCCCAGAAACCGACCCAACACCCCAGAAATTGCACCTGCGCCCAGCCCAATGCCCACGATCGTGGCTGACAAGCCTAACTGATTCACAAAAAAAATCGGCGCATAGAACATTGTAAATCCTGTCCCAATTTGAGACAGAAGCCGCCCTAACGCCAAAATCCAGATCGGTCTAGGCAAGTTGGCTGCAAACCAAGAAAAGGGTTTAACCATGTACCCCTGACGGATCTCCGTAAAAACAACACCTAGCCCTTAAGGAATGGCTTGGATCACTTCCCGCACAAAATCATCCGTTAAAATATCGCCACTTTGATAACGCTTTTTAATATCTGCCAACCGATTGAGGCGTGCTTGGGCATCACTACTGGGGCTTGGGGTGGGGGTCGGCGTGGGAACCGGGGGTTTCGCAATCCGTAGGGCATCATCCCGCAGTTGACGTTGGATCGCAGCCGTTGCAGTTCCTGTAATGGCTAGTCCCCGAATTCGCTGATACTCTTTAACCAATTTGAAGGTCTGTACGCCATAGTAACCCGTAATTTGTAGCCGCTTCTTAGGATCCAATGTACTTTTAGGATCCACCTCTGCCTTGATGGCAGGATTCACTTTCGGGTCCGCCGTCAGCACAATCTTCAAATTATTTTGTAGATCTTTGACAACCCCATCAATGCGCTTTTCTAAATCCGGTCCAAATTGACCATTGGCAGGCAAGTTGCGATCGCGCTGAAACTGAAAAATGGCAGCACGAGTATAGGCATCCATCTGATTAATGCTGCGCATCGAGTTATTGGCTGTAATGGAACCGCCCCCCAAGGCCGTCGCATCAAATGCATTCAGTTCATTGCCAATGCCAAAAAGACCGCGTGGGCCCATGTGGTATCCCAAGCCATCGAGGTTATCCCGTAACCACATGAGTTGATCGGTGGTAAATGTCATGATGCACATCCCATCAAGTTTCCATCCTCCATTGTGCTATCCCTACCAAAAGTTGGACTAAGAAAATAGCAGGAATTTCACAATTCTCTAGCGTTCCTAGCAGAGCAATCACCCATGATCATCAGTTAGAGTTTCTGCGGTCGAAGCAATGACCGAGGATCGCAATGACCTATGATCAGTGATGACCCACATCTCTGAAAGCCTGTATTGGATCAGCTTCATGCCCGACGCCCCTCTTCCCCCTCAGCGCGATCGCACCCCATCCCCCTGGAAATCACTCCGGGAAAATGCGCTTACCCTCATCATTGCCTTGCTCGTAGCTCTCCTAATTCGGGCCTACGTTGCAGAACCTAGGTTTATTCCCTCTGACTCCATGGTGCCAACCCTGTTGAAGGACGATCGCCTCGTGGTGGAAAAAGTCTCTTACTACTTCCGCCCCCCCCAATTTGGTGAAATTGTCGTATTTCGTCCCCCGGCTAGCCCCTATCTCAAAGACTACGGTAGTGATCAGGTCTTTATCAAACGCGTAATTGGGTTACCGGGGCAGCGTCTACGCATCCAAGACGGCAGCGTTTATATCAATGATCAACCACTCCGCGAACCCTACATTGCTGAACCCCCCCGCTACGATTGCGATCGCCAACCTTGCTTTATCCGTCCCGGCGAAACCATCACCGTCCCAGAGGATGATTTTTTTGTGATGGGGGATAATCGTAACAACAGCAATGATTCCCATGTGTGGGGCTTTCTACCCCGTCGAAATATTGTCGGACGTGCTTGGATCCGCTTCTTTCCCTTGAACCGATTGGGAGGCTTGTAGCGGTGCAATCCCTGAAGACTTGGGATCGCTTGCTGGGATGTTAGGAAATCAGCGATCGCAGCTTGTCAGCCTCTGCTTAGCCCTGTGCCTCGCGGGGTCGGAAAATGCCAAACGAGGCGGTAAACCCGTGTAGGTAAGTATTGGCACCGACGGGTCCTATTTCGCCATTACAGAAAAATCCCCCCATGGGAATGTGATTGCAATAGCGGCTAAAAAGTTGAGAGTCAAAATTGGGTTCCCCATAGAGCGCTTCTCCTCGCCCCAGACAAGCAAACATCAGCGCCCCTTTCGGCTCCCCTTTTGGCACAGATTTGGCATCAACCTCTAGGGCAGGGTATTGGTAACGCCGCAGCAATGTTTCTAGATCTTCCTGAGACGTGGCCGCATCCCGGAGATGAAACTGAATGCGCTGCCCTGCCCGAATCCGATCGCCAATCGCTAATGCCCCCACCCGAGGATCAAACCCCAGCAAGTTGCGAATCAGGAAATCCCCTGGTTCTAGAACTTGTTTAAACTCAGACTGGGCTACGCCCACAAAGAGGGCTGTTTGAGCTAAGACCTTATCCTCTTCACTCAACCACTGAATCAGATCTCGTAACATTTCCAAAGGACTGCCGTTAGAACTGCTACGGTCTTGATCCGAGGCTTGCATTTTCAGAATGACATTGCGTTCACTTTCCAGAACCTGAAAAGGAGAGCCAATCGGACGACAGCCCTGCGCCACGATCGTATCCATCACAATATTGCCGCTCAGCGCAACCCCCACCACCCCTTCTCGATAAAAGCGATCGCCACAGAATAGACCACTCTGACCATTCATCACCCCAGAACTGGCAATCCCCCCCACTTTCGGGCATTCTGAATAGGCATAGTCCAACCCCGAAAGCAGGTTATTGATGCCACTCGAAAAGGGATCGGCGAGAATAATGAATTGCGGTATTTCTTGCGGATCCACACCAATCAATTCAGACCAGACCGAGGGCGGTCCATCGAGATCAGGTAACTGTTCTGGATTGATATAGAAAGGATGCACCTTCACCTGGGGCAGCACCGCCAACACCAAACTTACGGCAGCTTCATCCTCCACTTCCCGCGCTGTGCCTCGGGTATTGATCCCAATAATGCCACCCCCATTGCAGCCGACGATCGGAATCGCTGGGATCTGCGCCTCTGCTAGCTTTGCCTGCACCAAAGGCAACACTCGTGTATATTCACTGGCAAAAGCCGAAGAGACAAATAAAAAGCCTACATTGGGAATAGGTCTTTCCAGTTCTCGGGGTTCAGAATCACCGCCAACCCCCGACCATGACGCTTGCAATGCTGCAACAGCCTGTTCCACAGCTTCAGTGATAGCAGCTTCCAAAAAAGGCCGGGTCGAGAGTGCGCTAGCCCATTGCATGGAACTGGAGTTGCTCATGGTAGTACTCATGCCATCAGAACCAAGATGTAATCACCCTAACACATGGCGATCGAGAAATATCCACACTGCACCGATCGGGCAATCCCTACCCCAAAATCCGTCTAGGGAGAAGATTCTCCTGGAAATGTCACGCTACAATGCCTAATAGCGCAGGGCGACTAGCCTTGCGAAAATTGGTAAAGTTCATAGAGAGGGACACACAACCCTAGATTAAAACTCTTACTAGGGATATCACCGTAAGGAAGTCTGCATCTTAGTGAATAAAGCTTAAGTAATTGAGTGATCGATCGCTAAAATGCGGCACCCTAGATCATGAAACATCCTACAGATTGCAAAATACCATTGCAACCTACCGAAGTTGTTTTGTGAGTGAAATCTCTACTCTCTCGACGTTTGAGTTCCCCTATTTCTTGAAGAGTGACGGAAAAAGCTATGAGCCAAATCGAACAAAAAATCGTGGAAGAACGTGACAACGC
>JAYKGX010000076.1:0-8705 GCA_035285565.1 Synechococcales cyanobacterium
CCTGTCATGCGTTGCATGGTCGTCTCCTCTTTTTCCCATCAATTTAGTCATCGATTTAGAGGTGTAAGGAGCGAGCGATATGTTAGTAGACATCAATCCTGTCGCCCCGTGCATGGTCGTCTCCTCTCCCCTTTCTAGTGCTCGTCTCCCCATAAACCCCAATGCAGCGGAACGTATCAAGACCTTGGTGGAGATGCAAAGGTTACTTGCCGCCGCTGAACACGAACGTTGTACGGCTAATAAGCAAAGTGTTTCCATATGCGTTTCCACATCTTTTCTGCATTTTTCTTGAATAGTCTTATGTTTGTAGCAAGCCTAAGCGGAGGTGACGCTCTTGCAGAAGATTCTAAGCCATCTTCATCTGCGGCAGCGCCAAGCAGCAATGCGGTCTATGTGGGTTCTGGCTGCAAAAATTCCAGCAATACCTCATACCAGTTCTATGAAGAAGCCGCAACCAGCAGGGCACCCGGAAAGCCGGTTGTTATGCATAGATACAATTGGAAAAAAGTTATAGGAGAGGGATATTGTGGTGAGGCTCAGTACACAGCCAAGCGCAATTTTCCAACGGGTAGCCCAATTTCGCCAAGTGGCCCCAGTATTAGTGGTCTTGTGATTACTCACTCCCCAGCCTACTGGACTTTCATGGCTGATGAATAGGCGCAAGTTTCTGTTGCTGCCTACATTCCGAAAGATAGTTCTACTGATGCAGCGATCTCTCTTCCAAGTGGCATGGTTAAAAAGGTGCGCTACACGGTTTTCATTGAGAAGCCTGTTTCTGCTGATGCGTCCACACAAGAAACTTGTAGTTCTAAGGAAATTGATCAAAGTGAACATAGTAATGTGTTTGTTGATCTAGGTAGTTGCCAGATGGATAAGTCAGACAAGATACGTGTCGTATTGTCATGTGTAGAAAATACGAGCACACGTGGGGAATTCAAGTTTGTAGCAGATGTCGTCCGATTTATGCCTGCCATCAAAAGTTGAATAGAGAAAAATAATCAGCCTGTCCAAAGGAGAGCCGGATCGGTGATACTAGAAAGCATAAACTCTTACGTTGAGGAGTCGCTGTGCTATGTTACTGCCAGAATTGAAGGCGCAAGTCTTCAAGTTGCCACCGAACGATCGTCTCGCCCTAGTCACCGCGATCGTAGAATCACTTCAAGACAGTCTAGTTTCTAAACCTGAACGTTCTGGGGCAATTCAACGGATGCGGGGCCTGCTCAAAACAGACAAGCCTGCACCAACGGATCAAGAAGTGGCTGCAATGTTAGAAGAGCGGCGGATGGAGAAGTATCTTCCGTGAGAGTCTTAATTGATACTAACATTGTCCTGGATTTTCTATTGCAGCGAGAACCATTCTTCCAAGATGCAGAAGTTCTGTTTCAGGCAATCGACATGGGGCAAGTCATCGGCTATGTTACAGCCACAACGCTGACGGATATTTTCTATATTTCTCGTAAGCACACCCGAAGCATTGAGCAAGCACGGCAAGCGGTCTTGGAAACACTGACCGTTATGGCTATTTGTCCAATTGATCGAGCCGTTTTGGAATCAGCCTTTAACTCTGGTTTAGCCGACTTTGAGGATGCTGTGCAGATCTTCAGTGCGGTTGCTCAAGGGCTAGACGCTATTGTGACCCGTGATGTTCAAGGATTTTTGAGTTTGTCTGTGCCAGTGTTATCTGTTCAGGAGTTACTGACTCAAGTCCGGTAGTCAAGTGGTCATTAGGTTTGTTGAGAAGCGTAGATAGCGATCGTGCTGTTAGCCTGTCGTAAACGCCGTACAACAACGCCTATGCACCCGACCGCCGAGAGTTTATCTGTTGGGAGTTCAAGTTTTTTGCGGCGGGTGATGGGCAACGTTAGCCTGACTGCCCATTCAAGATCTTCGTAACCAGAGATAATCACCTGTTTGAGTGATGCGTTTTGTAATCAAACATGGTGGTTAGCAACGATCGCTCTTCCATTGCAACAGTGACTGCTCGTCAATATTCGGCGCGGACTTGTCGGTTGAGGTTTGAGCAAGATCGATCGGTTTGTTGGTGGCTGAGAGCGATCGCTTGGGGGCAGAGCAGATTTGGTGAGCGCAATCACTTCGGTACGTCCGCGAAGGCAAGAATGATCACAGTTTTAGCTATCTCATGCAGTTTACCAATGAGAACCGAATCACTCTCAGCCCGGTTGCGATCGCCCAATTCGATCCGCTTAAAAATGATAGTCTCAGCATATTACTCTTAGATAAAGATGCGGTCTTCCAACCATTTCCGCCCCCAAGCGATCGCGACTCTCTACCGAGTCCACCAACCGCTCCAGCATTCGCCAATTGCTGCAATGACAGGTTTTTATTTTATCTAACAAATTGTTATTACTGTGAAATATTGGTCAAAACTTTAGGTATAAACGAGGAAGTGAACCAACATGATGTCATGACCCAACCAACTCTTGTGATGATGGGCTGCAGCCTCGGACTATTAGCCACCAGTCTGTTCGGATCATCTGTCCTCGCTCAAACTCCCAAGCCTCAGACAGCAACACTGCGAGTCTACCCAAGCCTCGACGTAGCACAGAACAAATGTCCTAAGGAAGTTGTAGTCAACATTCAGCCCAGCCCCTACCGCGAAGGTGGTTACACTCGCACGGGCAGAGTTCAGCTTACCGCGATCGCTGATGCTGTCCAGTTTGAAACCAGCGATCGGTTTAGTGTCACTTGGCGGGCGCGTCTCAAACCACAATACAGCAGTTGTGTCGCTACTGCTGGGGTTCTTAAATCAGAGACTTCAGGCTTGTCGGAGTCGTTGCTACGGATGCGTTTTATCAAGGGTAATGCCTATTTTATTGTCGATAGCACAGGTCTATCGGATGCCAATGGCTATACTCTTGAGATTCTGCGCCAGAATATTGAAGCGGGGAATCCTGTTTGGCGTTGGGGTGGGACGGATTAGCTATCCTTAAATTGTGCCGATGAAGATCATTGCTCTTCGGGAAAGTCGAATGTGGGAAGACATTCGTATGGAACCATGAAAAGCCCAATGTGTAGCGATCGCGCTGTTGTGTCAACGTACTCTGACAATTCACTCAGTGATTGGGTTGCAGAAGGTATTTATTCATACAGAGCGGTCGCACTTTATCACACTCAAGCGCATCCTTGTACGTACGGTTCTGAGGAGAGGGAGGGGGCTATATCTAAAACCTGCTCCTTGGCAAGGGTAATCATTTCGTCAATCAATGACTTGGATATTCTCAGTGACTTAATCCTCAAATGTTATGAGTCTGAAGCTTCAAATGGGATTGTGATGTGTGCCAGCAGCCCAACACTGCGCTACAACGGACGGGCGTGAGTCTTGGTGATAACGATCGCCCTTCCAGTGCAACAGTGACTGCCCGTCCATACTCGGCGCGGACTTATGGGTTGAGGTTTTAGCAAGATTGATAGTCGCCCAGCCTAACCCATCATCGCACCCGACTGAGCCATGGTAGACTATTTTCATCCAAGTCAACTCGTAACGAGTGAACTTGGCGTTAGCTTGCTTAAGCTAAGAGTTTAGAAATACAAGAAGTACATATTTGAGTAAGTTAACCGTAGTGTGTCTATGTGTACAGATGAAGATAATGTCAATTTCAACTTTCCTGTTCTTTTCTAAAATCAATTACACAAATGAAATAATTAATCGTTATCTAGCAGTAATTGGCTCTAGCACCCTTGGAATATATCTTGTTCACAGATTTGTAGGATCTATGACCATTTCATATTTTCACAACTTAATTTTATCTAAAAATTTGGTGGTGAATTTACTCTATGGCTGCTTATTGGTAATAAGCTCGTTAGTAATTGTACTTCTTCTTAAGAAGTTACCTCTTATTAGAAAAACAGTAGATATTTAAAATTGATGAGGTGACAAGGATTTTATTCTATTCGAAACTTTCGCATGGTAGTAAGCTAACATAGGTCCTGAGAAAGTAATGACCCATCCAAAGTGCGATCGGCTTTCTAGCCTCCTGCGAGCGATGCAGCGGTCTCTCAAGGCTTGCAAAGATCGCTCAGGACTTGGATTGCAAATCAATCACAACATTGCCTTTTTTGTGTCCGGTATCCACATAGCGATGGGCTTCTGCAATTTGCTCAAAGGGATAGATGCGATCGATGATGGGTTTAAATACGCCAGATTCAGCCAGGTGGGCAAGGGATTGTAAATCCTCAAGTCGCTCTGCTACAGGAGCTGCAATCACTTTTTTCTGGGTGGTAAAGGAAATCCAAGGACTCTGTAACATGGCGGGTAAGCTTGCTAATACCAAGAGCAAGCGTCCGGTAGCGCTCAAGGAATGCTGGCAGCGGGCAAAGGGGGCTGTTCCCACAGTATCAACAATGACATCGTAGGTTTCGCCATTTTGCATGAAATTGGTTTGATGGTAGTCAATGACCTGCTGTGCCCCCAGCGATCGCACCCATTCCGTATTGGCACCGCTGCAAACTGCCGTAACTTCTGCGCCAACATGGTGGGCAAGCTGCACCGCTGCACTCCCCACGGCTCCGGATGCTCCGTTGATCAGAACTTTTTCGCCCGCTTGCAAATTCGCCCTTCTGAAAAAATCTAAGACCGTTGTGCCACCAAAGGAGAGAGCCGCCGCCTCTGCATCGCTGAGATTAGCGGGTTTTAAAACCACTAAGCCATCCTCTGGCATACATTTATATTCTGCATAACAACCCATACTCATACCACTAAAGGCAACCACACGATCGCCGACTTTAAAACGCTGGACTGCTGAGCCGATCGCTACCACTTCTCCTGCCAATTCTGTGCCCAAAATGGGTTGACGCGGCTGTGACCATCCAACAATTAAACGCCCTATCAAGCCAAATCCTGGCGGCATATCCAGACTCCGCAAACGGCGATCGCCTGAGGTCACTGTTGTGGCATAAATTTTGATCAGAATCTCGTTGTCTTTGGGAACAGGCTGGGGTAATTCGACAATTTGCAGCACATCGGGGGAACCATATTGTTGGTAGACAATCGCTTTCATAATGTTCTATTTCGATATTTTCTATTGCCAGAGAAGTAGCAAAATGGCGAAGTCTCCATGCTAGCAATTTTTTCAGAAAGCGTTTCTACGGTGCGATCGATAAAATCTGGAATAATGGAGAATGACAAGTTGATTTGATCTCAAACGACAAGTTGATTTGGTCTCAAATGCTGTAACTCTCACCTAGGATTGCCATGACGGATCAGGATAAGCGCACAGATCAAGACTGGATGGGATTTGCTTGGCGGACTTCCCAGGCGATCGCCAACACGATCCAACAGGTTTCGACCCAGGCGGGGGAACAGGTGGGGAATGCCCTCTACGAACGGGTGGAAAGTGGGACAGAAGCCTTGGGACAGGTAATCACGCCGATCGCCACCCATCCCCTGGTGCAAATGGCAACGAAAATGCCTGGGTTGAATTGGTTGATGGCGGCGCTGGGACAGGTGGATGTGGTCGGCGTGCAGCGGGAAGTGGAAACCCTGAAACAAACCTATCCGCAGGAAACGGCAGAAGCTTTGGCCCAACGGGTGATTAGCGATACGGCGTGGAAGGCTGCTGGGATTGGGCTAGCCACTAATTTTGTTCCCCCCTTGGCGCTGGCTTTGTTAGCGGTGGATTTGGGCGCGATCGCTGCGTTGGAGGCAGAAATGATCTACCGCATTGCCGCAATCTATGGATTTTCGCCCACGGATGCCGCACGACGGGGGGAAGTGCTGGCGATTTGGGGCTTGTCTACGGGTAGCTCGGGGGTGATGAAGGCAGGGTTGAGTGTGGTGGAGTTTATTCCCGTTGTAGGAGCTGCTACCGGGACGGTGGGCAATGCCGCCATTCTCTATGGGTTAGGGCAGGTTGCCTGTCGCTTTTATGAAGCCAAACAACGGGCACAGGCATGATTGAGAAGGCTGTTCACACGGTGGATAGCGCCACCTTTACCTACCATCCCCCACCCAGCGCAGGCGCAGCAAAACGTATCCTGGTGAAACCCAATTTGGGCTATCCGGTTCCGGCTCCGGTGACGATCAGTCTTCCCGTTCTAGGTCAAGTGTTGCAAGGACTACGGCGGGTGAATCCAGGAGCAGAAATTCTGATTGTGGAAGGGGTTTGTTCGCCAGTGAGTTTGGCAACGATCGCTCAAAAGCAGGGTGTGGAATCGATTCTGGATGCGGGAATGCGCTTACTGGATGCAGATGATCTGCACTGTGTGGAATACCCGAATCGGTCGCCCCATCCTGTGCGCTTTGCTGGCCTGTGGGCCCCGAAGTTGTTGCAAGAAGTGGATTGTCGGATTACGGTGGGTGCTTTTAAACGCACAATTTTGAAGGATCAGCCCCTGATTTCGGCATCGCTGAAAAATCTCTATGGTCTCCTGCCCCGCGCCAAATATAAAGCCCGTAGCCCCCATTCTCGCGGACAATTACATCGCCCTTCGGTGCCGCAGGTGTTGCAAGATGTCTACGGTTGTATTGGTCATTTATTTGATGGTGCAGTGGTGGATGCCCATCAACGCTTGATCAGTCCAGATTGGAAACCAGACCGAGGGGCGACGATCGCCTGCGGCAAAGTCTTTTATGGAGCTGACCCAATTGCGGTCGATCGCGTGGCTTGTCAAACCCTGGGCGAACCCATTCCTGATTATCTGATCGCCTGTTCTAAATTGAAAGACTGTGACGGCTGGATTGTGTGAGATGCGGTAACTTCGTGGTTTAATGGCATCAACTGCGTTTCTAGGAAAAGTAGGTCATGGTTCGTCGAGGAATGCGATCGCGACTCATTTCAGTGCTGTTTTTGATCAGTTTGGTGTTCACCATGCTGGTAATGGCAGTGGGCTGTCAGCCGGGATCAGGAGGACGATCGCCCGGAGCGGAGTCAGGACGCATTACCATTGGAACCACAGCTAGTTTAAATACGATCGATCCCGCTGATGCCACCAGCAGTTTTGCGGGCTTGTTGCAGTATAACCTGTGCGATCGGCTCTATACCTATCAGCTCGGCAGTCGAGATTTGGTGCCACAGTTGGCAACTGCCATGCCCCAGGTCAGCGCGGATGGATTGACCTACCGAATTCCCCTGCGACAAGGGGTGGTTTACCATGATGGGACTGCCTTTGATGCGGCTGCCATGGCTTTTTCGCTGCAACGATTTACCCAGGCAGGGGGCAATGCTGCTTCGATTTTGGGAGCCATTGATCAGGTGACTGCAACAGCCCCTTATGAACTGACCATTCGCCTCAAGGAACCCTTTGCTGCCTTTCCATCGCTATTGGCCTATGCTGGAGCCTGCGCCGTTTCACCCAAGGCCTATCAAATTCCAGCGGCATCTGAAGGGGAAGCCAAGAAGTTTAAACCCAAGGAATTAATTGGTACGGGAGCTTATCAGTTAACAGACTTTGGCACCGATCGTCTGCGCTTGGAAATCTTCGATCGCTATTGGGGCGACAAACCGCAAAATCAGGGGATTGATATTCAGGTTTTTTCCAGTCCGGCGAATTTGTTCAATGCGTTTCGGACGGGGGCAGTTGATCTGGCGATTCAGGGGATGGCAACTGAGCAAGTACAAACCCTGCAACAACAGGCAAGCGGTCGCGGTTGGAAAGTTTTGGAACAGTCGGGAGGTAGTATTGACTTCTTGGTGATGAATGTCAAATCTGCACCGTTAGATCAGCTCCCCGTTCGTCAGGCGATCGCAGCATTGATTAATCGATCCATTCTACAGTCTCGGGTTTTTCTAGGGCAAGTTGAACCTCTTTATAGCCTGATTCCCAATAGCTTTGATGTGCAGAAACCTACTTTTAAGGAACGATTTGGCGATCGCAATTTAGAGACTGCAAAAACATTATTAAAACAGGTAGGATATTCAGTTCAGGAGCCTTTAGTAGTGGATCTCTGGTATCGATCGAATTTAGTGAATGATCAGCTAGCGGCAACAACTTTGAAAGCTGATGCCAATCGTGAGCTGCAAGGTTTAGTGAAATTTCAACTCAACAGTGTGGAAACCACGACAGCCTACGCTCGCTTGGAACAGGGCTTGTATCCGATTTTCCTCTTGGATTGGACGGGCGATTACTTTGATCCGGATACCTACATCTATCCTTTTTTGGAATGTACGGAAGGTTCGGTACAGACTGCTTGTAAAACGGGACAGTCAGCCGCTTGGGGTTCTTTCTACTACAGCGATCGCGCGAATCAATTGCTTGCCCAAAGCCGTGCTGCCTTGGATCCCGCTAAGCGCAAGCAAATTTTTGAACAGTTGCAGCAGTTGGTGGCTGAAGAAGTTCCCTTTATTCCCCTCTGGCAAAGCAAGGATTATCTCTTTGTGCAAGCGGCGATCGAGGGTGCGAGTTTAGAAGTCACCCAAAAAGTGCCCTTCCGCCAATTACGGCGATCGTAATTTCACAGTAGACAACTCTTTATAGGTTAGATTGCACATCGTGAACCCTAATACTAGCCTTATACCAAATCAACTAGTTATTGCAACACATATCGATCCCCCTAAATCCCCCTTATTAAGGGGGATTTCAAACCGAAAAGTCAACGGGAACGAGTCTAACGACGATTGCTAAACCCTTGAATTTGGCTCGGTTCCCCCTGATTAAGGGGGCTAGGGGGATCTGCTCGCCAGGATTCATCGAATTAATAAGGGGGACTTCAAACCGAAAGCAAATGGGAAGGAGTCTAACGACGATCG
>JAYKGX010000077.1:0-2913 GCA_035285565.1 Synechococcales cyanobacterium
CAGGATCCTCTGACAAACTCGCCCAGCGGAATCTCATGATCGTTGAATCCCCAAATCCTGGCAACCTCGCATCCCGCCGCATCCCCAATACCTTTGACATCCGACCGACACGGGCAAATCTTGGTCCTGATGAGATCCCGGACGAATTGATGATTGACTGGGGAAACACCCCAGTCGGAAGCCTTGCAACCCTCTATCTGCCAAGTGTCAGCGTCACCCATATCCTGGAAATGGCCGTGCAGATGTACAGATCACACCGATTGATTCGGATCGACGATCATACTCTGCGTTGCCCGACGGATGGCATCACCTATATACCCATTCCACCAGGAGCGGACACCAATTTAGCCGGGTTGCTGTCAATCGATTTACCCCCAACAGTAAGGCGAGACGAGGTTTTCACGGTAGTTGTCCGGCAAGTGACGAGTACAGGCAAAGAACTTCCGATTGAGCCACGTCTGCAAGACTCGCCGTCGGAAAACCTGGCGATTGTAGAACATTCAAGGAAATGGCGGCGCATCCTTGGCACATTCCAGCTTACGATTCCAGTTCGGACGAAAGAGGAAATGCTCGGACCGGAAGAACGCATATTATCCAATCTCCGCTGGGTTCAGCAGTCCATCCCCGAAAATAACCGTTGGTTCCCTGTTTTCAACCGTTATGTTGAACAGATTGCTAATCGGGTTGACGCGCTCGGTGGCGATTCTAGCCAGGTTGAAGCATCACCGACTGGAGACTGGCAGAAAGTACGGCTCTGCCGAACATTAGCTATCATCTGTGCCGTCTCACTGACAATTTTCATTGTTGCCCTCGGCATAATGACTAATTGGGTAACTGTCGCAGTGATTGCAGTCTTCCTAGCTGCGATCGCCTTAACCTGGGTCATTCAGTGTCAGCCCAATATTTGCATCAGGCTGCGGGTTATTGTGGCGGGTGCGGGCATTGGTGCCTTGATACTGGCAATCTTGGTACTACTTGGAGCATCGTCACCGCAACTTGTACCAGTTCTCTGTGGCGCTGTTGCTCTAACAGCTATCGCAAGTTTGATCGGACGTTCTCGAAAATGTTTCTGAGCTTATTGAGGAAGGCGATCGCTTTTTGAAAGGGCAATACGCGATCGCTAAAATCCAACAGGAGGTGAAATTCCCTTGAGCTACTCAACTTGACAACAATGCGATCTCAGTTTTTGAAACAGGAAAGAAGCGATCGTACTTCTGAGATGTCCATGGCACAAAGTAGAAAGTTCACATCTTTTTTAGATTAAACAGGAGTTGAAAAAATGACACGCACAAACAAACGTTATGGATGGGTTCCTGACTTACCAGATCATCGAGATCTGCTTTACGCTGCACCCGTTACAGCACTGAGAGCTTTACCAGCCAAGGTCGATCTCCGCCCTAATTGTCCCCACATCTACGATCAAGAACAGTTGGGCAGTTGTACCGCCAAGGCCATTGCTGGTGCCCTTGAGTTCGATCAAATGAAGCAGAAATTGACGGATATTTTTACCCCTTCCCGCTTGTTTATTTACTACAACGAACGGGTCATGGAAGGGACTGTGAACGAAGATAGCGGCGCCATGATTCGTGATGGCATTAAAAGCGTTGGCAAGCAAGGCGCTTGTCCAGAGGAAAAAACCAAACAGCATCCCGGACCTGAGGGCATCTGGCCCTACGATCCTGATTATCAGGTCAGGTTTATTAAAAAACCTACCCCAAAATGTTATGAAGTCGCGGCCAAACACCAAGCAATTCTTTACAGCCGCCTAGTGCGAAACCTCAATCAGATGAAGGGATGTTTAGCATCCGGCTATCCCTTCGTCTTTGGGTTCAGTGTTTACGAGAGCTTTGAAAGTCAAGAGGTGGCACAAACAGGTCGCGTCCCCATGCCGTCTCCCAATGAACAATTATTGGGGGGTCATGCCGTGTTAGCCGTCGGTTATGATGATAGCCAACGGCGGTTTATCGTCCGCAACTCCTGGGGGAAAGACTGGGGAATGCAAGGCTACTTTACCATCCCCTATGCTTATCTGTTGGACGATAACCTAGCTGACGATTTCTGGACGATTCGTCAAGTGGAAAATGAACCGTAGGCTATCTCAAAACTCTATCTTGAGGAGATAGGGAAATCTGATTAAATGCGACTGTTTTCGGAGGAGCAGGGGTGATAAAGCTTATCTAACCTCTTTCCCAACTCTCATTTCTAACTCAAAACTTCCATGTTTCAACGCGAATCTACTTTCAAGGATTTGAGCAATTTAAACCTCACTGCTGTACGCTGGATAGCTTTGACCCTGGGGATGATCTTAATCTGTCTCGTAGCTAACCCGGCCTATGCAGCCTGTAATAGTGACAATTCATTAGGAAGGAATTCTGGTATGTCGGAAATTGTAATTTTAGACGGCGATCAGGGGAAAACATTCGAGGTGCAGGCGGGCGATTTAATTGCCATCCGTCTCCCAGAAAACCCCACTACCGGCTATCGTTGGGAAATCAGCGGAGTTGACAATCAGCTTGTCGAGTTCCCCGGTTCAGATTACTTGGTAGCGCCCGGATCTAGTACAGGCGGTGGGGGTACGCGAACCTTCCATTTTAGGGCGAAGTCCACTGGAACGGCTCAGATTCAACTCAGGCGGCGGCGTTCATGGGAACCTGAGACTAGAGCAATTGAGCAGTTCACAGTCAATATTCAGGTTCAGTGATTGAGTCCTGGTGCTGATTATCTCAAAAGGAGGTATTAAGAAAATGTCTCTAGCAACCTATGGAGTATTAAAATGTCGGGCTTTAGAACGCAAAATCGATCCCCAGACCGATTCTTCGCCCCATTATCAGGTTTTGGTAAGCGATGGGCAGAAAAAACACCGCATCGCCATCAACGTCAAATCCCAAGAAAGCCCTTCGGATTTGCTGTATC
>JAYKGX010000078.1:0-10459 GCA_035285565.1 Synechococcales cyanobacterium
GAACCCACCCTAGATTTGAGTGATTTAAATCGCTTACATCAATTGGGGAACCAAGCTATCCAGTTAGGATTAATTTCAGGGCATGGATATCACCATGGATACTATGAATTGATCTGCAAAGGCGAAGTGATCACGCTTTCTTTAGAAGCTGCAAAAAGCTATCTCATCACGTTGATCCAACCAGAAGCATCCTCTTAATTCATTCTCGGTGATCCATCTATCATGAACACTCAGTCCTTGAATTGGAGTTCCCTCAATTACCATTACCTGACGGGAGAAATCGCTGAGATTCGTGCGCTCCTGCAACTGCGGGTGGGTAATAGCACTGGGGGTGAACCTTCAGAAGCCATTTCCCAAAAAATTGAGTTAGCAGATTTTCCAGATGATGCTCCTCCGGCGATCGCACGGCTGTGTGAAACCTTTAATCTCTCAACGTTTGAACGACGATTGCTACTGTTTTGCCTGGGCGCAGAACTTTCGCGCAGCATTGGCAGTCTCTGTGCCACACTGCATGGCAATCCCCAACACACCTATCCCACGTTCGGCTTGGCGTTAACGGTCTTTCCAGAAGCCGATTGGCAAGCTTTGTTGCCTGTTGCGGGGTTACGCCGTTGGCATTTGATCGAAGTCTCTTCTGGCAGTGAATTAATGCACTGTGCCTTGCGATTGGATGAACGAATTTTGCATGAACTGATCGGTCTGCCCTATCGTGACGATCGCCTGCGGGGCATTCTCATGCCGTTACCAGCGCTTAATTTGGGGCGATCGCTCCCAACCTCCCATCAGGTGCTGCAAACCCTTGTGCTGAATTGGATTACAGGACAACCCAGAGATCATTTTTGCCTGCAACTCTACGGTGAGGATCGCACGAGTCGTTTAGAGCTGGCGCAATCGGTTTGTGCGACGTTAGGGTTAGAACTCTGTCGGTTAACGCTGGATAGCTGGTCTGCCGATCTGACGCAATTGAATTTATTAAAAATCGTCTGTGAACGGGAAGCTATTTTATCTCGATATGCTTTTTGGATTGATTACGATCGCGTTGCTAAATCAGATCAAAGTCAACAAATTACAAATAATGCAATGATTCAATGGATTGAAACCTTACAAGCTCCTATTATTTTATCACAACAAGAACGGCAAAGTTGGGGCGATCGAGTTGGTTACAGTTTAGAAGTACTGCCACCTACCCCTACAGAACAAATTCACCTATGGCAGCAAGTACTATCCCCCAGCCATCAGAACCAGATCGATCGCTTAGTTTCCACCTTCAATTTTAATAGCCAAACGATCCAAGCGATCGGGCAGCAGGCGCAGCAGTTTGGGAACTCAGAATCCAGCTCAGCGTTATGGAATACCTGCCTAGAGCAGGCCCGCCCCCGGTTTGATGGTTTAGCCCAACCCATCCATTCACGGGTCAGTTGGGAGGATTTAGTTTTACCCGAAAAGGAATTATCTGTTCTACGGACGATCGCCGCTCATGTGCGTCAACGGGCTAAAGTCTATGAGGACTGGGGCTTTGCGGCCAAAAGTCGGCGAGGGTTGGGAATTAGCGCGTTGTTTGCTGGAGCAAGTGGAACAGGAAAAACCCTAGCGGCAGAAGTGTTAGCCAATGCATTAAATTTGGATCTCTATCGCATTGATATTAGTTCAGTAGTCAGTAAATACATTGGTGAAACTGAAAAGAATTTACGTAAAATTTTCGATGCGGCGGAAAGTGGCGGTACGATTTTGCTGTTCGATGAGGCAGATGCTCTGTTTGGCAAGCGATCGGATGTCAAAGATTCCCACGATCGCTATGCCAATATGGAAGTTGCTTATCTTTTGCAGCGCATTGAAGCCTACCGGGGTTTAGCCATTTTGACAACGAACTTGAAGGATTCGATCGATCAAGCTTTTTTGCGGCGGATTCGCTTTGTGGTGCAGTTTCCCTTTCCGGATGTGGCACAGCGCACCGAAATTTGGCGACGGGTATTTCCCCCTGCAACACCGACTCAGGATCTGGCACATAGCAAGTTAGCGCGGCTGAGTGTGACGGGCGGCAATATTCGCAATATCGCCTTAAATGCTGCATTTTTAGCGGCTGATGCAGGCAATCCTGTGACGATGATGCATATTTTGCAAGCGGCACAAGCAGAATACATCAAACTAGAACGTCCTCTAACAGAACCCGAAATTCGAGGCTGGACTGAGAAAGCAGCGTCATTTTAGGTCATATGAGTCTGCGTTTTCCGGCATGGCGATGGTATGCGATCGCACTTCCGGTTGCTGACTATGACAGAGGGATGGTTTGCATCGTTGAATAAACGCGCTAAACTAGAATTAATCGACTTTTTCGTCTGAGTGAGAGGAATAAGATGGTTGCTCAAATTAATACTGAGAAACCGCAGCTACAAGAACCGATTGCGGTGGGACAAGTAATCTTAACGCTTCCGGTGGGTGTGGATGCGAAGCCTTATATCAGACAAATTTTGTGGATTGAATTAGAGTCAATCGCACACCCCAAAGCCAAAGAACGTCTGGAATTTGGCTTACGTGATGCTCAAACGGATGAGGATTTTTCTAGCTTAATTGAGTCATTTCATTTGTGCCGTAATTATGTGAATGCTGAAATTTTGTTTGATGCATTAGAAAATGATGTGGAAACAAGTGTTTATGGCTCTGTAGATGAACTACAGCAGGAGTTGGATCTTGAAGAAGAAGCCTCCTAAATCTGCTGGAGATGACGCTCAGAAAGTCCGGCGGATTGAGATGGAACCGCGTTTCATGGAGGATTTGCGGTTTTGGATTGAGTGCGATCGCAAAGTAGCCTTACGAATCATGGAATTAGTAAATGCAGTGATGCGCGACCCTTTTGGTGGGATTGGTAAACCGGAGCCACTCAAGTATTTACGGTCGAATGCTTGGTCAAGAAGAATTACGGATGAGCACCGATTAGTTTATTTGGTTGAAACCGATCGGGTGGTATTTAAGTCAGGTCGCTTTCATTATGACAAATAATACCCAATCAACTTGACATCGCTACAGATCCTCGCCCCCTAAATCCCCCATTCTGGGGACTTTGAATGGTAATGATCGAGATTTTTTTCAATAGCTTGCATGGCTATCACAATAATATTGTTGTGCCAATTGGGCGATGGGGTTGCCGATCGATCGCGCTGCCCCATCGCTCCTGCCTTCGCTAATCAGTTTCTAACATGATCTCTCGGGCAGCAACGCAGATGACGGTCAGTTCTCCGCGTTGACGGACGGGTCGGCTCCAGGCATGGGCGCTGATGAAATTGAGCAGGTGCAACAGCCCGATCGCAGCCTCAACGGCATCAGCATCCCCAATCAGGTGTAGTTGGATCTGTTTAGTCTGACGTTTCATAGGGTTTTCCTCAAACATGAATAACGTGGACGAGGAGAACCCAAAAAACTAGCCGCCCCGTTTTCTGACATCGCAAAACAGGGCGGCGCGGAATGCTAAAATGCAATCCAGGTCACCATGCTGGTACTGACAGCTTGGGGGCTTAGCGATCGTTTTGAGGGTCTCAAGCTCAAGGCGATCGCGCTAGGTTTTTGGGCTAAGCCGCAGAAAATTAGATCATGATCTGCAGCTTAATCATAGTACTGTATCGGCGATCAAGGTTCTCGTCAACTGTATCGGGGTGGGAAATTTAGGGAAGGGGGCATTCTCAACCCACGTTGGGATCAACTGAATATGGGTTTAACCGTGATGGAATCATGGGTTGGGCGATCGCACAGCATCATTTCGACCAGTCAACAATTCTTAACCCTGGTACCTGTTAAAAATCCCTTTGGTGGAAGATAAAACCATAAATATTAGGGTGCCTGTGATAAAAGCCATCCAAACAATTGCTCAACGGTTAGCTCTAGATTGATACTTGCCAAAACAGGTAAGCGATCGCTACTTTGTAACAACACAGGCTGTTGCTCGGGCAAAAATCCCAAGATACTGCAATCATCTGGATCAATAAACCATCCTAGCTGACAACCATGCCTTAAACAGTAGAGAATATTACCAATTACTTTGTTCGGCTTTTGATCAGGAGAGAGAATTTCAATAGCCCAGTCTGGTGGCAAATAAAAGTCATCTAAGATTTCACCTTCAGGGCTAAAGGGGATATGCGACCACTCAAACACAGCAATATCTGGGACAGTGGAGCGCCCACCAAAGGTGCAACGTAGCTCTGGAAAGGCATAGGCAGTCTTCGACGGTTTAGCCACTTGATTGATGTAAAAACACAGTTCGCTTTGTAAATTGCTATGTCTTCCTTTGGGCATTGGCTTTTGGATAATTTCACCGTCAATATATTCACTAGCAGGTTTAGTCTCAGGTAATTGGAGAAACTCTGCTAGTGTAATTGATTTTGCGGTTGTAAGGGGCATAACTATCTTGCGCAGATCAGCAATTTAAACCAATAGTCTAGCAGATTGACGATGCTGTTACCGATCGCTCTTCCTCAAACCAACCGTTATCCCTGGCTAATTGCGCTGCCTGCCAACGGGATTGCACCTTCAACTTGCCTAGCAAATTATGGACGCGATGCTTCACCCCTGCCAGTCACTGTTCCAGAGAAAAAAGATAAATTCGCTAGACATCGACCTGAAAAAAACTTGACAATCTCAGAAAATTACCGTCAGTCTTTGATGTTGACTGTAATATTGACTTTGTAAACCAGTATATCTACGGAGCCTACATCGCTCTAATTTTCTTCATAAAATGTTAATTTTCTGATCATCGCCTAAATTTGATGAAATACTTTTGATTCATGAGATCCGGTTGAACTGCCCCCTAGCCCCCTTTCTTGGATGCCTGAAAGGCTATAGTTTGTACGCTTTTGCCTGTTCCCACTCAAGCGATCGCGCTACAATGATGCGGTAGATTTGTTGTAAATCACAATAGGATTCCCTGAATAAAAGAGACTTGAAAATCATTTTGACGGATGCCCCCCGCCCAGAAAACCATGAATTATAAATCTCGATTTGCCTCTTTATTCCCCCCGATCAGAAGATATTATTGGAAACGGTATGGCATTGTTCTCATTAGCGTATGGCTATTGTGGCTCTGCATTCAGTCTGCTATTCGATATTCTTCTCATTTCTACCGTTGGGATTGGATGCTAATTTCTGGCACGATCACTTTCATGATTGGCATCCTGTTAGCACGAAGTATTCCTAGTGAGTTGGTGAGGATGCTAACGCGATTGGCTAACCGGGGTGCGCTATTGATCAATACAGAGCAATTGGAAACATTAACTGCCAAGGTGGAACTGCGAGCACAGCGTTGGGAACATCGATGTGGGCTTTTGGGAGCGACTGCCATGGTGATTGCTTTTTTAGCCTCTACGGGCTTCAGTCGCATTGAGTTAATGATCGTTGAAGCGATCGCTGCCTATTTTGGGGGAGGCTATCTCGGTCGGATGGCTTCCTATGGCATGTTGCGCCAATTGCTACACCAAGAGAGATTACTGCTACAAGCCCAACCGGGACACCTGGACGGAGCCAGTGGATTTAAACCCCTAGGCGATTTTTATTTCTGGCAAGCAATGGTGGCAGCACTTCCGGCAATGTACTTAGCCATCTGGTGGTTGATTATTCCAATTTTGCCTCGCTATTTGTGGTGGCGAGATTCCTATCTGGGGCTATTGGTAATTGCGATAGCTTTTGAATTATTAGCTTTCACTGTTCCACTTTGGTTATTTCATTTGGAAATGCAGCAACAAAAAGTGCAATTTCTCAAGGAAGCCGATCAAATTAGCCGTAGTCTGTTTGAGATAGAAAATCAGCTAGTTACGGTTGAAACAACGCAAGAACGAGAACAACTCAAGGAACAAATTACCCAGTTTAGCAAGCGATATTGGGAAATTGAAAAAATGCCAACCTGGCCGGTGGATTTTAAGATCTTGCGACACTTTGGTCTCAATAATTTAGCCTTGTGTCTGCCGTTAATTAGCAAACTGGCTGGGAACTCTGAAGTCTGGCAAAACCTGGAAACACTGATTAAATCACTCAAGTAAAGAGGTTATGCAATGACCAGTTGAGTTGATATTATTGCTAGAATTGAGTCATGGTTTGAGTGATGGCTTTAACGTCCTGTGTTCTGGGGAAACCTTTTATGACCGCAACTGCCACTGCAACCTTCCTAGCACCACCTACGGAAATCATTCATTTGTCTGGCATTAGCTGGCAAACCTACGAGACATTGCTGGAAGAATTGAGCGATCGCCGCCTGCGCCTCACCTACAATCGTGGAACCCTGGAAATTATGGCTCCCTCCCCTGAACATGAACTTAGTAAAAAACTCATCGGTCGCTTTGTGGAGACCTTAGCCGAAGAATCGGGTCTCTCCATCTATCCCCTCGGTTCCACGACCTTTCAACGCCCTGAACTCAGCGGTGCAGAGCCAGACGAATGTTTCTATTTTCAAAATATTGCGGTTGTGCGGGGTAAGAAACGGTTGGATTTAAGCATGGATCCCGCACCTGATTTGGTTGTTGAAATTGATATCACCAGCAGCTCACAGAGTCGTCTACAAGTTTATGCAGACCTAGGTGTAGCAGAAGTTTGGATCTACGACGGCAAGTTATTCACTGTGTATCAATTCATTAATGGAACCTATGTAATTTCTCCAGATAGCCAGTTTTTCCCGTCCTTGCCGATTCCTGAGATGGCTCATTTTTTACAACAAGCTTCCACGATGGATTATTTAGAACTGGTGAAAGTATTTCGTAGCTGGGTAAGAAGTCAACTGGATGCTCTATTGGGCCAACTTTCGACCAATTGACGGTGCGATCGCAATTGTTTTAGATAGGGGGGTAGTCCTCACCCTTGCGGAGGTTGGGTCATGCGATCGCACCGTCAAACGCACCGTCAGAGCCGTCAGCCCCAGGAATCCCAGTCATCATCTGTGTCTGCCAATTTTGCTCGCCCCTTTACCGTACCCCAGGCAGCGAGTGCCAGTGAAGCGAGTCCAGCAGATCTGCAAGCCAAACAAACGCAGGAACGGCTATTTGACCAAGCGATGATGGGGCTAACCATGCAACCCACGCCCCCACCCATGCCGCTTCAACGGAAAGTGACGATCGGGCAACCCAACGATGCCTATGAACAGGAAGCAGATCAGGTTGCTAGCCAGGTGATGGGGATGACAGAGGCTCCCACCCCTGTTCAACGTCAAACAGAAGAACCTGAGGAAGAAGAAATCCATAGAAAGGCGATCGCTAGTACAATCACACCGTTCATTCAACGTGAAACCATTTCGTCAGAGGAAGAAGAAACACTACAAACAAAACAATTAATTCAACGAGATACAATACCCGAAGAAGAAGAACCTGTTCAAGCAAAGGCAGCTTCTACTAGTGCTGCAAGCGGTCGTTTTGAATCGAACCTTACCGCTAGTCGATCGGGGGGAGCGCCCTTGCCAGAAACCGTCCGGAGTTTTATGGAACCTCGGTTTGGGGCAGACTTTAGTGGGGTGCGGGTGCATACTGGGGCGGAAGCAGTGCAGATGAGTCAGGCGATCGGGGCACAGGCGTTTACCCATGGGCAGGATGTCTACTACGGGGCAGGCAAAGCTCCCGGCAATGATGAACTAACAGCCCACGAATTAACCCATGTCGTCCAGCAAACCGGAAATGCGATCGCCATACAACGAGATACCAGTGGAAATGCCCCCGCCAGCGAACCAGCCCCCATCAATTGGAATCAACGGATTCGGCAGCTCGATCGCATGACTCCGGCACAACGACGGGCAGAACTTTTGCGCATTCAAGCCAGGGGAGAATGGAGTGCATTACTCAGTGCCATTGGCGATCGTCAAACTCCCACCATTCAACGCTGGCTCAATCAAGAAGTAGGGGATGGACAAGCCGTCAGTTTAGAAGATCGAATTCGCACTGCCCACAACTCCGATCGCGGTCAACAGGCGCTGACGTTGATTGATGCAGCGATCGCGAATCGAGATCCCCGCCATCGCATTACCCCTCGCCTGCGGGAATTATTAGCATTGGGCGTAGCATTGCCTAAACTGGATCAGCAACGAGCCCCCACAGCAGCCGATCTACTGTTGCGCTTACTTGGCATTACCCCACCACCTCAGCAAGATGAAAATAGTTTAACCCAGGAAGGTGTGCTCACAATTGCGCAGGTGGAACAGGCTGTGAATGCCTTAATTTGGATGCCCCGTCGGGAATATTCGCGTTTATCTTTGCTCTTGGCGGCAACGGGCGATCGATCGCGGTTGACCCAATCGTTTTTATTATTGGAAGCTACCGCAGCGCGGGCCAGTCGATTTGATCCGGCAAATGCAGCCACCCGTGCCAATCCTGGAAATTTGCGAGAACTAGAACGCTTTGCCCGAGCCATTCGCAATCTGGAACAACGGGATCTGATTGAGCAAACCTCTGCAGCCCAAACCACGGCTGGATCTTCCGGTTTGACCCAAAAGTTCACCGATTCCTGCGGTCCCACTTCTGCGCAACTCATTCGGGCTGAAGCTGATCCGATTGAAGCGTTCCGGATGCACCAACAGGGCGAACTGGGTCAGGATGACCTCAACAATGCCACCGCCCGAGAACAAGAAGCTTCGCTCGAACGTCATTCTGGGCAAACGGCTACTCCCCGAGGTCGCGCTACGATTATTACCAACATTACCAATGCGCTGCCAGGAAGTGGTTGTACGGCGCGTCAGCAGCAAGCAGTGTTGAATTACGTCAATGGCGTGGCTTTTTCTGCGACCCACTTTGCGATCGGCATTGCCAAACTCGAACGCAGTATGGGAGCCAATTTCCCCGGTGCCACCGCCCTACGCATGGTCAGAGAAAGTGCGGCTGGTCCAGGAGCTACCCCCGGTTTAACGCCTGGAGAATTAACGGGCGAAGCCAATGGTCCCTTAGATGTTGATGCTCGAACTGGGCGATCGTGGCAAGATTCCTTTGATGGTCAACTTTGGACACTCTTTTTAGCAGCAGGCAGACAGATTACCAGCGTGAATATGGCGGCTTGGAATGGCAGAGTCACCACGCTCCTGAATCAAGCAGCTCCCCTCGTTGAGCGCGGCAATGATGTCGCCTTTATTGTGTATTGGCATGGCGGGGGTGGACATTTCATGACGTTTACCGATGTACGCACGGTGGCAGGGGTGCGGCGGTTCTTGGTGCATGATCCCTGGACGGGCACTACCCAATGGATGAGTCAAGCTACAATTTTAGCAGGTGGGCCCTGGCCTCCTGGAGGAAATGGATTACTATGCGGACTCCAAGGTTAAATAACCAATCCGTGACTAGTTTTAAGTGGATCTCTTTGACGATCGCCTTAACAATCACGCTATCATTTTGGCTAGTGAGTTGTAGTCATGCAGATTCTTCTCCCAAACCCATTCCCCATTCTCCCACTGTTCATTCTTCTACCCCTTCCTCTCCTATGCTACACGAGTTAACCCATTTACCCATTCGCCTCTCTCTGCCCTACTATCCCTGGGCAAATGCCTACCAAACGGTGCGCCAAAATTCGATCCTGGCTCGCTACTTGGATCAAAAAATGATTCCAGCCCTAGAAGCTCCTGGCAACCCCGCCGATCGCTTGCGCACCATGGCTCAGGCGGCTCAGGCAGCGAGAATTGAATTCAGCCAATCTGGAGCGCAGGCAGATATGAGTTTTCAAGGCTTAGATCCGGTGGAAACCGATCTCCGGGTTGCCTTTTTTGCCGCCCTTTCCCAAGCGATCGCCACTCATCCCACTGCTAGCAAAGCAGACAAACAAGCTGCCCTGCAGGAATTACTGCCAATCGTGACCGCAGAAGAACCGATCGGCATTCCAGCCCCCTCACAATTCCAAACCTGGACGGCAACAGCTCGCATCACCGCAGAAACCGAAATCAAGGTTCATCTGGAGGATTTAACCGATTTTTAAATGCAGGTGTTTCCAGCAGTTATATAGCAATCCTAATTGATTTGTGGGGCGAAATTCTGCCTGCACAGGCTGGAAGCCTGTCCCACTTTTACAACTGAAAGAGGATTGCTATATCTTCAATAACTTCTGCGAGAAATTCAGAGACTTCTTGGCGATTATCACGAATTAGTTCAACAATGGCACTCTTTAAAATTTCCTTGAGTTGATTTGAATTCAAGGTAAGTTCAGACACAGTGCCTCCATAGTTTAGCACATGAGTTGGTCTTATTTTCATCTCATCATCTCATTCTAGTCTTATTAAATTCTCATTACAAGTCTCAATGAGTCTTATAGCTACATTAGGACAGCTCCCCCTAGGTTTTGATGGGCTTTTCCCTAATAATAGCAAGCTTGTGTCAATCTACGGGGAGAGATCTTAGTATGTCGTATTTATCTCTATTCAATATAACGTAAGTTAGTTAGAATAGTAAAGCAAGGCAAAAAAGCCGATCATCCCAGCCCCAGGGTTTCCAATTCGCGATCGTGGCGGGGGCCGCGGGGGCCGGGG
>JAYKGX010000079.1:0-5667 GCA_035285565.1 Synechococcales cyanobacterium
GTGGGGGTACCTAAGCGCTAAAGTACTTCGCCGTTGGATGGTAGATGACAAATGCCGTCGTGGATTGCTCTGGATACAATTGCTCGCTTTCGTCAATGCTCATGTTAATGCGATCGCATCCCAGCAACTCCAACTGCGGCACCTGATCCATCACTGTGGGACAAGCCGGATAGCCGAAACTATAGCGCGATCCCTGATAGCGTTGCGCCAGCATATCGCGAATATTATCGGGTTCCAGGTCACCATACCCCAGTTCACGCCGAATGCGGGCATGACTCCATTCCGCCAGTGCTTCCGCCATCTGCACCGCCATGCCGTGGAAGTAGAGATAGTCGGTGTAGCTGTTGCCCTTATAGAGTTCCTGAGCCTTCTCCGTAGCAATTTCCCCCATGGTGACTGCCTGCATCGGCAACACATCAAACTGATTTTGTTCGATCGGTCGCAGGAAATCTGCAATACAAAGCCGCCGCATCGATTTCTGGCGTGGGAAAGTCCAGGTCACGACTGGAGTCGCCGTTTGGGGCGTTAAACCCTGGTCAATCACCGAGGGATCGTATACATGCACGGAATTACCTTCCGCCGCGCAGGGGAAATAGCCATAGACCAAGGTGGGATAGAGCCATTCTTCGGTGCGGAGTTTTTGCTTCCAGTCCTCTAACACGGGATAGACCTTCTCCGCTAGGAAGGCATCGTATTCTTCCCGCGTTTGCTCCTTGGGTTTGCGGAATTGCCACTGTCCGGCGATCAAAGCTTGCAAATCCAAATGCCAGAAAAGTTCTTCCAGGTCAATTTCACCGGAGAGCCAAATCTGCGTACCCCAGAACGGCGGCGTGGGGCGGGGAATGTCAATTTCTACTGCTTCCGATCGCACCGTGTCAATCACTGTGGGTTCCGTACTTTTTGCTTCTGGCGCCACACCACCATTTAATTCGCGCTCCGCCTGCTCGATCGCTTTGCGGCCCTTTTGGTTAAATTGGACAAAGTCACCTGTGAAGCCTTCGGTATCCGCCCAAGCATTTTGCTGTTTGGCAGGCATGAGCCGATCCATAAAGGTCAAATCGGCGAAGGCATCTTTCCCGTAAATCACCTGACCGTTGTAGGCATTCTGGCAATCTTCGTAGACAAATTTGGGCGTGAGTGCTGCACCTCCTAGGATGACTGGAACACTAATGCCTCGTTCGTTAAACACCTGTAGATTCTCTTTCATGAATGCGGTAGACTTCACCAGCAATCCACTCATGGCAATACAATCCGGTGTGTGAATTGTATAGGCATCTACGATCGCATCTACAGTTTGTTTAATGCCTAAGTTCACCACTTTGTAACCATTGTTAGTCAGGATGATGTCTACTAAGTTTTTGCCAATATCATGCACATCACCCTTCACAGTTGCGATCAGGAATTTCCCTTTACCGCGATCGTTGGATTCCCCTTCCACTTTTTCCATAAAGGGTTCTAGGAATGCCACGGCTGCCTTCATGGTTTCGGCTGACTGCAACACAAAGGGTAATTGCATCTGACCTGAGCCGAACAGTTCGCCCACCACTTTCATGCCATCCAGCAGAAAGGTATTGATGATGTCTAGGGCTTTGTTGCCTTGGTCCAGCGCGATTTGCAAAGCTACATCTAAACCAATCCGTTCACCGTCAATAATATGTTGCTTTAAGCGTTGATCGATGGGTAGATCGGCTAAGGAACTGCCCGATCGCGCCTCCTTGGTTGTCACACCTTCAAACATCGTAGTCAGGATACCCAGGGGATCGTAAACGCAAATTTCCCCTTCAAATCGACGGCGATCGTAGATGAGATCGCGGCAGATCTGTTGATGTTCTTCACTGATCTTGGAAAGCGGCAGAATTTTAGCGGCAGAGACGATCGCCCCATCCATTCCCACTTGCATGGCTTCATGCAGGAACATCGAGTTCAAGGTAATCCGCGCCGCCGGACTGAGACCAAAGGAAATATTCGACACCCCCAACATAAAATGCACACCGGGTAAGTTCTCGCGAATCATGCGAATTGCATCGATCGTTGCCTTGCCATTCTCGCGATCTTCTTCAATCCCAGTGGAAATGGGTAGGGCGAGGGTGTCATAAAAAATCTCGTGGGGGGGAATGCCATATTCCAGGGCATCTCGATAGGCGCGTTGGGCAATTTGGAATTTTTTCTCGGCGGTGCGGGCCATGCCATCTTCGTCAATGCAGCCAATCACTACCCCAGCGCCATAGGCTTTTGCCAATTCCAATACTTTAAAAAAGCGCTCATCGCCATCTTCATAGTTGGTGGAGTTGAGGATGCATTTGCCGCCCGCGACTTTCAGCCCCGCTTCCATCTTGGTCCATTCGGTGGAATCCAGCATTAACGGCAGGGTGGAATTGGTCACCAAGCGCGCCACCAGTTCCTTCATATCCCGTTCGCCATCGCGCCCGACGTAATCCACGTTCACATCCAGGACATGGGCCCCTTCTTTCACCTGGGATTTGGCGATCGCAATCAGGCCATCCCAATCATCCTGGTTCAGCAACTCCCGTACTTTTTTAGAGCCGCTGGCATTCAACCGTTCCCCGACGATTAGGAAGGAGTTGTCCTGCTGGTAGGGCTGGGCGGAATAGATGGAAGCGGCAGCGGGGGTATAGCTCAGGGCTGGGCGAGGACTGTCTCCGGTTTGAACTTGCCCATTTGTCCAAGCCCGATCGCCTAATCGCACCGATCGTGTCTTAGGAGTCAATCTGCCTGCAATTTCCGCCAGGGCTTGAATATGGTTGGGTCTTGTCCCACAGCAGCCGCCAATTACCTGCACGCCCCAATCTTCCACAAAGCGATGCAGCGCCATTTGCAATTCCACCGGAGTCATTTTGTAGTGGGCATGACCGCCGATATTTTCTGGCAAGCCTGCGTTGGGGATACAGGACACGACAAAGGGGGCATTTTCTGTGAGGTATTTAATGTGCTCGGCCATGCGATCGGGGCCGGTGGCGCAGTTGAGACCCAAAATATCGATGGGGAAGGGTTCCAACACTGCCAGTACGCCAGAAATATCGGTGCCCACCAGCATTGTTCCTTGCACTTCCATCGTGACGGATACCATGATCGGACGACGATCGCCCTTTTGGGCGAAGATGGCTTCAACGGCATTTAAGGCGGCCTTAATTTGCAGCACATCCTGGCAGGTTTCGATGATGAAAAGATCGACTCCCCCGTCGTACAGCCCTTCTGCCTGAACGGTAAAGGATTTTTTTAACTCGTCATAGGTGATGTGCCCTAGGGTTGGCAGCTTGGTTCCCGGCCCCATGGATCCAGCTACAAAGCGAGGTTTCTCTGGTGTAGAAAATTCTTCTGCACAGTCTCTGGCCAATTCTGCGGCCTTTTTGCTTAGTTCGTAGGCGCGATCCTGCAATCCGTATTCCGCCAGCACGAAGGGACTGCTGCCAAAGGTGTCTGTTTCAATCACATCGGCTCCGGCGGCTAGAAAGTCACGGTGAACCTTGGCGATCGCTTCGGGCTTGGTCTCGACTAGATATTCATTGCAGCCTTCATAGTCCGCTCCTCCAAAGTCTTCAGCGGTGAGGTTTTGGCTCTGGATGTTGGTGCCCATGGCTCCATCGAAGACGAGGACGGGACGCTCAGGGCTGTGAAGACGGTCTAGGAAGCGGCTATTCATAGGGCAAGATTACGCGACTGCGGTTTGCGATTGAGTGATTCGAGTGTGTGATGAGTCTGTGGACTCTCTATACATGATGCAGATAGTTCTCCCCATTGGAAAAGTATCTGATGAGAGACATTACAGAAACTATATATTTACCTTAGCGTGAAAGTTAGGGTATCAGGGCAGGGGTGGGAATGGAGAGGCTGGTTATTTTCGATCGCTTTTCTCTCGTCTCAATGCTCTTGCGATCGCTTTTCTCTCAGACTCAATGCTCTTGCGATCGGCTTTCCAGTAACCTAAAACTGCAAATCTAAAATCTAAAATCTAAAATCGATTCGTTTGTTGGCTTGATTTTTCTGGGCGCGGGATGCGCGCCCCTACGGTGTTTTACCATTCGTTGCGTGGATCGTCTTCTACCCGGATGTTGCTGCCTCGTCGGGTGAATTTAATTCGTTTGCCTGCTGTTACGTTGTTGCTGTGGGTGGGCGCACAGGTGCCGCAGGTGGCATTGTAACGGAGGTTAAATGAAGAACTCCGGCGAAATCTTGTGGACTCGCCTGGATCAAGGTGGTAAATGCGTCCATCTATGGTGAAGCTGATGTCTTTATGGGTTTGATTGGAAATGATGGTGCGATAGGTGCGATCGTCTGGTTCCATGTAGCTTTGCAAGACCCGACCATCCGCACAGCGCAATTGCCGCCGTTGCCGTAGATCTGCACAGACGTTGTTGGAAACGGAACTGTTGGCACAGACTTCTTCTTCTCGCCATTCTGCATTTCGGCGAATTTCTTGATAACGCTTTTCCAGTGTGGCAACAAAGCTACCTGAGTCAATCACCCGCCCATCTTGACGAATTTCATATTCAAATTGGTTCTCGCCAGGTAATACCCGAAGCCGCTTGGAGGAATGCTTGCTGCCAAATTCCATTTTCGTTGCTTCTGAGGCTCGCCCTTTTTCATACTCGCGATCGGTGAAGGGAAAGGGATCGCTGCCAACTCCACGGGTGACATTGCGAATCATGACTCGCCGACCGGGGGCTGGGGGCACGTTGCTGGAGGTAAATCGAGCTTCTACTGTTTCTGTATCCTGTCCTGGGCAATCTCCTACATATTGAGTTTCGCGTAGGGATACGAGGTTGAGGGTTTGTCGTCCATCAAATTCCCAGCCCATGGCTGTTGCTGTGGCAGCGCTGGATCCGGGGGCGATCGTATTGGCTTGGACCGTTTGAGAGAAGCTAAAAATCGCACTGAGGCTCAGGCATCCGAGGGAAACGCCAAAAGCTAGGTGGGGGAGTGAATGAAGGCAACGCATAGGATTTTGTTTTTGTAATTCAAAAGTCGCTGTGGTTTAGTAGCGGTGGCGATCGCCAGTTATGCAAGTTGGTTAGGCAAGTCGGGCGATCGCTGCTTCTAAACAAGCACTTCATCCGAGACGAGTATTATTCCGGATTTGTTGCGACCCCATAGAAAAATAGCCGAAAAAATGCCCCAGGGAACCACCCCCAGAGCATCAGATGGAGTCTTGCTAGTTACACCTTTAGAAAAAACCAATGAGGAGAATGGATGTGAACACGGTAAATAAGATCAATGAGAAAATCAGAAGATTAGTAACAGTCTCATCATGTTGAATCGTAGAATCATGATTCAGACTGCTGTGAGGACGATCCATAAAAACCTCCCATGAAGAGTGAAAAGTTCAATCGTTAAAAGGCAAATCGGGTTGAAAAGCCAATAGGGTCAACAGACAGATAGGATCGAGAGAAAAGTCCTGTAGCGCTTCCTATATAACCTATTCTAGAGACTCTTTTCAGATAACAATCGTCCTGCAAAAAAATGTATTATCTCGGTCAAAAAGTAATTAATTGCTTGTAATGATAAGAGGATAGAAAGGATTTCTGGAAAGAATAACTGACAAAGGGAGCCAAGAGTCCTAAGGGCAAAGAGTACCCAAAAAGGCATGATCTTCATCACAGATATACATGATAAAGATCACAACATCTTCCTTACTGAATCTTCACAATT
>JAYKGX010000080.1:0-8445 GCA_035285565.1 Synechococcales cyanobacterium
GTACCGGAGAAGCGATCGCTCAAACCCCCAGACTTGTTTTAAAAAAGGTGTTGGCCCAGGCAGCGGCCCTGGGATATCAGGTGAAAACAGGAGTGGAATGTGAATATTTTCTCTTGCATCGTGAAGAGGAGGCGATTTCTGACCACCACGATCGCGCTAGCAAACCTTGCTATGACCAACAAGCATTGATGCGCCGCTACGATGTGATTGCTGAAATTTGTGATGCCATGCTGGAGCTAGGGTGGGAACCTTACCAAAATGATCACGAAGATGCCAATGGACAGTTTGAAATGAACTGGAAATATGCGGAAGCGTTGGTCACTGCCGATCGCCATGCCTTTTTCAAATACATGGTCAAGTCGATCGCCCAAAAGCATGGCTACCGTGCCACTTTCATGCCTAAACCCTTTGCAGAGTTAACAGGTAACGGTTGTCATACGCACCTTTCCGTTTGGGATTCTGTGGGCAAGACGAATCTATTTTTTGATCCAGATAATGAGCTGGGGTTATCGGAGTTAGCCTATCAATTCATGGCTGGGGTGTTGCATTCCGCACGATCGATTTGTGCCTTGAGCAACCCAACGGTGAATTCTTACAAACGCCTGAACGCAACTACCACCCATTCAGGTGCCACTTGGTCGCCACGCCAGATGACCTACGGTGGCAACAATCGCACGCTCTTAATTCGGGTGCCCGATGCCGGCAGATTTGAATGTCGCTTACCCGATGGGTCTGCCAACCCCTATTTAATGGTAGCTGCATTAATTGCGGCAGGATTAGATGGCATTCAACAGAAACGTCATCCCGGCGATCGAGCAGATTCTCCTTCGTTGCAGCAGGGTTCGGAAAAGCCGTCAGCACTGCCTGCGAATTTGCTCGATGCCTTGCGGGAATTGGAACACAGCCCCGTTTTACAGGAGTATTTAGGGAAAGAATTTATTGCAGCATATCTCAAGCTGAAGTATCAAGAGTGGGAACACTACGCTGGACATCTCAGCCATTGGGAGGTCAAGCATACGATCGATTGCTAAGTATCTGCAGGAGCAACCCACGGCACTCACTAGCAACCTAGGGTGTAGCCCCGTTGAAAAATTGTCTACGCATAGTGTTTTGCTTAGCTTGATTATTACGATTTTACTTATGGTCAATATTATTTTAGCGTGTACGGAATACTAGCAATCGCATCAAAATTCCCGTAATCAGGAGCAGATAGGTCACAAGAATCAGGATCCATAATGTTCGCTCCTGCAACGGTTTAGACAGTTCAGAACTGTCCAAACCACCTACAATACCACCAGTAATAGATCCAGTCGGGACTAAAACAACTAACATTGGCAGGATGTAAACTCCAGCATAGAGACCTCCATTCATTGAAAAAGGTATTGAAAAGAGCGGCACAAAGACGAGACTAATACAGCTAAACGGCTACCAGCTTTTACAGTGATCATATCCTAAATTTTATAAGACGATCGGCAGCCGAAGGCAAAATTCAGTCCCTTGACCCAGATCAGACTTTACTTCCAGGCTTCCGCCGTGCTTTTCTACCACAATTTGATGGGCGATCGCTAATCCCAACCCCGTCCCTTTCCCTACACCTTTAGTCGTAAATAAGTGGTCAAAAATTCTAGCTTTCACGTCCTCGGTCATGCCCTTGCCATTATCCCGAATCGATATCTGCACTTGGTTTTCAACCATGACTGAGCGAATCGTAATTTGCTGAGGATTGGCTTTTAGCTCAGTGAAAGACTGAGATTGAGCAACTTCATCGAACATATCGATCGCATTCGCCAAGATATTCATGAATACCTGATTCAACTGTCCAGGGAAGCAGTTGATCGCAGGTAACTCACCATAGTCTTGGATGACTTGAATGGCAGGACGAAACTCATTGGCTTTGAGGCGATATTTGAGAATCAGCAGCGTACTATCCATTCCGTCATGGAGATTGGCGCTCACTTTATGTTCAGTATCGGCACGGGAGAAGGTGCGAAGACTGGTGCTGATGGATTTGATGCGATCAGTGGCTCCTTGCATGGAATTCAGTAATTTCGGTAAGTCATCACTGAGAAATTCCAGATCAATCTCCTCTGCCTTATCCTGAACGGGTGCGGCTGCATTGGGATGATGTTGTTGATAGAGCACCACATAGTCGAGTAAGTCTTGGACGTAGTCTTTGGCATTGTTGATGCTGCCATTGAGGAAGCCGATCGGATTATTGATTTCGTGGGCAACTCCGGCAACTAAGTTCCCCAATGCTGACATCTTTTCTGATTGTACAATTTGCGCTTGGCTCTGTTGTAGTCGAATCAGAGCTTGTTCCAATTCCTGATTTTTCTGACGAATTAGTCTATCGGCAGATTTGCGATCGCTGATGTCACGAAAGTACCAAATTCTGCCACAGTGTTCTCCCGATGGCAATTTCACAGTAGTGGAAGCCCGTTCCAAAACATTTCCATTCTTCAGGTTAACTTCATCAAAGCTAGTTTCATCAGGATGCTGATAGAGATACTCCACCTGTTCCAAAAATTCTTTTGGCTGTTCTAGTTGATCTAATACAAATCCCAGCAATTGGTAATCGTCTTGGGTTTCAATAATATGAGCAGGAATGTTCCACACCTTGACAAATTCTTGGTTATAAGCGCTAACTTTCCGATTTTTATCAATGACTAAAATGCCATCACGAGAAGATTCACGCTGAGCTTCCAGAAAGGCAGTGCTTTGAATAAGTTGAGTCTGATTTTCTTGCAACTCTTGTAGGGATTTCTCTAGCTGCTGAGTGTAAAGTTGAGACTGTTGATAAAGTCGGGCATTTTCCAGAGAAATGGCGGCTTGGGTGCAGAGGAAGTTAAGGATTAGCAGGCGATCGCCCGTAAATACCCCACTGGTCAAACGGTTTTCCAGATACAAAATCCCCACCAGTGTCCCTTGATTCAGGATTGGTAAACACAACACACTTTTCGGTTGATGCTGATGCAAATAATTGCCAATCACAGGCAGATCGGTATCGAGATCATCCAGGGCAACTGCTGTTAAGGTGTTTTTCACATATTGAATCAGTTTGACGGGAACGGCGGGATTGTTGTCTAGAGGCGTAGATTGCAAGGTAACTTGCTCCAGATTCGCAATTACCCGCACTTGCCATTGATTGTCCTGACAGAACATCAACACACAGTGGTCAGCCCCAGAGTTTTCCAACATCTTCTGGGTCAGGGTTTGCAGCAGTTCGTCGAGGGCGATCGTGCTGGCAAAGGTTTGAGAAATCTTCAGCAAAGCAGCAAAATCGAGTGTGTCGTTGACGCTGCTGCTAAAGGAACTTTTACCCGATGTGGCATAGATGGAGTGGACAGGTGTGATACTTGCCAGGGTCTCAAAACCGGTGAGGGGTTGGTTGGCGCGTTGCAGGATGGGTTGGAGCAGGTGGGGATAGCGGTTTTCCAGGTCATCGGTTTTGGCTTTAGATCCCCAGTGGGCGTAACCATAGTAGGCTTCCTGCATGTAACCTGCAGCAACTTTTTCTTTGCCCCAAGCAAGGTGAAACTTGGCGGCGAGTTCGTTGGCAAGGGCTGCTTCATAGCCATAACCTTGAGCTTGAGCTTGGGCAATCGCTTGGTCGTAGAAGTTTATTGCTTCTGACTTTTGACCATTGAGTTGTGCTTTTTCAGCTTGAATGAGGAGATACTTGTGACGAACGTTTTCTGGGCAATCTGTTGCCCAACGGATTAACCGCTCTTCAAGCGGAAGGATAGCTTGCCAATGAGATTGACGCTGCACTTCGTCACTGGCAGTGGGAATTAGAGCAAGGTGCATTAATACGATATAAAAGACGCTGGAAGGAACTTTGGCGTGACTGGGAATTGTCTCTTCAATGATGCTGAGCTTTGGAATTAAATCTGAGTAACTAGACAGTTGATCAAATAAATAAGCATGGCGAATTTTGACTGAATAGAACCAGGCTAGGTGGTAGGGTGCATTGCAATAGTTCTGTAAATACTCAGCTTCACTAAAACTTTCATCATCAAAGGTAAAGGGTGTTTTAGTAAATCCCAACAGATGACGAATGGGTTGTAGTACCCCCACGGTTAAGGCATCCAAGTTCTCCAAACTTTTGACCTGACGCAAAAATGTAGCATGAGCTTGAGCAATTTCATAGAGGTCATTCAAGTTTTTGCCATAAGTGAGGCGATCGGAGCCACTTTGCATCATCATAAAGCCAACGGTCAGCCAGTTCCCAGCATCCATGCCATATTTAAAAGCATTGTCATAGTAAGTGTCTGCTTCTCGCAACGGACGGCTCCAACTATGCACATCAGCAGCGAAGAGGAAGTTCGTCATTCCTCGAACATCGCTGTTATCAAACTGCTCGCAAAGTTGAACTGCCATGCTGCCAAACTGATAGGCTTGTGCTGCATTTTTGAGTAAGGCATTGGCAATGAGACCATACCCCACATAGCCAAAAGGAGACATATCGCTGTTGCCACACTGCAATGACAACGTAGTCATTTTTGCCAATGCTAACAATGCTAATGTCGGCTGACCATCTAGCCAAGCCGCATAGAACAGAATTTGTAAGATCCGCAACATTTCTGCAATGTTGTCATCTGCCATTTTAGGCAATTCCAGAATTGACTCAATCGTTTGCTGTTCTAAGAATCGATTCACAGTGGTGATTTGTTGATCCAGGCTAGCTTGAGTACTTTCTGACTCAACAGGCATTGCCCAGCCAAGTAGCTCTAGGCTTTGGCGCTGAATCGTAATCGCTTCTGCATTACGCCCCTGAAGTTGATATTGAGTCATCTGTATTCGATAGATCACCGCTTTGTCTAGAGGCGTTTGCGCGTGATCTAATGCTGCTCGATACAGCGCTTCTGCCTGGTCAAAATTTCCACTAAGGTAGGCAGCTTCTGAGCCATGTCGATGGAGGTTATAGCTCAACACATAGTTGGTTTGCCAACCTTCTGAAGGTAAGAGGGCAATGCCAGTTTCACAATAGATTTGAGCTGCTTGATAGGCAGATGAGAGTTTTGCTTTTTCTCCAGCCTGGAGATTCAACTCTGCCAGTTGCAGATGTTCAGAGAGGCTGGAGAGTATTGCTTTGCCTAGATTTAGTTGATTGACCAGATCAAAGATCTTTTCTCCTCGCTGCTGTTGGGATAAGCCTTGCAATAATAATTGACCAATTTGCCAATGGGTCAATGCTTTTTGGCTTGCTGGAATCAGAGAGTAGGCAGCTTGTTGAACGCGATCGTGCAAGAATCGATAGGCAACGGATGGCAAAGCGGATAAAGCAGATGGATTGGTTGAGTTCGCCAAAGAGCTATCTGTTTCAGCCGTTTCCAATCCGTTGCCAAAAAACTTATAGACTTGGGTTGTCGGTACAATCAACCCTTCTTGCAAAGCTTTCCACAAAGTAGTTGCTGTTTCGGTTGGCGATTTTTCTGAAACGATCGCCAACGTATTCAAATCGAACTGGCTGCCCACACAAGCGGCTAACTTCAGCACTTGTTGAGTTTCCTCTGGCAACTTCTGTAATTGCACTGCCATAAATTCGACCACATCATCGGTGAGTGCCAGCGCATTAACTTGAGCGATATCACATTCCCAATAGCGGCAATTGCCATTAAAGGTCATGTATCCGTCTTCATGCAACGCCTTGAGAAACTGGGTGGTGAAAAAGGGATTACCTTGAGTTTTGCAATCGACTAGTTCAGTCAGGGGTTGGGCCAGTTCTGGGGAACACTTCAACGTCTCGGCAACCAGACGATTGGTATCCTCAAATGACAGCGGTGTTAGGATAATTGTATGAACGATCGCACCTGCCTTTTTCAGTTCCTCCACCGTCAACATAAACGGGTGAGCAGGTGACACTTCGTTATCGCGATAGGCTCCCAACATTAACAGATAACTGTTGTCATTCATCAACAGCTTTACCAATTGCAGCGAAGCTGAATCTGCCCACTGCAAATCATCCAGGAAGATCACCAGAGGATGCTCTGCGGTCGTAAAGACTGCAATAAACTTTTGAAACAATAAGTTAAAGCGATTCTGTGCCGCACTGCCTGATAATTCTGGGGCGGGTGGCTGTTTACCAATGATCTGTTCCAGTTCTGGAATCACGCCAATCAGCACTTGCCCATTTTCACCGACTGCCTCCAGGATCTGAGTTTGCCAGTGTTGCAGTTGCTGATCGGATTCTGAGAGCAGTTGCCCCATCAAATCCCGCAAGGCTTGAACAAAGGCAGACAGAGGAATATTGCGATTAAACTGGTCAAACTTACCCTTAATGAAGTAGCCATTTTGCCGGGTAATTGGTTTGTGTACTTCATTCACCACCGCCGTTTTGCCAATGCCCGAAAAGCCTGCCACTAGCATCAGTTCGGATTTTGAATTTATAGCCCTATCGGGCATACCAGAAAGAATTTTGGATTTTGGATCTCCAGCAACGCGATTTTCCGGGGGAGACGCTACGCGATCGAACGCCTCCAGCAAGATTTGAACTTCGGCTTCGCGTCCATAGAGTTTTTCGGGAATCAAGAAGCGATCGCTCAAATCCCGCTCTCCCAGTTGAAAGGGGGCGATTCTATTTTGCAGACACTGCGTCAACGCTCCCGGTTCTTTCCACTGAGTCAAACACTGCTCCAGATCGTGTTTCAGCCCCATTGCACTTTGATAGCGATCTTCAGCATTCTTTGCCATTAACTTCGATACCATAGCTGCTACCACCGCAGGCACATCCAAATTCACGTGATTGACGGGCACTGGCAGCTTGGCAATATGACAATGGATCAATTCCATCGGATCGTCTGACTCAAACGGCAACTTACCGCTCAACAGTTGGTACAGTGTGATACCCAGCGCATAGAAATCTGCCCGGTAATCAATCCCCCGATTCATTCGTCCGGTTTGTTCCGGCGCAAGATAAGCTAGCGTCCCTTCCAGTACGTTGGGGTTTTGGATCTCTTGAGTTTCCTTCGGTAGCAATGAGGCAATGCTGAAGTCGATCAGCTTGACTTGAAGTGACTCTGGTCGGATCAAAATGTTGGCGGGTTTGAGGTCTTTATGGATGATTCGATGCTGGTGCAGATTGTGGAGAATCTCAGCGAGTTGGAGCGCGATCGCTAAGACTTCTCCCAGATCCAGCGTCTGCTGTTGGAGATACTGACCCAAAGAAACCCCACCCCAATCTTCCATCACCAGGGTATACCCACTCCCAAAGGATTCCAGGCTCAAGGGTTGGACAATGCCAGGAATGGGAAGGTCTTTGGCGATCGCATATTGATTGCGAAACTGCACCAATTCGCCAAAGCTTGGATATTCCTGCCGCAACACTTTAACCACCACAGAGCACTGAGTTGCCGTTTGCACGGCTCGATAGACCGCTGTGCGACTCCCCAGGTAAAGTTGTTCAGTGAGCCTGTAACCAGGGATTTCGGGAAATGCCTGAGAAGAAGTTGATGCCGAGATGGTCATAGTTTTAACTGGGATATCTGCCCTACATCAAGAAGGATTCCTTAAATAGGGTTCCCGCAAGATTGGGCGATCGCACCAGCAGCTTTTACAGTGCCACAGATCGTCTCAGCAGTACAACACCAAGTTCACCCGCTACGAGTTGACTTGGCTGGAAATAGTTTAGCATTGCTAGTCGGGTGCGATGACGGGTTAGGCTGGGCGAATAAAGAATGATTTTCCCCCATGATTGAGGAACATAAGCTGAGAGGCTGCAAGTGCAGGTCTTGCTCCGTTACACTAAACTGAGGTCACCCCAGCCTTGGAGTCCACCCCTATGATGGTATCCCCCCAGCACCAATTCATGAGTCCTGAAGCCTACTTGGAGTGGGAACCCTTCTAGGAATGCCGCTACGAATACATTGACGGTGAAGTTTTTGCCATGAACGGGGGCACAAAGCCCCATAATCGCGTGACCGCCAATCTCTTTACAGCCTTGGATCAGCATCTCGGTGGCCGCTGTGAGGTTTACATCGCAGATATCAAGGTTCAGGTCACGGCGAAGGGATCTTACCATTACCCTGATGTGGTGGTAAGCTGTGATCCGCGTGACCAAAATACGAACCAAGTTATCTGTTATCCCTGTTTGATTGCAGAGGTTCTATCACCTTCCACTGAGGCGATCGATCGGGGAAAGAAGTTTCGGCGCTACCGTCAGGCGGAGTCGCTGCGGGAATATGTGCTGATCCAAGCCGATCAAAAAGGTGTAGATTGTTTCCGCAAAAATGAGGCTGGTCTCTGGGTAATGCAAAGCTACGAGGCAGAGGATGAGCTATGGCTCGAAACGGTCGATTTAACCCTACCCGTGGAGACTTTATATCGCCAAGTTCGCTTCGATGAACCAGAAGCGGGTCAGGCAACGGATCTGTCGTGAGCGATCGGTATTTTTCTGCAAATCTCTCTGTCAAGCAGAATGATTGTGCAGATTCTATCAACCCTGCT
>JAYKGX010000081.1:0-9443 GCA_035285565.1 Synechococcales cyanobacterium
ACCGATCGCACCCTTCCGTTGAAAGATATTGCCAACCACTGGGCCAAAAATGCCATTCTCTTGGCGGTGCGAACCGGATTTATGTCAGGCTATCGCGATGGGCGATTTGGGCCTGATGACCGCATTACCCGCCAGGAAGTCTTAGTCGCACTCGTGGGAGGATTAGACATCCCCCGTCCGGAACCAGCCGCCATTCCCGGTATTCTCAAGCCTTATCAAGATACTAACCAGATCGCAGACTGGGCCAAATTGGCGATCGCGGCTGCCCTGCAAGCCAAGTTAAGCATTGATGCTGCTTCCACCTTCAAACCGCGGCAAGCCATTACCCGTGGGGAAACGGCGATTTTGATCTCTCAAGCTTTGATCTATAAAGAACGATCGCCAGTGCCCAATGAGGATCAATTGACGCAGCCCCCCGATCCCAGCGATTCTGCCGATCAAGGGCCCCAGGTGGAGATTTTTCCCCTGACCGAGGAACCGACCTTAGTCCATGTTGATGCCTCGGATGATCCCGGAAAAGAGGCGGAATCGATCGTGATTCGCAGTCTGACCGCAACGGTGAAAGTGGTTGCCAGACCCAGCCCCAACAGCTCAGCATCAGAATCGCGGATTCTCCAGGCTGGGCAAAGTTACCTCTATTGCAAACGCGAGGGCAAGTATCGAGGATTTCGTACTGTGATTGAGATGGCGGAACGGCAAAAGATCATTGAGTCCCCAGAAATGCAATCCTTTTTAGATGATTGGTCAGAGGAGGCCCTGCCCCTGCCCAGAGCAGTCTGTGAAAGCTTATTTAAAGATCGCCTCCTCAAACGTGATTCGCCCCTCACCCAACCCAACCTGAATGAGGCGATCGTCCAGGCGATGAAAGACTTGGACACCTTTAGCACCCTGCCATTCATCGCCGCCACCAATCCCCCCGGAAAACCCGGTGAAAATTCCTGCGGTTGGGCCGTCAATCAGGTGCTTGCCCAAGCGCGAATTGACAGCCTCAGCACCTATGTACCCACAGCAAAAAGCTTGCTGGAGAGCAGAGGCACTTTGATCGCCGATCCCAAGCGGATCAAGAATCCCAAGCCGATCCAAGCGGGAGACATTGTCATTGCTGGAACTGAGGAACATATGGGGATTTGCCTGTCTGCAACCACTGTGCGTTCTGCATCTAGATCTCAAACCGATCGCCCCTTCGGTTGGGATAGCGACATTAATTTTCAGGGGTTTTTCAAAGAAAAGGACATCCCTCAAGATAGTATCGTGTACCGGCTCCAGTCATCATCAGAAGTATAATGGCATTTAACCCAGAAGACGTTTTAGAAGGGGCACGTTCCATTCGACCGTTTTTGCCCGAGAAGTTGGGGGTTGCAGCGGACGAATTCGATCGCCAACTCGCCGACCTGCTCACCCAAGCCCAGCAAGGTCAGTCCAGGGATGCCCAAATTCTGACCCTGCTGAAAAGCCATCCCGCCACCTACCAATGGATCAAAGAATTCCTGGCGACCAAACCGACCGATAAGGGCTATGAACGGCTCCCCGGTGGCAGTGGCGCAGTCTCCGCTCAAAAGTATGTCTGCCCCCAGGGTGATTATGTGTGGTACCAGCGATCGGCAGGCATCCCCGTGCCCACCTGCCCCACCCACGGTGAACTCACGCCGGTTGGAGCCTAGCGATCGCGATGCCCACAAAATTTCTGGAAGGATTAGGCAGCAAATTAGTTGAACAATGGGCCGCCACCATACTCACCCCCGCCTTTGGGTTCTGGTTGGGGGGCTTCATTGCTGGGATGCAGAAATTTGGCTGGGCTGGCTGGCAGCAATGGTTTACCCAACTCGTCGAACCCCTGCAAATTGCCGTATTGATCACCAGCTTGCTCCTCGTGGCCGCCTCCGCCTTTGCCATCCAACGCTTTGATCTGGTCGTGCTGCGCTGGTTTGAGGGCTACTGGCCCACCTGGATGAATCCCCTCCGCCACTGGTTACTGACCCGCCAGCAGCAGCGCCTACAGCACTTAGAGCAACGCTGGCAAACCCTCGCCGCCCAACGCGACCAAACGGGCCGGTTAACCGCAGCGGAACTGGATGAACTAGTCGCGATCGACTGGCAACTCCGCCAAGTCCCTGCTGACCCCGCCCGCTTGATGCCCACTCGCCTCGGCAATCTGCTCCGCGCCGCTGAAAGCCACCCAACAACCAAGTATGGTCTGGATGCCATCATCTGCTGGCCGCGCCTGTGGTTAGTCCTACCCGATGCAGTCAAAAAAGAGCTGCAAGAAACCCGTGCCGATCTGAATACGGCAGCGCGGGTGTGGTTATGGGGGATGTTGTTTGCAGTGTGGTCGATATGGGCTTGGTGGCCTCTCCCGATCGCCCTCTTAGTAACCCTGTTCGCCCATCATTGGATGCTCAACGCCGCTGCCACCTACGGCGATTTACTGGAATCGACCTTTGATTTGCATCGCTGGGAACTCTACAAAGCCCTCCATTGGCCAATCCCCACCAATCCTTCCCAGGAGCGAGAATCGGGTTGTCAATTAACGGAATATCTCTGGCGAGGCAGCGATCGTACCCATCCAGAATTTATTGACCCTGACAATAAATAGTTGTCCCTGAAAAACTATAGGAAGGTTATTGGGTAATAATCGTCACCCTTTTTCAACGCTAACGCTCGATATCCACCGCTGACACGGACAGACCACAGATTCTTACCAACTTTTTTGACATGTAAAGAGGGGTGAAGTGAGTTTTCCTGCCAAAGTTGATAAGCTTTCCGCGCTTGCTCTTGTATCTCAGGCGATAATTCGGCATATGCTTTCCAAAAATCAGCCCTTGCGAAGGACTTCATCTAGATCCCTCACATTGTTTGCTGCAATATCTTTTTCTGCCTGAGCAATGAGGCGATCTAAATCTGCTTCAATTTGCCGATCCCATCTCTCATCGAGATAGTCTTGAAGCCACTTTGCCAGATCGCGAACTTCACTTTCTGGCAATTGTTTGATCGCTAATTCAACCTCTAGCCGAGTAGTCATACGACATTTCACATCTCAATAGTACTTATATATTATCACTAAGACAGGAACACGGAACAAATGCATTGTCACAATGACCTTTGTTGACACCAATAGTCGAATAGCAGATATCATGCCCACGACATCCGCTAGAAAAATTGACAATATGTTTTTCACTCGCACCCAAATCCTCTTGGCTCTGACCCCAAGCGATCGCAGTTTAGATAGATCATCAATTTTGCAATAGAAGCGCGATTGCTAGTCAATACAAAATCTGAAAAAGTGGGACAGGCTTCTAGCCTGTGCAGGCAGAGTTTTGCCGCCAAGTTCACCCGCTACGAGTTGACTGTGCTGAGAACAGTGTAGTAGTGAATTTAGAACTATCAGTTCTGCAGTCATTTCTGTAATTAGTGTATCTACCCTACCAATTCACATTAGATTTGCGATCGTAGGATGTCAGCAATTCCATTCACCTTTTTCCATATTCATCATTGTAAGCACATTCCTATTGTCAATTTGCAGATCCTGATGACCTATCCAGCCTGCCATGAGTTTGGTGATCCCTAAACAAAAGAGGTTGGAACCTTCCAACCTCCATACCTGGATAAATCGCTGACACATCAGCATTTAGAATCAATCAGCACCCTAGAATCAATCAACATCTAGTAGGCATCCTGCAACTCATAGAAATCGGGTGAAACGTAATCCTTACGCAGGGGATAACCCACCCAGTCTTCCGGCATCAAAATTCGCTTCAGGCTGGGATGCCCCTCGTATTGAATCCCGTACATATCGTAGGACTCGCGCTCCTGCCAATCTGCACCACGCCAAATCCAATAGACCGACGGCACTCTAGGATTTTCCCGAGGTAAGAACACTTTCAACCGAACTTCCAAGGGCTTGACGCAATTATCTTCCAGCTTGATCAAATGGTAGAAACTCACCAATTGATCACCAGGACCCACATCATAGGCTCCCTGACACTGTAAACAATTAAAGCCGTAGGTTTGTAAGGCACTGGCAAAGGGCAGTAGAAAATCGGCTTCCACTTTAATCAATTCCACTCCAGACGCATCAAACCCCAAAAATTCGTGGTCAAAGCCCTGGTCTGTCAGCCATTTGGAAACAACGCCTGCTTCCACGATCGCAGCCATTTGTTCTTCTGCCATCTATGCCTCCTTCACAGCTTCCAACTGCCCCGAAACAGGTAACCCAAAAGCTTCCACTAATTCCTTCGGTGGGGCTTGTCGAGAAGCCAACTGCAAATACTTGCCATCTACGATCGGGTCTACCGGCATCATCTTATGGGTGGTGCTGTAATAGCGGTGCGTTTGCCGCAAAATTCCCCGCTCTTGAATCGACTCATTGGCAATCTTTTTGCGTAGTTTAATAATTGCATCAATGATTGCTTCCGGACGCGGTGGGCAACCGGGCAAGTAAACATCAACAGGAATCAGTTTATCAACCCCCCGGACTGCAGTGGGAGAATCCATACTGAACATCCCCCCCGTAATCGTGCAAGCCCCCATGGCAATCACATACTTGGGATCCGGCATCTGATCATACAAACGAACCAAAGCCGGAGCCATCTTCATGGTGATCGTCCCAGCGGTGATGATCAGATCAGCCTGACGAGGCGTGGCTCGGGGCACCAGACCAAAGCGATCGAAATCAAACCGGGATCCCAACAGCGCTGCAAACTCAATGAAGCAACAGGCGGTGCCATACAGCAGAGGCCACAAGCTGGATAATCTCGCCCAGTTGTAGAGGTCATCCACCGTAGTTAGAATGACGTTCTCTGATAATCCTTCGGTAATTTGAGGACGCGCGACGGGGTTGAGAACTGCCCCTTGTTCCATCGCGGCTTTAGGACTCATGACCATTCCAATGCTCCTTTTCGCCAAGCATAGACTAGACCAACAACCAGAATCGCGATGAAGATGATTGCTTCCACAAAAGCCAGCAAGCCAAGCTGGTTGAACGCAACGGCCCAGGGATACAAGAAGACGGTTTCCACGTCGAAAATCACGAACACCAGGGCAAACATATAATAGCGAATATTGAACTGGATCCAGGCACCTCCAACAGGTTCCATACCAGATTCATAGGTGGTGCGCCGAGCAGGACCTCGACGGCTGGGGCGGACGAGCTTAGATGCCGCTAATGCCAAAACGGGCACTAGGCTACAGAGCATCAAAAAACCCAGAAAATATTCATATCCACTGAGAACAAACACAGGCGGCTCCGTCTTTCGTGGCTAGGCAAAATAACTTAGTCAGATCCTATTATATCCCTCTGAGTCCCCGTCATTCATGCGATCGCTGCTTTTCGACGATCAGAAATTGAATACCTTATATCAATCAAAATCTATTAAACTGTTTCTCAAGATTGACTCTAACAAATTGATATGGGCTGGAAGGAAAGCGCTGATTTTTTACGCTACCTTGGAGAGAGTCGTTTCTGTGGGGTAAAGCATGTCTCAGATTTCCCAAACGGCTAGGATTTCCCAAACGGCTCGTGCGGCGATCTCTGGCGAAGAGGCTCTGCCGATCGCTGGGTTGCCGACGATGTATGATTTACCGAGCGAAGATCCGACGGAGCCTGGATTGCCTGACGAATTTCATGACCTCCAACCCCAACTGCTGAGTCGAACACTCTATCTCAGCCAATATTTGCCCCAGCAGATTTTTACCGCGTCTGACCTGAATCTCTACTACGATCCCAGCCATTTCAACTGGTATAAACGTCCTGATTGGTTTCTGGTGGTGGGCGGTTCTCGGCTCTATAAAGGATATGCAGCGCGATCGAGCTATGTCCTATGGGATGAGCAGGTGCCGCCGTTGGTGGTGATTGAATTTCTATCTCCAGGCACGGAAGCAGAGGACCTGGGTCGCTTCCACAGCAAGCCACCGCAAACGGAAGCGGGAAAGCCACCCTGTAAGTTTGAGGTGTACGAAAAAATTGTCCAAATCCCCCACTATATTGTCTACGACGAGAATAAGCGTCTGTTGCGTTATTTTCGCCTCACCACAGGCAACTATGTAGAACAAGCGATCGCCCCCAGCAATCCTCGGCTATGGATCCCTGAGTTGGGTATTGGTTTAGGCGTTTGGGAAGAGACCTTTGACCTGTTACCCCAAGCCTGGTTACGTTGGTGCGATCGAGCAGGACAGTTTTTTCCGACAGATACCGAAGCGGCTGAGCAAGCCAAAGCAGCGGCTGAGCAAGCCAAAGCAGTGGCTGAGCAAGCCAAAGCAGTGGCTGAGCAAGCCAAAGCAGCGGCTGAGCAAGCCAAAGCAGCGGCTGAGCAAGCCAAAGCAGCGGCTGAGCAACAATTGGCTCAAACGGTCATGAATCTCTTAAAGTCAGGCATGACAATCGCCCAAGTGGCTGAATTAACCGGATTATCTGAGACCACAATCCAGGAAATGACTTTGCAATGATGGATCCATCATTGCAAAGTAGTGGGGAGAGGGGGTTTAGTCTCTCCCCACCTTTCCCCCGCTGCCGAAAACTGCCCACTAGGCACTAATGGTTGACTTATACAGCCGATCGCGGACAGTGACCATCGCTGCCACGAGAGCATCCATCTCTTCCTTAGTGTGACTGGTGTTGACTGTGATCCGAATGCGCGGCTTGGCAATAAACCAGATGGCAGAAGCCCAAATGCCGCAATCCAGCAGTTCCCGCGCAAAGTACTTGGGATTGACATCCGAAGGCAGAATCACAGGCACCACATTGGTTTCCCCGATCGCATCGAAGTCATGGGCTGCTAATGTAGCTCGCAGGTATCGCGTATTTTCCTGAAGCCGATGAACCAGTTCGGGATTTTGCTTGACCGTGCGGATGCTTTGCAGGGCAGCGGCGGCGAGAGGGGGTGCCAGGGAGCAGGTGCCGATCGAGGTGGGTGAGACATTCAACAAGGGCTTTAGCTCAGCCGAATGGCTACTGATTGCTGCCCCCACGGAAGCCCCAAACTTCGAGAAGGTGGTCATGATCAGCGGATAAATGCCTTTCTGAATGGCATCCTCGGGTTTGAGACCAAAGTGCTCATAAATTCCCCGTCCGGTTGCTCCTAACGCGCCGCTGGCATGGGCTTCATCCATCACCAGGGTGCTGCCGGGGTAGTTGGACAAAATGTCAATCATTTGTGGCAAGGGTGCAATATCCCCATCCATGGAAAAGACTGCATCCGAAACGACCAAAATGCGATCGTCAGGTCGCGCATAGCGTTGTAGTTTCCGCGCCAGATCCTCCATGTCGCAATGGCGATAAGCCCGTACCCGCACCCGAGGACTATGCCCAAACATCTTGCCCGATCGCGTTCCCGCATTAGCGATCGCCGTGACAATGCAACCATGGTTGAGCACATCGGTCAAAATCAGTGTTTCCTGGGTGTTCTGGAAGCCAGGGACGGGGATCGCTAAGTGACAGAAGGCATCCATCAGAGCCTGCATTGCCATCCAAGCATTCAAGAAAAGCTGGGTATGGGGCAAGTGCTTGAATTCAGAGATCTCATCTTCGAGCTGACGATGGATATCAATGCGACCACTCAGTACTGAGGTGGAACTATTGGAGGTTCCGTAATGCAGGATGGCATCGATCGCTGCCTGCTTCACAGAAGCATCCTGAGTCAGTCCCAATACATCATTGGTGCAGAAGGTCAAGACGGTGCGACGCTTCGCCGTTGCCGCATCCTCAATCTCGACACTGTTTCCTTCCTTTCGGAGGCAAATATACTCATCTGGCTCCAGTCCGCTTTCATACCAGCGCTGGACATACTCCTTAACGACTTGCACAGTTCACTCCTCTCAACATTGTCCGAGATCGCGATCGTTGTAATTCAAATTAATTCAAAGGATCTGATCCAAATATATTTGCCCAGTTTAACGTTCGTTAACATCAAGCGCTACCAAAGATGGATATCAGCTTATCAGCAAGGGTGAGGGATGGGAAGGAGCAATCTGGAGAGATTCTAGATTGAGCGATCGCAACTGGGGATCACTGCCTGGTCAACTGTTGCGTCAAACAATAAAACCCAACACGCCCCGAAAGGCAGGGTGCTGGGTTCTAAGGCTCAAATTTTGGCAAACGGCTTAAATTTCAGCGATCGCCCGTTCGATTAACCGTCTTGCCAGGGTTTGGGTTCCGGTGTGGGTGTAGTATTTCACCGCCACATCCAAGAACGCGCCGACGTAATCTAACTTGTCTGCCGAGACATCGACAAACTTTTGCAGATTGCCCAGGGCATTGTCGGGGGTTAATCCTTTATTGGAGATAAAATCACCCATCCAGCCCTGCACCGATTCAAAGCTCTGTCCAATAAAGCCCAGTTGGCCTGGGAGACCTCCGCCAGGAATCAGACTGCTGACACTTTTGAAGGTTTGGTTCTTGCCAAGTTCCTCCGGTGAGAGCGATCCCAAGGTGGAAAGCCCTTTGCTGAGGAAGTCTGCTCCGAGTGGGATCAAACCGTCAAAGCACATGAGCGCCACCATCCGCATCAGCGACTCGCCACCATAGTCCCCCAGGGCAGCTAGAAAATCCCCAATGCTATCTCCTGGAATGCCGTTGATTTGACAAAAGGCAACTAGTTCCACCACCAGCTTGACGCAGAGATCAATGCTCTGAGCTTTTTCTGGTTTAGGGGTGAGATTGCCCAGGAAACCCAAAAACGAGATATCCTGACCAATTTTGTTGGCCATGGCTGCCATGCCCAGTGCCCCTGCCGCATTGTCCACGGTTTGGTAGAGCCACATTGCCCGTTGATAGCCTTGAGACTCGTCGTTATAGAGGTAAACTGCCCGATCGCCGATCGCTTGGATCAAGCCTTCATCGGTCTCCCCCGTCACCGTGCGGATGGTATTGGTAAACCCTGTGAGATTTTGCCACTGTCCAGGGATGACAAAGTCCAGGGCATTGAGCGCCATGACCGTTGTTCCACCTGTGGGTAGCTCATCCACCAGTTCATAAATTGGTTTGCTCATATAAAATTCTCTGATTCCATCGATTTTACTTGAGTTTTGCTAACCCTTTCAGGTCAAAGCGTTCAATCCAGAGCGCGCGGTCTTGCTGGGTAAAACTGGGATCCCGTGAGATCACCTTGACTTGGTAGCGATCGGCAACCAAAATGCTGGTCTGGGTGGTGCCGAGTTCCACGGAGGGGTAGCCTGCGATCTGAGTGGTACTGTTCGCAAACTTCGCAGCAGCAGTCGGTAGACTTGTGGTGTCGGAAATGGCTAGCATCGCCACATCCTTACCATCTTTTTTCAACTTGGCTTCAACGAATCCTTTCTTTTCCTGGGTATAGACGCGATCGAAGCCGCCCGTGTCACCTGGGAAAAACTTGTTGAATTCCGCGCCCTGGGTAGCATCTTTGGCCACTGCCACCACACCGGGTTTAGAGCTATCCTTTTGAGCCTGAGCAAATTGAGAAGGGGGTTTTTGC
>JAYKGX010000082.1:0-4448 GCA_035285565.1 Synechococcales cyanobacterium
TTTCCATGGCTCAATATACAAACGATCGCGCCTATTGTGTGCGGTCCGGTTCTGCTGCCAGAATGATCGACATTGGCGGTGGCAAAGACGATGACCCAAGATCGGTCGGAGACCATCGCGATCCCGTGCGTCTCTGGCTAATTGGCAAACCGGAACATGCGCAGGCAATGATTCACAATCTACACATGCGGGGAGTCGCCGAACCCCATGAATGGAGTCGTCCTAACCCTTGGGACGCGATGACCCATGGTCGGTCGGAGACCATCGTACCTGAAACCCAAACGCAAATGCTAAATCTACCACCCGGTGCGGTCATGAGTGTTTGTACGCGTTACTTGAAATAATTTCGATCCCCCTAAGTCCCCCTTATCAAGGGGGACTTCCGAACCATCCAATGAATCACATTGGTTTTGTAGCAGCGATGTTATTATTGACCGATCGCAGGTGCAGCCCGAATTAAATTGGAATAAGCGGAGGCATTGCTGAAATGAGCCGAGATGCGTTGATTGTTGGCATTAATACTTATCAACATTTGCCGTTGTTGCAGGCTCCAGCAGCCGATGCAGAAGCGATCGCCCAACGGCTAGAGCAGTCTGGCGATTTTCGGGTATTCCGCCTGCCCGAATTTCTCGATCCCTTTGAGGAGGATGCCCGTCGCGTTGCCCACAATACAGAAGTTACGTTAGAGCAATTAGAATCTGCCCTGGTCCGTCTGTTTAAACCAACGGGACAGCATCTGCCAGATACGGCTCTGCTATTTTTCTCAGGGCACGGGCTGCGCAAAGATCGGGGCATTCAAGAAGGCTATCTGGCCACCAGTGATGTCAATCCAGCAGTGGGCAATTGGGGCTTGTCATTGCAATGGTTGCGGCGACTCTTGCAGGAAAGTGAAGTGCGGCAGCAGGTCATCTGGCTGGATTGCTGCTATAGTGGTGAACTGCTCAATTTTGAGACCGCCGATCCGGGCGATCGAGGGCGAGGGCGCGATCGCTGTTTTATTTCTGCTTCCCGTGAGTATGAAGTGGCCTTTGAATCCACCACCGGACAATATAGCCTGTTGACTGAGGCATTATTAACCGGACTGGACCCCAACCTGCGGGCCGATGGCGTGATTACCAATTTCACCTTAACGGAATTAATTCGCCAGTCCCCAACTCTGCGGGCAGCTCCACAACAACCTTTGTTTGCTAATTCTGGCGGCAAAATTCTGTTGATCGGCAAGTCGCAACTGCGGCCCTCGAAAATTTTGTCGGGGGTGTGTCCCTACCGAGGGTTAGCTTATTTTGATTGCAACGATGAAGATCCCCAATATTTTTATGGTCGCACCGCCCTGACCGATGCGTTATTGGAAAAAGTCCGTGAAGGGAACTTTCTGGCGGTGTTGGGGGCTTCAGGCAGCGGCAAATCTTCGCTGATTCGGGCTGGGTTAGTGCATCAACTCAAGCTAGGGCAGCGGTTATCCGGAAGTCAGCACTGGACGATCCACTTGCTCAGACCGGGGGAACATCCCTTGCAAAGTTTAGCCTTCGCTTTTCTCTCGCCCGAGGCCACGCCGATCGATCGAGCCACCCAACTAGCCAAACTGGAACAACTGCTGAGCACGGGAGCGATCGGGCTGGCTCAACTTGCCCAAGCAATTCCCCACCGCTTAGTTTTGGTGATTGATCAGTTGGAAGAAGTATTTACGGTCTGTCAAGATACCGTGGAGCGGCAGCAATTTTTTGCCTGTCTGCTGGGGGCGTTGGCACAGGCGCATCAAAAACTTTGCTTAGTAGTGGGGATGCGGGCAGACTTTTTCAGCAAATGTCTAGAGCAAGACTATGCCGGGTTAGCCAGCCACATCCAAGCCAATTTGGTAACAGTGAGTGCCCTGACGGCAGAGGAATTGACCCAAGCAATTACGGAACCAGCACGCCAGGTGGGATTGTCTGTGGAGCAGGAATTGGTAACGCAAATAACAACGGATGTGCAACAGTCACCGGGGAGTTTGCCATTACTGCAATATACATTGACAGAACTTTGGAAGCATCGGAAATTAAATTGGTTAACGCTATCTAACTACAACCAATTGGGAGGTGTGCAGGGAACGCTACAACAACGTGCTGACGAGGTTTATGCGGCACTATCGGTGGAGGAACAAGCGATCGCCAAACAGATTTTCTTGGCCTTAACTCAACTAGGCGAGGGCACAGAAGACACCCGCCGACAAGTTGCCAAACCCGAGCTGATGACAGCAAGTCGCCCCAAGGCATTGGTCGATCGGGTGATTGAAAAACTCGCTGGGGAGCGATTAATCGTCACAACGCAATTGTTGGCAAAAAGCGAACAGGCCCAGCGGGTGGATGTGGTGGATGTGGCCCACGAAGCGCTGATTCGCCATTGGCCCCAGTTGCGGCAGTGGATTGAAGAAAACCGGGTATTGCTGAAGCAACAGCGAGATTTGGAAGCGGCGGCGGCGGTTTGGCGCGATCGGGGTAAGCCAAAGGATGTGGCCTATTTGTTGCAGGGCCGTAAATTGTTGGAGGCGGAGAATTTTGCGGCAACTGCGACGACAACAGTACCATTATCAACCTTAGCGCAGGAGTTGTTGCGGCGAAGTCAACAGGCACGGCGGTGGGCAAGGTGGCGCATGGCAGGACTGGTGGCAGCGGGACTGACGGTGATGGGGGTGGCGGGGGGATTGGCTTGGTACCAGCAAAGCCAACGGCGGTTTGCCGAAATTATTCGCGATACTTCGGTGAATCGGGCGCGACCTGAATTATTGCCGATCGCCGCTGAGCTAAAACAAGAAGCCGATCGGCTAGCCGCTGCTGGCAACGTGGATGAAGCCCTCACCAACTACCGAGTGATTCTCAATTTCACTCAGTTACTGAAAGCGCCCCAGTCTTCCTCAGGGATCAATCAACAACAAGTAGATGCCATTGCCCAATCGGCGGAAACAGCGCTGGTTAAACTGATTCGGGAACACCGCTTACCCCAGTTGGAGACAGAACTGCGGCAGAAAAAGTTTGGCGAGCAGGACGTTTTCTTGCCACCCGAAGCCTTTGAAAAACGCTATGACGGTGCGCTCAGAACCACCTATGGGCTGTTATTACGAGAACGCGGTGCAAAAGCAGATCTCAGTGATGATGGGAAGATTAATACGAAACAGGAAGCCGATCGGATGCCCTGCGAAATCCTGCAAGCGATCGAAGCCCTCTGGCGTAAATACACTAACGATCATTGTGGCTGGTATAGTCGCAAGGATTATCATCCTTATGATGCGCCTACTTGCCCCCAGTTAGATGAGCGAACCTTGACAGCATTGATATTTGACTTTCCCCAAAATCCCGCTGTAGACCGATTGAATTTCTGTAAAATTGCTTCCCAAAAGTTGAATCCTGAATCAACAGAAGTGAGTCCTAGCCCGCCTCCAGCCAAGAAGACCTTGCCAACTTCAGACCGGTTGAATTCTTCTAAAAGCACACCGAAGCCATTAAATGTTAATCCAAGAAAAAATCGCAAATAATTTCTGGCATTGCTAAAGTAAAAATTATTAAAGTTATTCTAGACTGGGATAAAACCTCATGATATAAACTGTGTAGAGATTACTACAAGGCTCAAGCAATTCATATTGGGGTCTAGCACGGGAGCGATCGACTTCATGAGTGACTCAAGTGACTCAAACCAACTCAAATTAATTCTCACGCCAGGGATATCGCTGCCACCGAACCCAGTTTTATAGGAAGAAATGATAGTCAAGCAACCGCTGTAAATATCAATTAACGCAAGGGGTGCTGCAATGGCGAAGGGAAAAATTGATAACGTAGTGGGTAATATTAAACTTGTTCGAGGAAGAAATTCTAAGGAAGAGACGATCGACGTAGCAAAACGACAAAACGTCGATATGGATGACAACACTCAGTTGCATATTCGTTCTGGTACCGCGAAGATCAATTTCCTGGCTTCTAGAGGTACCGTAGCCAAGGCTGACATACGGGCTAAGACTGGCAGGGGGGTATACAAGTTTCCCTGCAAGCTGTTGGGTGGAACTGCCCTCAAGTTTTGGTCTAACGGTAAAGGAAGTGGCTGTGACAGGCTTCGGGTGGGTCGCGATTATACCGCAAGGGATCTCCCAATGAGTTTGGCGGCTCCTCGGGCGACCTCAGCACAGGTTCAGACCATTCAAGAAGCGATTCAAGATCTGATCGATCGCAATATTATGAAGGGTAATCCTACTGGAAAAACCTTTGACGAAAAATATAAGCCGAACAATCCCGTCACACGCGCCGAATTTGCCTCCCTGCTCTCAGCCGCCAATGCTTATTGGCAGATTCCCGTCACCGATCGCACCCTTCCGTTGAAAGATATTGCCAACCACTGGGCCAAAAATGCCATTCTCTTGGCGGTGCGAACCGGATTTATGTCAGGCTATCGCGATGGGCGATTTGGGCCTGATGACCGCATTA
>JAYKGX010000083.1:0-3098 GCA_035285565.1 Synechococcales cyanobacterium
GAATAGCGCTTCCATCAAGTTCTGCTGCATATTGCTGATAGAAATACACATTGCTACTACCATTCAGCGTACTGAGGACAACATCCGGTTTTAACTGTTTAATCTCAGCAATGGCAGTTGAAAAATCCTCAGTTGCAAGGTCGAGATACTGTTCTCCTACAACAACTCCACCCCAATTTGCGATCATGGATTGGGCAATTCGATGAGTGACTCGGGGAAAAACATAGTCTGAACCGAGTAAATAAAATCGCCGACCTTTGTGCTGGAGTAACCAAGTCAGAGCTGGCTCTAGCTGTTGATTCGCACAAACGCCTGTGTAAAAAATGTGGCGAGAGGCTTCTAAGCCTTCATACTGGATGGGATACCAGAGAAGACCATTATATTGTTCAAGGACGGGTAACAACTGTTTGCGGCAAGCAGAAGACCAACAACCAAATAAGGTGGAAATCTGTTGGGTTTGCAGAAGTTGCTTCGCTTTGAGTGCAAAAATGAGTGGATCGGATGCGCCATCTTCCAGCAAGGGTTGAATCGACCGCCCCAAAATTCCTCCCCGAGCATTGATTTCCGCGATCGCCATCAGAGTGGCATCCCGTACCCCTATCTCCCCCTTAGCAAGCACACCAGTCTGGGAACAGAGAATCCCGACTGGAATAGGAGGCAGAACCGGCATCAAGCTGTCGGAAAGCAGCGTATCGGGCATCATCTCATTACCATCCAAAAGGAGCACGAAAGTTGCACTGACGATTTAGTAATGACCGTCTTGAGCGATTACAGTCAGTTGTTGCACTCAATATGCTCTTATTGTCTAGTGAAAAGTTGGATTTGGGTGAAACTGTGATGAAGATCACGCAACTGGTAAGACACCCATCACATCATTTCCCGAACAAGATCACTTACCAAATTACGGCTTGCTCAGGTTGTGTTGAGAGGGAGACGATCGCCCTACGCAATGAGCATTTCCAATGTGGCAGCCACAACCCGGTGATCACCATCTTGGCGCAGTTGGAACAGAGCAGCCTGGGCACGAGGGGTGCGAAAAGCTTGAAGGGCGATCGCAGTGCTGCGACGAATGGCCCACTGGGGTGATGCAACCTGATCTAGTAATAGATCAAGTGCCTCTGATTCCTGGCAGGTGCCGAGCAAGCTGGGCAGTTGTTCGATCGCAGTGGTGAGAATCGCAGTTTCAGTACCCTGCAGGGTTTGACGAACCACTTGTAAAAACTGGTCAGGACAGTCTAAATCCGGCAAAGCCAGAATAATGCTGATCTGAGAGAGCCAATGTTGATCTTGATAAAAATGGTTGACCAAATGGGGGACAGCAATTTTGCCATATTTGGCTAAGGCTCCCGCCGCTTCTGCGCGAATATTTGCCTCAGCATCGTGCTGCATTACTTCCAGCAGTTGATCAAAAGCAGTTGCCGACTGTTTGAAACCCAACCCCATGACCACCAACGATCGCACGATCATCTCTGGATCATTAATTTGTGCCAGTAAAATGGGGGCTGCGACTTCCGGTTCAAACTGCCGGAGAGCCGTGATTCCCCGCATCCGATCCTGAGGATCAGGACTGGCGAGGCTGGTTTTGATCTGCTCAAGGTTCATGATTGTAACGTTATGTTAAGAAAACCGAATTTCAGTCTAACATAACGGTTTGACGTTGGCGACGGCGGCTCAGGATGCCATGTTTTGGGGCAAAAATCATTGCAAGTAGAAATAACACGGTTTGCAGAACAACAATACAGCCCCCGGTCGCGCCATCTAGGTAATAGCTAATATAAGTGCCGCCGATACTGGAGAGCAGGCCACTGGCGATCGCAATTCCCATCATGCGGTCAAAGCGATCGGTTAACAGATAGGCTGTGGCTCCTGGGGTAACCAGCATGGCAACGACGAGCAAAATTCCCACGGTTTGCAGCCCTGCGACGGCGGTGAGGGAAAGAATGGTCAAGAGGGTGTAGTGCAGTGCTGTGGTATTGAGACCGATCGATCGAGCATGGGTGGGGTCAAAGCAAAAGAGCAGGAGGTCTTTCTGGAGTAGGAGTAAGGCAATGAGTGAAATTAGGCTAATGGCGATCGTCTGGATCATGTCCGGTAGTGCAATTCCCAGCACATTGCCAAACAGAATATGGGTCAGATCCAAGCTACTGCGAATTTTAGAGACTAGTACCAAACCGAGGGCAAAGAATCCAGTAAAGACTAGCCCGATGACGGTATCTTCTTTAATCCGAGTTTGGGCTTGGATATAGCCGATCGCTAGTACTGACCCTACGCCAAATACAAATGCACCTAAGGCTAAGGGTAATTTGAGTAAATAGGCGAGAACAACACCAGGTAATACCGAATGGGATACGGCATCTCCCATTAGGGCCCACCCTTTTAGGGTCATATAGCAAGATAGGACGGAGCAGACGATTCCGACGATCACACTCATCAAGATTGCTTTGACCATGAATGCGTGGGTGAGTGGGCCGATTAACCAAGACCAAATTTCTATAAACATGATGGTGAATTTTTATGGCATTTTTTGGGGTGATTTAGGGGGGGTGTGGTATTTTTGCGGTGAATTGAGGGGTTTGCGCTTCGTTTTGGGGGGTGGGCGTGGGATGCACGCCCCTACGGGGTTTCTTCATGATTGACCGATCGTACGACTCCTGTTTTTCCCAGGGATAAATCGGCGATCGCGCCACCAAAGGCTTGGGATAAATTTTCTGCGGTAAAGACTTCGGAGGTTTCACCGTAGGCGAGGATGGTTTGGTTGATTAAGACAACCTGATCACAAAAGGTGGTAATAGAGGTGAGATCGTGGGTGGAAATTAAGATCGTGTGCCCCTGGTGCTTTAAATCCAGTAATAGGTTAATCATTGCTTTTTCGGTTTTGATATCGACTCCTGTGAAGGGTTCATCCAGTAATAAAATTTGGGCTTGCTGTGCTAATGCTCGGGCGAGGAAGGTTCGTTTTTTTTGTCCGCCAGAGAGTTCACCAATTTGCCGATCGCGCAGTTCCCAAAGATTCACCCGCTCTAGGCTTTGTTGGACAATGGTGCGATCGCTGACTTTGGGAATCCGTAGCCAATTCATATAGCCATAGCGCCCCATCA
>JAYKGX010000084.1:0-27846 GCA_035285565.1 Synechococcales cyanobacterium
CTTCCTTACTGAATCTTCACAATTCATCTTTATGCTTAATTTTTAGAGCACAGATTTCCCGGATCGATGCAGTTCCAGAGAGAACCCGCACTCAAGAATTAAGGCTTTGAGTATGGGCAAGGGACAAGCTAGCTGTATCGTTCCGGAATTTTTTTCTGGATGATATTCCATGGGTGGCCAGTAGCTCAGTCGGCTCAAGCAGTAATTTTTCCTTTCCAGACAGCAATTCCAGAGATGATTGCGCCAGCCAAAAATAAAATTAATGCGGGTAGATTATAAAACAGTACATGGTTCGCCACAGTGCCTAACCCAAACGCCAGCGTGAATACAAGCCAAATGTACCAACTCCCAACGCGGTCAAAATACTATCCAGCGTGATATTTGGGTCAAGAATCAAGCCCGAAGCCGCAATCATGAGGATGATCTTTAACAGTAGAACTGACTGCGATCGATTCTAACTTCGCCGTGATCCGGAACCCAGGCAACCCAGGTATCAGGGGAGGCCAGGCAAATTAGCATGGCTTCAGCAAAAGCATAGGGACTGGGCAACTCCAGCAGTTTCACCCAAGTATCCCGCGTATAGGTGATATGGCAAACGGGATTCCAGCCACCCGCGATCGCTGTTTCCAGGGCAGAGGCTTCTTGGAGCAAGCTGGATGCAAGTGAGGGTTGTGCAAGAAAGGACATGGGCAACCTCCATGAAAATAGGTCTATTCAGCACGTTGGCTGGGGACTCTGAAGTAGACAATTGAAAGGGCGATTTGAATAATTGAAGGGTAATTTTTGTATTGATTTTTACAGAATATGCGATCGTCCTCCCAGATTTCTAGGGAAGTTCATAAATCATGACACTTTAAAATCTCACCAAAACATGACTGAAGTTACCGATCGTGGGGGATCGGCTCTGCTATGGTCAAAAGAGTAAATTTTGTTGGTTAAATAACATTTTGTGTTTCCTGAAATGTGAAGTGAGTTGGATGCGATGAGCCTGTCTACGTTAATTTTGCTAGCCCTTGCCCTGGGAAGTGCCTGTGGGGCAATCATTCATAGCCTATTTCCCGCCTGGATTGAACCTGCCCATCAGCTTGTCTTGCAACCCTTGGGTCAGATTTTTCTGCGGTTAATTCAATTTGTCGTGGTGCCGATCGTCTTTTCTTCCTTGATTTTGGGGCTAACTCGGATTCAAAGTGCCGATCGCATGGGACGCTATACCTTGAAATTGTTGCTGAGCTATTTGGGGACGGGGGTGGTGGCAATTGGTTTGGGCTTGCTGACGGCCCAGATTCTGCACCCTGGCGTTGGACTGGTGGGATTCAGCCATACCATAGTTGAATCCACCGCCCAAGCCCCTTCCCTCATCGACTGGTTGGTCAGCCTGATTCCGACTAATCCGATCGCTGCTCTGGGCAGTACTAATCTGTTGCAGGTGATTTTGTCTGGGGCTTTGGTCGGCATTGGTATTCAGCAAGCAGGAGAGCAGGGGAAACCCTTTGTGGCGATCGTAGAAAGTGTGTATGCCATTAGCGAAAAGATTCTGTTTTTGATTTTGAATCTAGCGCCGATCGGAGTCTTCGCCCTGATTGCTTCGGTAATTGCCGTAGAAGGGCTGGAGTTACTAGTCACGCTATCTGCCTATATGATGGGAGTGGTGTTAGCGATCGTTTTAATGATGGCACTGTATGCATTGTTGTTAACCGTGCTAGGTGCTGATCCGGTTCGCTATTTTAAAAGTTTTTTCCCAGCGCTTTCTCTTGCCTTTGGCACGGCTAGTTCTAATGCTGCTTTACCAATCGCCCTGCAAAATGCGCAGAATTCCTATGGGTTATCGCAGCCGATCGCCAGTTTTGCAATTCCGTTGGGGACGGCTCTGAAGCGGGATGGGATGGCGGTGGGGCAGGCATTCAATGCGCTTTTTATTGCCCAGCTTTATGATGTGCCTCTGACTCCGAACCTGTGGCTAGCGATCGCCCTGAGCACGCTGTTGGTATCGTTTAGTACAGCGGGGGTTCCCGGAGCTGGAATTGTCATGATGACGACGATTTTTAGTGCAGCGGGCTTGCCTTTGGAAGGGGTGGCAATTTTAGCGGGAGTCGATCGGCTGATGGATAGCTTTCACACGCTTTTGAACGTGATGGGAAATACGGTGAATGCCATTATCTTAGCCCGCTGGGAGGGAGAGGCGATCGCCCCTACCACGGAGATGCCTGCGGTCTGCCAGGAAGGTCTTCAAGAGAGGCAAGCAGAATCTTTTGATACAAGTTCCTCAGAGTCTCCTTTGGTATAAATGTGAATCGCATTGTGGATGTCTTTTCAACCGTTTTAAATGTTTATGGCAATGTCTTCCACGGGGTGATACAGATCAGATGATTTGCTGCAATCGCGATCGTGAGGATGAGACCCCATGAGCATCACCTTCACGATCGCACCTATATTCTCTATTCTGCTTCCAGTCTAATTCCCGTGTAGGTTAGGTTATCAACAGCGTAACCCAACCCAACCATTGCTAGCTAATCAGTTTCTAGCATGATCTCTCTAGCCGCAACACAGATAACTGTCGGTTCGCCCTGTCTCCGAATCGGTTGGCTCCATTCATGCGCACTGATGAAATTGAGAATATGTAAAAGCCCGATCGCAGCCTCAACGGCATCGGCATCCCCACTCAGGTGCAGGTTGATCTGTTTGGTATAGCGTTTCATTGGGTTTCCTCAAACATGAATAACGTGGACGAGGAGAACCCAAAAAACTAGCCGCCCCGTTTTCTGACATAGCAAAACAGGGCGGCGTGGAATGCTAAAATGCAATCCAGGTCACCATGCTGGCTCTCGCAGCTTGGGGGCTTAGCGATCGTTTTGAGGGCCTCAAGCTCAAGGCGATCGCGCTAGATTTTTGGGCTTAAGCAGAGGAAAATTAGATCATCTGCTCAATCATAGAAATTTACCGGGAATCAGGGGGAACTGTCAAGGGTACCTGGGTGGGGAATTTAATCTCCACCCAGGTTGGGAGCGACTGAAGCTGAAAATTACGGCTGAAAATTACGGCTGAGGTTGGGAAACAAACTGTTTCACAGGTTGCGCAACCTGTCTAGATATAACTCGATCGCCCTTGGGAGCTTGGAAACCCGGATCACCTTTATCGCCTTTATCGCCTTTAGCACCCGGATCGCCTTTATCGCCTTTAGCACCCGGATCGCCTTTTTCACCTGTTGCACCGGGATCGCCTTTGTCGCCCTTTTCACCCGGATCGCCCTTTTCACCCGGATCGCCTTTGTCACCCGGATCGCCTTTGTCACCTTTGGAGGGTGCAGGCAATTGATCGATCGTGGCTTGCAGGCGATCGACCTTGGCTTCTAGGGTAGCGAGTTGTTCCTTCAGGGCTGTTTTGTCAACGGTATCGTTCAATCTTTGCAGTTGTTGATTGATCTGATGACTTTCTGAGGTATCCTTTGCGGCAATCGGCGGAGAACCGGGCAATAGGCGTTCTTTGGCATAGGCTGTGCCGTTGATTAACCCATTCAGCAAACCGTAACCTATGAGGGCGATCGCAGCAAAGTTTGCCAACAAGGGCAGCCAATTTCCTGCCTCAAAATTGAGTTGGATATAGCGAATATAATCACGTCCTACCTGAATCAGATCATGTTTTGCGTGACCGATCTGGGGACTGACTTGAGAATGCTCTGGAGAACAGTCTGCGGAATTTTCTAGGGAATCATTATGAGAATCATTATGGGAATGGTTTGATTCATCCAGTGGAGAAAGCTGCCGATTGAAATCGGGAGGATATTTTTGCATTGTCGTTTCCAACCTTCTTTAATGTTATAGTCATGGAATTATGGAGTTTGTGTCGTAGGAGCCGGAGTGGGTTGCTGGAACTGCGATCGTAGCCCAACGGAAATTCCCCAGACCAAACTGCCCAGAACTGCCACTTCAAAAAAGACGAGGGCAATATTAAAACTTTGCTTTTTGGTTTGCTGGAAGTTCCCTTGAACTTGGATAATGTCCCGGCCTGCGTTTGCAGTTTGCTTCTGTGGAGTGGGCTTCTGTGGAGTGTTTTTTTGTGGAGTGGGTTTCATCGGGGGGCACCTCATTCGATCGCCAATGGACAACAACTCATTGCAACGGCACCATTTCGGAAAATGCTCAAAATGATATATTGCTTAACAGTGCTGTTAGGGTCTGTTAGGGATGCGATCGTCGGATTTATGCAGGAATTTGGAGGCCGTGCGCTTGGAATAGGATAGAAGTCTGCCGCTAAAATGAAGCTAAGCTGACTCGTCTATCGCCCAGCCTCATATCGCCCAGTCCCATCCTTTAGCGTCCTAGAGATCTCATGTTTGGAACCTTTCAGCACAGCAACCTGCGGATTGAAGTTGCCGCCAGCCACGATCGCCTACAGCGGTGTTTTACGCAACCTGCCAAATTGCAACAGTGGTTAAAATTTCAGCGCTTTGTGCCCGAACTGCCGACGGAACTGTCGCCGGGGTTGACCTTTTGGAGCCTATCCTTGGGCGTGATTCCCGTCAAACACACGATCGATCGCCTGGACACAAATAATATTCGCTTTCTCCTCAGTCAGGGCGTTGATGGGTTTCATGAATGGTCTTGGGGCGAGGGCTGGGTGCAATCTCGTCTGGAAGGGGTTTCCCTGCTGCCGCTCAATTTGGGGCAAAGTCTCAGCCTCTGGTGCCTGCAGCAATATTTGCAGCAATCACCTGACTGAAGCGGGGAGTACAATGGGCGCTATTCCTGCAATCGCAATTGGGTAATCGCCTCCTGCACCTTCATCACCACGGCGCGAAATTCTATCTCCCGTTGCAACCCCGGTAGTTCGATCGCCTCTTGTTTGCCGACAATGAGCACGAAAGGCTGGGGTTTTTGAATCCACAGACAAGCTACGATCGCATTCAAAGACATTTCTCCCAGCTTTTGATGATCGAGGAATGCCCGTAAGCCTTGAGGGGAGAGGTAGAGATGCTCTTCCTTGCTGAGTTCTGCCCCTTTAAACACCATGAGGGCGATCGCAAACCCAAATTCCCCAACCTCCAGCCAGTCAAAATCTTGTAACAGCCAACTGAAGAGGGTTTCATTGATCCCCCAGGTGAAGGCTGCCATCGAGCCAGCCCAGATGGTCATGGCGATCGTATACAGTAACTTGCCCCACATAATCATCAGATTGATAATGATGACAACGAACAGTAAAAAACCGGATTCTTGCACAATCTGAGCTAATAAATTCCAAGCACTGGAACCATTCCACTTAGAAACAATCTTCCATTGCTGAGCAGAATGCTGAACCCGAATCGTGCTAGGAAACCGCGTCGATGATCGCAAACCATGTAAGTCCAAAGGCTCGATCGCGTAGGGACTGTCACCTTGGCTATCGGCGAACCAGATGGGTAATTGGAAATAATCCGCTAACCGTTGACCTTGCCGTAATGCCTGTGCAGCATTTTGTTCTTGATAGATTAAAAAATTCCGATCATCGGTGAGCCGGAGACAGACTTGCCAGACCGTTGCTAGCTCAATGTCAAAGCAGCCGCCCCGAATCACTTGCTGATGAAGCGCCACACCCCGTAAGCGATCGTGCTCAAAGGTTTCGACAATCTGATCTCGGTGCGATCGCCATTCCCAGCGCAAGCATTCTTCCGATGCATCGATTAATTGGGTGCTGATTTTGTGGTGGGAATGACCATACTGTGACCGAACTAACCAGCGCTCCGCCAGCCAAAGGGCGATCGAAGCGAGCAGTAACCAAAAATCCTGTTCGCGCAATAAGTACGAAAGTACCGACAAACTGCAAAATAAAAGCATCCCCACGATCGCCCCCACAGTTTTATAGCGCCTACCTTGGGTGAGATGCTGCCAGAGGAGATGAATCACAAAGTCATAAATTTGCCCCAAAAAAGCCTGTATCCAAGCCAGCGGCATAATGAAAATCGTATAGGAATGGGGCACTACGTCGGGAAATTCGCTACGGAAGGTTTGCAAAGGTTTAGGCTGGGGCATGGCAGAGCTTGATTTCAGGCAGTTGATGGGGTCTCACGTTTCCTATCCTAACCCTTTGCGTTCACGACAAAAAATGTAGAGGAAATGAATGGGCTTCCCTCTCCCCCTCTCCCCCTCTCCCCCTCTCCCTCCCAATTCCTTCCTCAAAATAGATATGACAGAGCACGAGGCTGGTGTTTTATCATGGGAATGCGGTGTTTTAGGATAGACCATGCAACTCCCTGCGGAAAAGCTGACTGCGGAAGGTTTTTATTTAGCGCTGGCGGTGTATGTCGGGTGGATTGCATCCCTTTGCTTGCATGAATTTGGTCATGCGATCGTCGCTTATTGGGGGGGCGACTACTCCGTCAAGGCAAAAGGCTATCTCTCCTTAAATCCTCTGAAATATATCCATCCCATTCTCAGCATTATTCTACCGATGCTGTATCTCCTGCTGGGGGGCATCGGACTCCCCGGAGGAGCGGTCTATATCAATGATGCCGCCCTGCGTCGTCTTTGGTGGAGTAGTTTAGTGTCCCTGGCAGGTCCCTGTGCCAACTTACTCGTTGCGATCGCCCTCTCCCTGCCTTTTCAATTGGGGTGGATCACTGTCGATTCCTTCACGATCTGGAGCGCAACTCCGTGGTGGATAAATGCGATCGCCGTCTTAGTCCATTTGCAAATCATTGCTGCCCTGTTTAATCTCCTCCCGGTTCCAGGATTAGATGGCTACGGCATTCTGGAACCTTTGCTGCCCCGCACCTGGACATGGAAACTAGCGCCGTTGAAGCAATATGGCATTTTTATCGTGCTGGTAGTGGTGACGATTCCTGCTGTATCTTGGAGTTTGATCACGTCCAGCGGTTTTTTGCTCGATCGCTTAAGTATCCCCCATGAGTTGCTCTATCAGGGCTATCAGCAGTTCCGGGGAGCAGCAACCCTACTCGGGCTTGGAGTGTTGGTGCTCTTCTTCATTGCCTGGAAAACCAACTTCTTTACCAAATTACGGAATTGGCAAGAACAGCAGATGGATCGGACTATGTTCCGTTCAATTAGCCATCGGCTAGAGAATCAATTGGGCGATCGCCCAGGCGATCGTTTTAAACAACAATCTACCCCAGCGAGTCGCAATCCTGTTGCAAAACATAACCTTCAAAACAACGATCGCCCTCAAGCCTCCCGTCCTCCAGAATCCTCTGCCTTCCAGGATAAGGTAGTGACCTTTCCAACCCCAACCCTGGTCCTACCCCCGCTCGATCGCCATGCCCCTTTACCCAAACAGGACTGTTACAACCAGTTGGTCACTCTGTTAAAACAACGCAAAACCCAAACTGCAATCGAACAGCTCAATCAATTTGCCACCCATTATCCCCAAGATGCAGATCTGACACAGTGGGAGGCGATCGTGCTGTTTCACCATGGCTGCTGGAAAATGCGGGAGTTTCAGTTTGCTTCGGCACAACGGCATTTCGATCGAGCGTTAGAATTAACTCCGGGCGATCGCACCCTGCAAGCTGAAATTAAACGCGCCAAGACAACGATTAAAGGGATGAGTTAACTGCATAAATTAATTGAATGGAGGTGCAACCATGAATCCTAGTTTTGAAAATCCCAATTCTGAAAATCCCAATTCTGGAATCCCCATTTATCAAGGGCAATTTGGTTCATTTACCATTACAGAACAGGATCGTCAGGGGGTGAAGTTCTATCGCCTGGGTTTGATGATGGCAGCCTTTTCAGTGGCGATCGCGACGTTGATTCTAGTCCTCGATTTGGAATTTACAGGTAAATTTCTAGCGCTGACGGTCTTGTACATTCTGTTAACCCTTGGCTTGGGCATGAGTTTGTGGTTTATTCACATTTATATGGCAGTTCTCCATCGCCTGTTGCAAGGATTTTGGCTCGTGGGAACGGTGGCTGCCATTGCCCTCGCGCTGCTTGATCCAGCTCCGTTAGCCACCACTCTGTATCATCAACCGCTCTCCATTCTAGGGATTGGTTTTACCTTTGCAGCACTGACGGGCATTTATTTCAAAGAAGCCTTTTGTTTTGATCGGTTAGAAACCAAGGGATTGACGGCGATCGTTCCCATTTTGTTGTTAGGACATCTCTTGGGAATTTTGCCGATCGCAGTAGAAAAAAGTTTAGCGATCGCTTGGGCAATTCTGTTTCTCATCTTTGCCTTTCGTAAAGCTATGCAAAATATTCCGGATGATATTGGAGACAAAAGTGTATTTGAATATTTGCACCAGAAGCGATCGGAACAGCGATCTGTTTAACCCATGTCCTGTAATATGGAAAGGCGCAAATTTAAGTTAATCTAAGGATTGCTTCTGAGGCTAAATCCTGTCATGCAACACTGCTGACACAGTCTTGGTGTTCTTGGCTGGATAAGACACTCTCTGTTTGAAATGCTTTATGTGTCATCTTCTTTATAGATAACTTTTATGAACTATATCAATGTACCTGTAGTGTCGTCTCGTCCCCTGCAAACGCTGTGGCAGCGAACCTTGGAACAAACCAAAGCTGCTTTAGCTTGTGGCGCGTTGCTCTCAATTCCGACGACCTATGAATTGCTCGATTATCACGGCATTTCTTTCATTGTGCGAATCTTGGCAAACCTCGATCGCAAAACCGAAGCCCGCAAACAACAGGATAAAGAGTCAGCAGAAAAAGGCATTGAAGTGAATCCTTTCCTGCCCTATGAACAGAAATTATGGGTAGCGGATCTCTCTCCAACCCATGTTTGTTTATTAAACAAGTTTAATGTGGTTGATCACCATTTATTAATGATCACAAAACATTTTGAATCACAAGAAACTCTGCTGACTTTACAAGATTTTGAAGCGCTCTGGTTAACATTATCTGAAGTGGATGGATTGGTCTTCTACAACGGTGGTCAGGATGCGGGTGCAAGTCAAAAACATAAACATTTACAACTCGTTCCCCTGCCCTTAATTCAGACAGAAAATACACAATTGCGCTTGCCCATTGAAGCCGCGATCGCTCCCAGTTTAAAAACTGCTAGCCATTCCCCCTCAACCACCATACAAGACAGGATTAGCACTGTTCCGCTCTTGCCCTTCCGTCATGCGATCGCCCCGATCGATCCCGATTGTTATCTGAACCCTGTTCAAGCAGCTCATGCCACCTTTGAATTGTATCGGCAACTCTTACGAACTGTCGGTTTAGAAGCTGGGGACGGCATTCATCTCACCCATCAATCCGGTGCCTATAATTTACTCATGACCCGCCATTGGATGCTCCTCGTGCCGCGAGCGCAGGAAGGCTGGCAGGGTATTTCGATTAATTCATTGGGATTTGCTGGAGCATTGTTGGTGCGCAATGCTGAACAATTATCAACCCTCAAAACCATGACTCCGCTGATGCTGTTACAAAAAGTCGGGTATTCAGACAAGGTTGATTAACTGGAAAACAGGAGAACCCGATCGCGTAAATTACCGCACCAGAGCAAAAATGCCATAAAATTCAAGCTGTGCTCTTCTGAATTCACTTTTGTCTTGAGGTTCTCAAATGCAACCTTCTACTGAGTTTCTGACCCCCGAAGAATGTGCTTTGGTGGATGCAGCATTGCTCACTTCCCGAGATAAGTTTACGACCCGTGTCAGTATCTATGCACTGCGATCGCTCCAAGAAATTGCCCTAGCAAAAGACTGTGCGATCGCGGACTTGGCAGAGACGGATATTATTCACTGGATTCACTCAGACCCAAGTTTGGAAGCGGGAATTGATGACAACTTTCGCGCTTTTTTTGCCCGGTTAGTCTTGTCTTCGCTGGCTCCCCTGCAACAAATTGCAGCTTCCACAGGGTTTTCTCTAGAAGAAGTCAATATTCAGCATGTGATTCACTGGTTTGAGGGGCAAGCCAAAGAAAATTTCCAAAATACCCCTTGACAGTTCTGGGAAACCTTTGCTAACGTCGAAGGTAAGTTTTAGATGCAGTTCGCTTTAACCCATTCCCTTAAAACCTCATTACGCAGCCAGTTATCATGTTTAGCCGATTTTTCTACTTTTATTTTTGGCAAGGAGCGGTTCACCAGTCCTGATGCATTGGCATAGCCCGACTGAGTGAACCGTAGATAACTGAATCTACGGTTTTTTTAACGGATTTTCAAAGTTCCTGCTATTTCTACCCATCCGAATTCCAATCTTCATTCAGTGTGAATTTTATGTCTTGTCTGTCTTCCTGGTTTTATGGCTTTTACTTTTTCTGGTGCGCGAGGCGTTCTGGGTAAGGTTCTGTAGCCAAACAAGGTTGACAAGCCCCCTGGAACGCCCACAAGGTTCCGGGGGGTTCGCTTTTTAGGGAAACGGGTTCATTGCTGTTGAATTTTCTACTTGAATACTTGCACTGCCATCATCCGTCCACTTAGTCATCATTCGTCTACTTAGTCATCATCCGTTCACTTAGTCATCATTCGTCTACTTAGTCTATCCACTCATTCAGAGGAGAATTTCCATGAAAGGCGCAAAACTTGCTACCAAGCGCAATCCAGACCATAAAACCATCGTTGATCTCACCGATCGCCTTGCCATTGGCGGTTCCGAGGTGGTGGTGATTGGCGGACCTTGTACCGTTGAAAGTCAAGCCCAAATGGATGCAATCGCCGCCCAACTGCAACATTCCATCCATGCCCTACGAGGGGGAGTCTACAAACCACGGACTTCCCCTTACGCGTTTCAAGGGATGGGAGCGAATGGGTTGGACATTTTGGCAGAGGTACGTCGGACTTCTGGGCTACCTGTGGTGACAGAGGTGATGGCGATTCACCAAATTCCTGAAATTCTTGAAACGGCTGATATGCTGCAAGTAGGCAGCCGTAATATGCAAAATTTCGATCTACTGAAAGCACTCGGTGAAATTAAAAAGCCCGTATTACTCAAGCGAGGTTTGGCAGCAACGATCGAAGAATTCGTGATGGCTGCGGAATATATTATGAGCTATGGCAATCCGAATGTGGTGCTCTGTGAACGCGGGATTCGGAGTTTCGATACCTATACGCGCAACGTTTTAGATCTGGGAGCGGTTTCAGCCCTACGTCAAATTACGCACTTGCCGATCATTGTAGATCCTAGCCATGCTGCCGGACGACGGGAACTGATTGCGGATCTCTCGCGGGCAGCGATCGCCTGTGGAGCGGATGGGTTAATTATTGAATGTCATCCCGAGCCGGATCAGTCTGTTTCTGATGCGCAACAGGCGCTTTCGTTGGCAGATATGGTGGAATTGGTGAAGTCGGTGGAGGCGGTGGCAGGGGCGATCGGGCGGAAAATGCACCGTCGTTATGCCATGCCCCAATGCGTTGCCGCATGATCGATCGAATCGTCCCACAATATTGGTGGAAACGCGATCATCCCCAAAATAGTAGAGACGCGATTAATCGCGTCTCTACCGGGATATCGGGGGGAATTAAAATTGCGCGGGATATCGGGAATTAGATAATTGTCCCGTCAGGAATAATGGCATTTTTCAACACCACCACAATTCCGCTGCGAATCATGAATCCTAGATTTTCCCGATTTGCCTCCTCCACCCGATCCTTATTGATGATTTGAACATCCGAACCAATGTGAACGTTCTTATCAACGATCGCTCGCCGAATCGTGGTGTTTTTGCCAATTCCCAGGGCAATGTAATCCTTATCATAGGAACCGTTTTCACCAAAGGACTGGTAATAATCTGCGCCCATGATCAACGTGTCTTCAATCACACTGCCCTGTTCAATCCGCGATCGCACACCCAATACCGAATGGTGAACACGACATTGCTTTAAGATGCATCCTTCACCCACGATCGATTCCGTGATTTGCGAATCGAGGAACTTGCTGGGCGGTAGATAGCGATGACGGGTGTAGATGGGGGCTAGCTCGTCATAGAAGCTGAAGGGAGGACTCGGCTGTTGGGTCAGAGCCAAATTGGAATTATAGAAGGCTTCGATCGTTCCAATGTCTTCCCAATAGCCATTGAACAAGAAGGCTTGCACATTATGATCTTGAGCAGCGTTCGGAATAATTTCCTTACCAAAGTCAGTAAATTCTGGATTCTGCCTCAGTAGCTTCATCATGGCATCCTTCTTGAAGACATAAATCCCCATGGATGCAATATAGGGAAACTGCTCCGCTTCCTCTTTATTCAACCCTAGAACCGAGGTATCCACCGCCATTGCCTTGAGCGCATCCCCCTTCGGCTTTTCGCAGAAGTCAATCACACGCCCCGAATTGTCAATTTTCATCAGCCCAAATTCTGAAGCGCGCTTTTCATCCATCGGCACCACCGACAACGTGATGTCTGCTCCGGTTTCCCGATGCCGCTGGACAAATTGGCGATAATCCATGCGATAGAGGTGATCGCCAGACAGAATGATGTACTCATCAACATCCCACTCTTGGAACAACCAAAGATACTGACGCACAGCATCAGCCGTCCCCTGGAACCAGTTGGGATTATCAGGTGTTTGATGTGCTGCCAAAACTTCTACAAAATTATCCCCAACTCCCAAACCGGAAGAATTATAGGCACGGGAAATGTGACGATTGAGTGAGGCAGAGTTGAATTGGGTGAGAACGTAGATTTTATAAATCTCCGAATTGATGCAATTACTGACTGGAATATCAATCAAGCGATATTTCCCAGCTAGAGGTACGGCGGGTTTAGCCCGTTGCTTGGTCAGTGGATACAGCCTGGTTCCCGCACCGCCACCTAGAATGATCCCTAAAACTCTTTTCACTAGAAACCTCTCAAACTTTGCCAATCAACTCCCATCACTAGTTTGAGGTGGGTGGTGCCTGAATGCAAGAGGGTTGGACTACATTCGGGGATCAATTTTTGTGCTTTACTGAGAAATATTTAGGGACGAGGGCTTGAGAAGGGCTAGTAGCTTGACCCCGTAGCCCCCCTCGCCCCTTCAATCCACATCATTCATCAGCTTGACGGTCTACTGAACCTATCCTTCAATTTTTTTCTTTTCGCGAGTGAGATCTTCCTCTAGGGACTGAATCTGTTCTCGCCTCGCTTCGAGTTCCAGAGCACGACGATCGAGTTCTTGGCTTTGTAAGGTAAGGGACTGCCGCCACTGCTCCGCTCGTTCTACTTCCTGGTGCAGGGCTTCTGGTGTGATCCCCAAGCTGAGATACTGTTGCAGAATTTTTAAAATCCAGGGTTTGGCATCCTGTATCTGGCTAACGATCTGATCGCTTGTAATATCCACTAAAACCAGTAATTCCGAACATAGGGTAACAGCCCGATCGCATGGCACAAATTCCTCTTGAGGGAATACGACCCAGGTATCTTCTGCCTCTTGGAGGGCAAGCAAGCGAAATCCCGCTTCAGTGGGGGATGTGCCTTGATGAACCTGAGCAAGGTACAGCATTGGGGGTCTCTCGAATCACTAACGGACAAGGTTACAGGAACTTAGATCTAGAGCAACTTAAACTAGAGCAACTTAAGCCGGAATAACTTCAGCTAGAGCAACTTCAGCCATAAATCAGTCATAGACATGGTAACTTAGCTCTCCCAAACGAATCTCCCTTCTGTTCAATCTTTATAGGGTTGCCCCCAGAGAAACTCATTCCTCCATCTCCCGGCTTTACTATTCATCCAGGGCATGGTTTCAAGGAACGGTTCATCTAGGGGCAGCGATGCCATTGTGTGATGCCATTGTATAGACAGTATGCACAGCCAATTGTGTTCTACAGCAGTTCTAGCCGCGCTTTTAACAGTTCGGCTTGTTTTTCTGCCTCGGCTAAAGCAGTTCTGGCTCCCTCCACCACTTCTGGGCGAGCTTTATCGACAAAGCCAGGATTACTCAACCGACTGGACAGGGACTGTACTTCTCCTTCCACCTTCCCGAGATCTTTTTGTAACTTTGCTTTCAGGGCAGCAATATCCACCAATCCAGCCAGGGGAATGAGGACTTGCACAGTGCCGATTACACCTGCAAACATCTGCTGGGTAGGTTGCGGGGCTGTTTCCTGGGCGGAATCTGTTGGGATCGTTGCAGGGGGGGTGACTTCTGGGCTGGCATGGGAGGAGACTTCCACCGTGGTGAGAGGCAAGATTCCACCCGTTCCCAGAATTTCATCCTTCAAGGTGAGCACTTGCTGCAAGGTACGATCGCGATCCTGACGATCCCAGAGATGGTCTTTGACATAGAAAATTGAGTAGATCAGTCCCACCAGTTCTAAGAGGGCAGAGAGGAGTGGCACCTGATGAATGCTGTGCAAAATGGCTAGGGTAAACTGGAGCAACATCCACAGACTGAACAAGGCTCCGAGGGTGAGCAAGAATTTGCGATGTTGGTAAGTTAGGTTGGCGATCGTCTCGATGCTTTCCACCAGGTCCAACCGTTCCAACCAGGTTTTATCTGTCCAGGATTTTCCAGGCGTTTGACCTGCGATCGTTTGGGTGACGGAGAGAGAAGCAGTTGTGGGTGCAGAGACGGGGGCTGGGCTGGGCGCAGGCGGTGCTAGAGGATCAACGATCGCCAGTTGCTTGACCTTAGCGAGATCTCGAATATAGGTTTGTCCTGCAGTGAGGATTTGCCGTTCACGATCGCTGTCTGACTGGAGGATAGCTTCGATTTTTTCCCCTGGCTTGATTCCCGACTCTGCCCGCAGGTTACGCAGGGTGCGAATGGTTCCAATCAACAGGTCAAACTGTGACTCTAGATCTTCATCGATCAGGTCAGAATTAGGAACTGGATAGGGTTGCAGGGCTAAACTCTCTGCATCCGAGGTTTGGGCTAGGGTATGCCAAATTTCTTCGGTAATGTGGGGCATGAAGGGATGGAATAACCGCAGAATGCCCTCTAGCACCTGGGCTAAGACCTGCTGGGCTACTGTGCGGGATGCGGCGTTGTTACCCTGCAAACGAGATTTCACCAGTTCGATATACCAATCGCAAAAATCCCCCCAGATGAAGTCATACAGCAGCTTAGAGGCTTCACCAAAGCCAAACTGATCCAAGTGATGCCGCACCTCTGCCGCAACCCGATGATAGCGAGACAGAATCCAGCGATCGCTCAGTTCCAAATCTGCTGGATTGGCGGGACCCAATTGGCTGGGAGACTGTCCGTCTAGATTCATCAACACAAACCGGGAAGCATTCCACAGTTTATTGGTAAAGTTGCGGGCTGCTTCAACGGAAGAAGATTCGTCTTTTTTGCGATCGTATTCTAGACGGATGTCCTGTCCAGCTCCGGTAACTTCCTTAATCAGGGCATAGCGCAGGGCATCGGTTCCATATTTATCAATCAGCTTGAGCGGATCAATGCCGTTGTTTTTGGACTTGGACATTTTCTGTCCTTTTTCGTCCCGCACCAAACCGTGAATATAGACATTTTTGAAGGGCATTTGTCCGGTAAAGTGCCCTGCCATCATCGTCATGCGCGCCACCCAGAAGAAGATAATGTCAAACCCTGTCACGAGGGTGGTGGTGGGATAGTAGCGCTGGAAATCTGCTGCTTCAGTATCTGGCCAGCCCATAGTGGAGAAGGGCCAGAGTCCCGAGGAAAACCAGGTATCTAAAACATCCGGATCCTGAACTAACTGGACGGCTTCACCGAATTGCGCGATCGCTTGTTGACGAGCAGTTTCAGCATCGGGGGCCACAAAGCAGGGGGTGCTATCGGTAATGTCGCCATGGGTTTCGCTGACGGCATACCAGGCGGGAATTTGATGCCCCCACCAGAGTTGTCGAGAAATGCACCAGTCCCGCAGGTTAACCAACCAATCGCGATACACCTTGCTCCAGCGTTCTGGGGTGAATTGCGGTGAATTGTGCTGATCCAGGGCTTCCAAGGCGCGATCGGCGAGGGGGCGAATTTTGACAAACCATTGGGTGGAGAGCAGTGGCTCTACGGGAACTTTGCCGCGCTCGCTAAAGGGAACGGTATGGGTGTAATCTTCAATTTTGACGAGGAATCCTTGAGCCTCTAGGACTGCTACCACTTGTTTGCGGGCTACAAAGCGATCGAGTCCGACAAATTCTGCACCATTTTCGTTTAAGGTGCCATCTTTGTTGAGGATATTGATGAAAGGAAGATTGTGGCGTTTGCCCATTTCAAAGTCGTTGGGGTCGTGGGCGGGCGTGACCTTAACGCAACCGGTGCCAAAACTGGGATCTACCAATTCATCGGCAATGATGGGAATTTCGCGCAGGGCGATCGGCAGCAAAATCATCTTGCCAATTAAATGCTTGTAGCGATCGTCGTTGGGATTGACCGCCACAGCAGTATCCCCCAGCATGGTTTCCGGGCGGGTGGTGGCCACTTCAATGTAGCCCTCACCTTCTGCAAGGGGATAACGGAAATGCCAGAGATGCCCCTTCACTTCCTGCTGATCCACTTCCAAATCCGATACAGCGGACTGGCTAGCTGGGCACCAGTTCACTAGGTAATTCCCTCGGTAGATCAATCCTTCTTCGTAAAGTTGGCAAAAGGCTTGTAAAACAGCGACCGAAAGTCCCTCATCTAGGGTGAAGCGTTCCCGGCTCCAATCTACCGAAACGCCCAAACGCCGAAGTTGGTTGACGATCGTGCCGCCGGATTCTGCCTTCCACTGCCAAGCCCGCTCTAGAAATTTTTCCCGTCCAACTTCATCCCGAGTTTTGCCTTCTTCCTTTAACTGTTTTTCCAGAATGGTTTGCACGGCAATGCTGGCGTGGTCAGTACCGGGGAGCCAGAGGGTGTTTTTGCCTGCCATGCGCTGGTAGCGGATCAACACATCAATCAGGGCATTTTCAAAGGCATGCCCCATGTGCAGACTTCCGGTCACGTTGGGCGGTGGAATTACCACACAATAGGGTTCTCCCGCTTGGGAGGGGTCGGCTTGAAAGACATGCTGTTCCTCCCAGTGTTTCTGCCATTTGGCTTCGGTGGTTTTGGGTTCGTATTGGCTAGAGAGGGTGGGAATCGTGGCAGTCATTAGGGCTGGCAAGGGGAAATTTCATAAGGTCTACCAGCCCATGATAGGCGATTAGCGAACCCGCGATCGCAGTTGATACTCGCCCAATCCCGCTCAAGCCAAACCAGGGTGAACAGGTGTTGCCCAGTTAACGGTTAAGAAAAAGGAGATGCCCCCTGAATCTACAAAGGAGGTCGTTTTCGTGCAGGACATAGCTGCCCCAGTAGCACAGTATTATCGCAACTCAGTGTCACGGCAACTGCGCTACAGGATTTTGTCTACAAGGCACGATGCTCTATTTTTCTTTGCCGAGACTCAGAATAACCTGCGTAAAATCCTCGCAGCTTAATGAAACGCCATTGCACCAATTGTGTAGTCTTACTGTGGTGTGCGCTGTAGTTTGGGGCGTTCTTCTGGCACGATCGCACCTTCCACCGGACAAACTTGTAGACAAATGCCACAGTCAATACAGGTGGAAAAATCAATCCAGTACCAATCAGTGCCTTTCTGGTTTTTACTAGGTCCTTCGTGAATGCAGGCGACCGGACAAGCCGCAACACAATCTGCAACGCCTTCACAAACGTCAGTCAAAATCGTATGAGCCATGATGTTCTCTCTCAGCGTTCTCTCTAGTGTGATCTCTCAGTGTTTTCTCTTAACGTGAGTTCGACTCATGTGAGTCTGACGAGTTTCGATACCCCTAATACCTAATCAACTCGTCATTGCGACCCATCCCGATTCCCCTAAATCCCCCTTAATAAGGGGGACTTCCAACCAAAAGAACTGAGCGGCAATTAGGCAAGAGATCGATCACTCAAACACTCACTTTGGCTCGGTTCCCCCTTATTAAGGGGGCTAGGGGGATCAGGTGACCAGGGTTTCCACTTCGATCGCCGCTCCACTGACCCAAGCAATCTTGGCAATCCCTCGATCGCGAGCATAGGTGCGCATCTCTTCCGGCTGGTTGGCTAACTCTAGTGCAAGCTCCACCCGGTGAGTTTGGCGCAGGCTCTGGGCATGGGTAAGGGCGATCGCCTCACTGCCTGCCTGGGTTGCGACCACAAGCCAATCGCAAGCTGGGGTGGTTTGGGGTAACTGTCCTGTGGGTAACAGCGCCTGGTGTAACCGTTCAATCTCAAAGCAGAAGCCGATGCCCGGTTGAGATTGCCCTTGGGGGTGATATACACCCAGCAACTCATCATAGCGCCCCCCTTGCCCAAGAATTTGTTGTCCTGCAAGTGGATCGCTAACCACTTCAAAGACAATCCCTGTGTAGTAATCAAAGGTGCGAATCAGGCTGAGATCTAGAACGATCGGCAATTCCTGGGCAGAACCCAAGCTGGTTTGGAGTAGCTCGATCAGCGATTTCAGATGGTTGACCCGCTGGCGCTGTGGTTCATCCAAGGGCAATTGACTCACCTGTTGTAAAACATCTGCGGGTCGCCCCCGCAGTTCTAGCAAAAAGAGGGCTTGTTCCAGTAAGTTTGCAGGAAGTTCCAATTGCTCTAAGCTCAGGCGATCGAGATGGGCAAGGGCATGGCGAACCTTACTTCGCACCGCTTCTGGAAAGACCGAGAGAAGCGATCGAGTTAAACCAGCTTCGCCTAAAATCAACTGCCAGCGATCGCCCAGTCCCACCATTTGCAGGCAATTGATCAGCAGCAGCACAATTTCTGCATCAGCGAGTAAGCCCCCTGCCCCCAACAGTTCCACCCCCGTCTGGAATTGCTCCTGTTGTCCGTTATGACTGCCTTCTTCCGGGCGACGAAAGACATTAGCATTGTAGTAGAGCCGTTGCGGTGAAGGGGAGCTAGCCATGCGAGTGATCGCCGTCCGAGCGATGGAAGCCGTGAGTTCCGGGCGTAGCCCCAACGCTTGGTCATCCCCAGTTTGCAGTTGGAGAATTTGCCGAGGAGCGATCGCACCACCTGCCATTAAGGTTTCCAGCCGCTCCAGCGTTGAGGTGATAATCCGGTGATAGCCCCAGGAATGCAGCACCTGTTGCAGCCGATCTTCAATCCAGCGCTTCTGAGCAACATCAAGGGGCAATAAATCGCGTGCCCCACTGGGGGGTTGGTACACCATAAATTATTTCTTCTTGTTTCCAAATAGACCACCAAATAGACCACCTGACTGCTTTGCCATGGGATCCGCTGGTTTTGTCGTTGCTTTTGCCGTCAGAGTTTGGGCTGACCCTTGCAACTTTTGCTTTCCAGCCAAGGCAAGCGGATCCTGAGGATTGAGTTCCAATGCTTTATCAAAGTGGATTCTAGCCATTGTCCCCTGTTTCTGTTCCAGGTAGACCATGCCTAGCAGACTTTGATAGCGACTCTCCTTTGCATCCAGTTTGATGGCATCCCGCAATTCCAAAATCGCCTGGGCATAGTTCTGTCGCCGGAAAGCAATTTCAGCCCGGTTGTAGTAGGGTTCTGCCAAAGAATGACGCGCCGTTGATGCAGTCGGAGTGGCAGCGGAGGGTGTAGCTGGCGCAGCAGCAGCCGGAGTGGCAGACGGGGTGGGATGCTCAGTAGGCGGGGCAGACGGAGCTGGAGCCACAGTACTGGGCTGGAAATCCCCCTCAGAGCGGGCGAGATAGATTAAATTGACTTCACTCAGTTGTTCAATCAGTTCCAGGGCTTGATCGAGCAGCTCATATTGTTGTCCACTGATCTCCTGCGCGGCGCTCCGGTAGGCATGAGCCAGGGGCTTAGTCTCCATCACCTTTTGCGCCAAACCGCCCAGATGAGCGATCGCGCTGGGGTTGCGAGCGGCCGCCTGTCCCTTGAGTTTCAGGAGCAGGGTGTATTCTTGCCGCTGTTGGTCATTCGAGAGAATTTCCCAGGCGGGGTTTACCAGTTTAGAGAGCAGTTGGGCGGCGAGTTGCTTGTCAGTTTCACTAACGATCGCCGTACTGTCTGGATGGAGGCGGCGGGCAATTTTGAGGTAGCTTTTGCGAATTTCCTTTGCATCTGCACCAATGGGAACGCCCAAGACCGCATAGTGATCAGAAAAGTCTGTGGTGAATAGACCCCGTTGAAGTTGAAATACCATGCTGTGCAACCTGCCTCGGAAGATGTCACGTTGTTTCAGTGTAGACCAGGTGAGAAAGGAGTGGCTGCACCTGAGAGGAGAATTGACAGGAGAATGCTTGAAAATTAGCGGGTGGCGGTCACTTGCAGTAATTCCTGACTGATTACACCATGCAAATGTCCATTGCTAGCCAAGATCCGCCCTGACTGGAGATCGAGCACATTGCCATCATAGCTACTGACCTTGCCTCCCGCTTCCTGAACTAGAACAATTCCTGCCACTTGATCCCAAGGCGACAGTCCCCGTTCCCAATAGGCCTCCACCCGCCCTGCTGCCACATAGGCTAGGTCTAAAGAAGCAGCCCCATCGCGGCGCACTCCTTGAGTTTTGTGGGTGAAATGGCAGAATTCTGGGTAGTTCGTATCTGTCGTTTGGGTGCGATCGTAGGCAAACCCCGTCACCAATAGACTTTTGCTCAATTCCTGCACCGCAGACACCTGAATAGGTTGCTGATTTAACGTTGCCCCCATACCAGTAGCCGCTTGGTAAAGCTCGTCATAGATTGGGTTGTACACCACACCCACCTGGGGCACTCCTGCGATCAACAGCCCTACCGAAACGGCGAAAAACGGGTATTGATGGGCATAGTTGGTCGTGCCATCTAAGGGATCGATCGCCCAAAGAAACTTCCCAGATAAATCTCCCAAAGCTCCCGCTTCTTCCGACAGGATGGCATGATCGGGCACATGACGATGCAGCACCTGGAGCACCGCTTTTTCCGCAGCGCGATCGGCCTCGGTCACCAAATCACCCGGTCTGCCCTTTTCCTGCACCTCCTGCAGATTGCCCCAGAAGCGTTTGAGTTCAGTTCCCCCAGCCAAAGCCGCTAGTGTTGCAATATCAAGTAACCGTGCTAAATCGATCGTCATAGGTTTTTCTGTCAAGCAACTTTGTTGTCAATCGTGTCGATGAGTCTTTCCCTATTCATCATCCAGTGGTAGACCAAACTTGATCCGACCCTTGCCAAAATAGCGACCAAATTGCAGTTCGTACACTTCATCCTCATCCTGGGTTTCCACCTCCAGATCAGAATTGGCATAGCTCACACAGAGCAAAGCGTACCCCTTGCGTTGTAAATCCGGCGATAACCCCAACGCCTCCGGCTGCCGCAAATCTCCCGACAGCACCCGCACCGCGCAGGTTGTACAAGCCCCATTGCGGCAGGAAAACGGCAACTCCGCCCCCTGATTTTCCGCACAGTGCAGAATATAGCGATCGCCCGGTACCCAAATCTCGTGAACCCTCCCCTTCTGGCGATCATGAATCCGGACTCGATAGCGACCCGCCGAAAAATCAGATCGAGAGGAACTCGGCAAAACTGGCTCAGAAATCGATCGCTGGGACATAACTCTGGGATGAATAAAGGTCTAGAAGATCAAGGGCTAGCAGGTCAAAACTGCCATGAGCCGGAAACTTTTTAATGAACCCTATCCAGTATGCGGCAATCTCTGGTACTATGGTCTAGCAGTCAGGAACTTTGATTCCTAACTTCCCCCTGGAGAGATGGCCGAGCGGTTGAAGGCGCAGCACTGGAAATGCTGTTTAGGGGTAACTCTAACGAGGGTTCGAATCCCTCTCTCTCCGTTCTTACTTAATGAAGCTGACCTGAGCCAGAACAAACCCTAATCAGGCAAGCCACTCATCAAATCATCAAAAAATACTGTAATCAAAAAAATACTGTCGGAGAACGAGCCAGACCATTCGGGGGGTTTGGGGGAGTTAGGACCCCAAAAAGCTGGGGTGCGGGGAGAAGTTCCCCGATCGCTGCGCAGCAGACCCAACGATTCTGCAATCCACCCATCCTTCCCAACAGTCTTGCCATCTTCCCTGCCATAAAAAACGATCGCACCCCTAAGAATGCGATCGAACACCAAAGCAAATTTTACAAATAACGCAACCAAGTCAACCTGCCAATCTAACCATTCGATTGCGGCAACTTCACCTCTGCCATCGGCTTCGCCTGCGTCAAATTCGTCTGCGTCAAAGCCTGCTGCAGCATCGGCGTTTTGGCCACCGCATCATTGGAAAGCGTAAACAGCGGATTCGATAAAATTCCCGCCACCGAAGTCGCCACCAACGACAGCACCAGTCCCACCTGCAACGGACGCAACCCCGGCAAATTCCAAGTCGGCACCGGATAATTCTTCACCGCATCCGACATTTCCTGCGGCTCCTTCACCACCATCATCTTGACCACACGGATGTAGTAGTAGATGGAAATCACACTGGTGACCAAGCCCAGCAGCACCAGCCCATAGGCACCCGCCTGCCAACCCGCCCAGAACAGATAGAGCTTCCCAAAGAAACCGACTAGCGGTGGAATGCCCCCTAGAGACAGCAGGCAAATTGACAATGCCAAGGTCAACAAAGGATCCTTTTGGTAAAGCCCCGAATATTCGCTGATCTGATCAGTTCCCGTGCGCAGAGCAAACAAAATCACACCGGTGAACGCGCCCAAATTCATAAACAGATAGGCCAGCAGATAGAAAATCATGCTGGAATACCCGGCATCAGTGCCAATCACCAACCCAATCATAATGAAGCCCGCCTGCCCGATGGAGGAATAGGCCAACAGACGCTTCATACTGGTTTGTGCCAGAGCCACCACATTACCCAGCACCATACTGAGAATAGCAAGCGCCGTCATGACAAACTGCCACTGCTCTTCCACCAAAGGGAATGCCGTCACCAACAGGCGAATCGCCAGGGCAAACCCGGCTGCCTTGGATCCCACAGACAGAAAGGCAACAACCGGGGTAGGCGACCCTTCATACACATCCGGAGTCCACTGGTGAAACGGCACAGCAGCAATCTTGAACGCAATCCCAGCGATCGCAAAAACCAGCGCAATCACCAACCCAATCGACTGGCCCAAATTGGCACTAGCCATGTGAGCCGCAATTTCTGTCAACTTCGTCGAACCCCCGGACAACCCGTAGAGCAAAGACGAGCCATAGAGGAAAATTGCTGAGCTAGAAGCCCCAATCAGCAGATATTTCAGCGCAGCTTCATTGGAGCGTGGATCACGTTTGGTATAGCCCGTTAATAAATAGGAGGAAATACTCAACGTTTCCAACGAGACGAAAATCATCACCAGTTCGTCTGCCCCCGAGAGAAACATCCCGCCCAGAGTCGCCGTGAGTAAGATGGTAATAAACTCCGACAGCGCCGTTCCAGACTGCTCCACATAGCGAATTGACATCAGAATGGTGCCCGCTGTGGACAGGGCAATAATGCCTCGGAACACAACACTGAGCGCATCACTATTGAACGCCCCCAAAAAGGCGATCGGGTTAGCAATATTCCACTGAGTGGTATAGAGCGCCGCGACGGATGCCAGAAGCCCCGCGATCGCTGCATAGGGAGTCCATTTAGCTGAATTGGAACGTCCGACAATCAAGTCACCGACCATGACAACTAAAAGGGTGATCAGTACGATGCTTTCCGGTAGGATCGCACCGGTATTGAGCTGGCTAAGAAGCGTGGCAAAATCCATAGAACACCATGGAATATTTTCTAATCGGACAATTTAGGCTGCGTTTGCGTCAGTCGAATCAGGGAGGGTCAAAAAGTCAATATCAACTTTAAAATTCCCTGCTTCAAATTCCCTTCAAGGATTGTACCTTGCAAGTTGATAGGAGATTTTGCTTAGCTGATCTTTTTCGTGCCCTGGAATAATCCAATGTTGGAAAAGCAGATCATAGATTTAAATCAATAGATGCACCATTTTCAGCAGGCATTGCCCCAGGCATTGACAATCGAACCCTTCCTATGGAAATGTCAAGACGGATACAGTTGCCATCGAGTTTGAGCCAGTTCAACTGGAATTTACCAAAAACTTTGGGCATGATGGGAAAGACGGAGAACGCTCTCTCAATCTCTGGTCTCAGCAAGTTGCTGCGAACAGGCCCCTGCTAGTTCATGCAAGTTCTTATAAAAAAATTAGGTGGTCAGGGCAAGGATCGCCTCGCTATGGTTATAAGTTAACTATGCTTATAACTATAGTTATCAGTTCAAGAACTATGGTTATAAGTTCAAGAGGCTGTTCAGGGAAAAAGCAGTTGAGTTCACCTCATCACTTGCCCCGCATTCGAGTAGACTGATCCATCCACTGGTGTTAAGCAAGCCCAAAATCCATGTCCACCCTTGTCATCGTTGAATCCCCTACCAAAGCGAAAACCATTCGTAACTATTTGCCGAAGGACTATCGGGTCGAAGCCTCGATGGGTCACATTCGCGATCTGCCCCAATCCACCAGCGATGTTCCTAAGGAAATCACCGATAAGCGGGTGCGAGAGTTGGGGGTTGATATCAATGCTGACTTTGAGCCAATCTACTTGATCCCCGATGACAAGAGAAAAGTGGTCAAAGGCTTGAAGGACGCGCTCAAGGAAGTAGATGAACTCGTTCTGGCAACGGACGAAGACCGCGAGGGGGAAAGCATTTCTTGGCACCTGCTACAAGTGCTCAAACCCAAGGTTCCCGTGAAGCGCATGGTCTTCCACGAAATTACCCAAGAGGCGATCCAGGAAGCCATTCGCAATTGCCGGGATGTAGATGACATGGTGGTGCGGGCGCAGGAAACCCGCCGGATTCTCGATCGCTTGGTGGGCTACACCCTATCGCCGCTGCTGTGGAAAAAGATTGCCTATGGGCTGTCGGCGGGTCGGGTGCAGTCTGTGGCGGTACGGATGCTGGTGCAACGGGAGCGGCAACGGCAAGCCTTTAAACAGGGTTCCTATTGGGATCTGAAAGCCCTACTGGCGATCGACTCAGCCGGGAGCAAGAGCAGCAGTAAAAAAGGAAAAGGCGAGTTTGATGCCAAATTAGTCACGCTGGCGGGGCGGAAACTGGCCACAGGCGCTGACTTCGATGAAAACACTGGACAAATTGCCCGAGGTAAAAACGTTGTCCTGCTGAATGAGGCAGAAGCCCAGGTCCTGAAAGCGCGGTTAGAGGGCAAAGCCTGGAGCGTCACAGATTTAGAAGAGCGCCCCGTCACCCGCAAACCTTCGCCCCCCTTCACCACCTCCACCCTACAACAGGAAGCCAACCGTAAACTAGGTCTCTCAGCACGGGACACCATGCGCGTGGCTCAAAGCCTGTATGAAAATGGCTACATCACCTATATGCGGACGGATTCAGTCCATCTGTCGCAACAGGCGATCGCGGCGGCGAGGGACTGTGTGGAATCAATGTATGGCAAGGAGTATCTCAGCCCACAGCCTCGGCAATACACCACCAAGGCCAAAGGGGCCCAAGAAGCCCACGAAGCCATTCGTCCCGCTGGTAGCCATTTCCGCACGCCCCAGCAAACCGGACTGTCTGGACGGGACTTTCAACTGTATGACCTGATCTGGAAACGCACCGTGGCAACCCAGATGGCAGAAGCGCGCCAAACTCAGATTGCTGTGACAATTCAGGTAGAAGATGCCGGGTTCCGCGCCAGTGGCAAACGCATTGATTTTCCCGGCTTTTTCCGCGCCTATGTGGAAGGGTCTGATGATCCTGATGCAGCGATCGATAACCAAGAAGTCATTTTGCCTGCCATGAAAGTGGGAGATCATCCCACCTGCCGGGAACTGGATGCGATCGGGCATGAAACCCAACCCCCAGCGCGCTATACGGAAGCATCCTTGGTGAAGATGTTGGAAAGTGAAGGCATTGGTCGCCCCAGTACCTACGCCAGCATTATTGGCACGGTGATCGATCGCGGCTATGTACAGGTCGCGGGGAATGCCCTGGTTCCCACCTTTACCGCCTTTGCCGTCACCTCTCTGCTGGAAAACCACTTCCCAGATTTGGTAGACACAGGGTTCACCGCTCGGATGGAACGCACCTTGGATGACATTTCCACCGGGGAAGTGGCTTGGCTGCCCTACTTGAAGGCATTTTATCTGGGAGACAACGGGCTAGATACCCAGGTGAAAGTCCGGGAGAGCGATATCGACCCCACCGCTGCCAAAACCGTGGTGATGGATAACCTGACTGCCAAAATTCGCATCGGCAAGTACGGGGCCTATCTAGAGATCGATCGCGATGGTGAAACCCTCAAAGCCAATATTCCCAAAGGGTTGACCCCCGCAGACCTAGATGAAGATCAGGTGGAAGTGCTGCTGCGCCAGAAAGTGGAAGGACCGGACAAACTGGGACTCCATCCAGAGACTGGGGAACCTATTTTTGTGTTGGAAGGAAATTATGGGCCCTACGTCCAACTCGGCGAAATCCCAGAAGGCAGTAAGGTCAAGCCCAAGCGTGCTTCTCTCCCCAAGGGGGTCACGCCTAAAACCATTACCCTAGAGCAAGCCGTGGGACTGCTCACCTTGCCCCGCACTCTGGGAAGCCATCCCGAAACAGGCTGCAAAATTCAGGCCAATTTGGGACGGTTTGGTCCCTATGTCGTGCATGACCAGGGAAAAGAAGGCAAAGACTATCGATCGCTCAAGGGCGACGACGATCCAGTCACCATTACCCTAGAACGGGCTTTAGAATTGCTGGCTCAGCCCAAAGCGGTGCGCGGCAAGAGGGCAACGGCGGAACCCCTGCGGCAACTGGGCGGACACCCCGAGGATGGCGAACCCGTTAACCTCTATAACGGGCCCTATGGGGTTTACATCAAACATGGCAAGGTTAATGCCTCGCTGCCAGAAGGTCAGACCGTGGAGTCGATCACCTTAGAGCAGGCGATGGAAGCGCTCCTGGCAAAAGCAGGCAGCAAAAAGAAAACCACCAAAACCAGCAGCACTAAAGCAACAGCAAAGAAGACCGGCACCACTAAAACGGCTGCCAAAAAGACCCCTAAAACCACCACCCGAAAAACAAAGGCGGCTGCCAGTTAAGGTTTGATCGTGACGCTCGTACCAAGCTTGACGTAGTTGTAGAGGGCGATCACGTCTTTATTGTGCATTCGGATGCAACCATGGGAGACCGCCTTGCCAATGAGTTCCGGTTCATTCGTGCCATGGAAGCCCAGTTGGGTTTTGCCATCCGTCCAAATGCCAATCCAGCGCACCCCCAAGGGATTATCAGGACCGGGTTTAATAATGCGCCCAGTTTTAAAGCTTTTGAAGGTGGGATTTTCTTCCATATTGATCACTTCAAAGCTCCCCACAGGGGTTTCCCAACCGGGTTTGCCCACGGCGATCGGGTAACTTGCCAAAGTCTGTTCACCTCGATAGACGGTCACCCGCCGTTTGCTGCGTTGAATCACTAAACGAATCGGCTCTTCTACCGGCTGAACGTTCCCAGGCTGAACTTCCATGGGGGAAACATCTGGGATTACGGTTGGATGGGTTGGATCGGCGGGTTGGGCTGGCGTGGGAGGCTCGGCTGGCGTGGGAGGTTGGGGTAAACCAGGGTCAGCGGGTTGAGGGGTGGTAGCGGGGAGAGCTAGCTCGATGATATTCCCAGGCATGGGAGTAAGCCCCGATGGAAACCCGGATGAGAAAGCGGGAGGGAGGCGATCGGGCAACACTGGAGGCTGGATCTGTGTTGGGGAAGCCTGGGGGGCGATCGCAGGGGGTCTTGGGGTGGGCAAGAGATCCAGCGAAGATTGGGCGAGCGTCGGGAAAGGCATGAGACCGATCGCGATCGAACCACTGAACAGCAGTGGAGAGGACAGCTTTAGGAAAAATTGTTGTGCCCGCAATCCCTGTGCCCGCAATCCCTGTGCCCGCAATCCCTGTGCCAGTAGTCCCATAACCACTCCTTTCACTTCAACCACTACAGAAATCACACCTACAATCAAACCTAGAAGAGACAAGACGCAAACTTACCCTGTTTTAACGTCAGTTCGACGAAACTCGATTCCCGTCAATCTCCCGATCCCCCTAAATCCCCCTTAATAAGGGGG
>JAYKGX010000085.1:0-4609 GCA_035285565.1 Synechococcales cyanobacterium
TGGTTGGAAGCGTTTTGGTGTGAAGGCTGTCAGCAGACAAGCTGGTACCAGGTTGAGCGCTTAGAAGATGGTACGTATCACACCACACTGGCCCCCATGAGGTTATGGCAGCCAGGGCAACGTGTCAATTCATCCTAATGGGAAGAAATTCACCCAGAGGCGGAGCTTCCCCACAGCGGCAGGCAACCCAGAACTCCTGCACCCTCGCAACCTCATAAAAAAACCTCATAAAACAAGCTGATCAAATAATTGTATAAAACAGCATCTATAAAGAAAGTGGAGATTTGTATGAATTTTTTTGAGTTCGCTCGTCAGCCATTAACGAGTACAGGATACATTTGTGCATTTCTTCTCTTGGGTTCAGGAATTCCTAGTCTCGCAAGTCCACTACCACCCGATCGCGCGACTTCAGACCATTTGCATCCTAGGTTTTCTGAGCAGCCCAGTCAGCAGCCCAGTCAGCAAGCCAGTCAGCAAACTGGTGCGACCTATGTCTTGGGCGCAGGCGATCGCATTCAAATTGACATCTTTGACCTTCCAGAATACAGCCGAGAACATGGCAGACATCAGGTTCTGGTCGATGGAACTGTTAATTTACCTTTATTAGGTGCAGTCCCCGTTCAAGGTCTGACGTTATCCGAGTTATCTGGCCAACTGACACAGCAGTACGCTTACTATTTAAAACGACCTGTGATTACGGTGACCTTACTCAGCGCTCGTCCCTTGAGGATTGGGGTGGCAGGAGAAGTCATCCGCCCTGGGGCTTATCACATGCCGCTTACCAGCCAAGAAGGACAACATCAACAGCCCTTTCCAACCCTGACCGCCGCCTTAAAGCTGGCAGGGGGAATTGCCCAGTCTGCTAATATTCGGCAAATCCAGATTCATCGAACCCAGCAATCGCAACCGACTCAGGTGATGACTGTGGATCTCTGGCAAATTCTGCAATCTGGTGATTTGAGTTATGATCCGACTCTACGGGATGGGGATGCGATCGTAGTTCCCACTGCGACAACCCAAACAGCAGCAGAAATGACGCAATTAGCAACAGCAAATTTTTCACCAGATACGATTCAAATTAATGTCGCGGGAGAAGTGCGCCAACCCGGTGTCATTAAAGTGCCACCCAATACACCTCTGAATACTGCTCTCTTAGCAGCAGGGGGATTTGATCGCAAGCAGGCGAATACTAAGGTGGTTGAATTAATTCGGCTGAATCCCAATGGTTCTGTAACGCGTCGGCAGGTGGCGATCGATTTTGCCCAGGGCATTAATGACACCACAAATCCTGCATTGAGAAATAATGATGTCATTGTGGTCAACCGCTCTGGATCTGCCCGTCTGGCTGACACCTTAGGCACCGTGCTGAATCCTGTTTCCGGTCTCTTATCTGTTTTAGGTTTAATTTTTCGTTAACTTGATTACCATTTGCAAATTGTACTTTACAAGATATCAAAAACAGCGAATAATTTATAGGTATATTCAGCTATAAAAATATTCAGCTAAATGATTTCACTAAATGCTTAAACTTGTTGAATAAAAATTCTTATTTTATTGATTAATACGAAATTAATTCTTTCTAATTATAATTGCTTGCTACATTCTTGATTAGATTTCCGAACAATTAAAATCTGAGGACAACATTCATGGCGACCATCACCCCAACTCAAGCAAGAGAGATCAAATATTCATTAATTGCCGGTGATCTCATTGCAATTCTATTTATTTTAGAGTTTGTATACTTCAACCTATCGGGTGATTTTGGTAGAGCATTGAGCTTGCCATCTCTGATCTACATGATCTTTGTCATCATTGTCTTAGCTAGCTTAGATCTTTATTCCAGTCAAAAGCATCGCCCCTTGCCAGATACGCTCTTGCGGACTCTGGTGGGATGTGGCATCGTCGGTTCCACCTTGGCTTATAAGAGCTATCTCGCTGAAGCATGGCATATTATTCCCCTATCTTGGCGGAATATTCTTCTACCTTTTTTGCTCGGATTTTCCATTTGGCTGTTCACCTCGCGGGCGATCATGGCCCATTTCTCCAATGCCAACAAAAATGCTGATTATTACTTGGTACTGGGCGATCTAACCCATCAAGATGCGATCGAGAGTGATTTTAGAAAATTGAATCTGAGAATGAAATTGATTGATCCTGCCGAAGTAGCCATTTGCGCAAACTATGCTGGAGTTGCAGTTCAGGAGTGTCCTTCCGCACTGGGGGTTTTGCCCGAACCTACCGATCATCTTCTGGATCTGTCTTCCATGCCTCAGGGATTAGCTGGGATTGTGGTGAGTCCTCACATCACATTACCGCAGGAGTTTTCCAGTCGGCTCATGAACCTGAGACTCAACGGCTACCCAGTCTATGATTTGAAGAACTTCTACCAATATTTCCACGGAAAATTTCCTCCCAGTCTCTTACAAGATTGTTGGTTTGCCTTCTCAGATGGATTTATTCTACTCTCCAGTCGATCGTCTCAAGTCATCAAACGCATTATTGACCTAGCACTATCATTTTCCATTCTAGTGATCCTTTTGCCATTATTAATCTTGATTGCAATCTTGATTAAAATAGATAGTCCAGGCTCTATTGTTTATAGTCAATGGCGCACAGGCTTGAAAGGACAACCTTTTCGCATCTATAAGTTTCGATCGATGACCCAGGATGCGGAAAAGCATGGCTGTCAGTGGGCAACAGTCAAAGATCCTCGGATTACACGAATCGGTAACTTCATCCGTTTGACTCGTATTGATGAATTACCACAGTTGTTAAACGTTCTACGAGGCGACATGAGTTTAATTGGACCGCGCCCAGAGCGCCCAGAATTCGATCGAGATTTAGAGCAGAAAATTCCCTACTATGGGTTGCGCTATTTAGTCCGCCCCGGTATTACAGGATGGGCGCAGGTGATGTATCCCTATGGGGCTTCGGTGGAGGATGCCTACGAAAAGCTCTCCTACGATCTCTATTACATCAAAAACTATTCCATCCTGCTGGATTTCAAGATTTTGCTCAAAACCATTCAAGTTGTATTTTTGGGGAAGGGAAGATGAGTCGTCAGAAAGTTCTTGTCACGGGCGGTGCAGGCTATATTGGTTCCCATGTGGTGCAGCAACTCGGGGAAGCTGGATATGACATTGTGGTTTACGACAATTGCTCCACGGGATTTGCTAGCGCTGTGTTATATGGAGAACTGATTGTCGCAGATCTTGCCGATATCGATCGCCTCTATCAGGTTTTTGCCAATCATCGTTTTGATGCGGTACTGCACTTTGCCGCCAGCTTAGTGGCGCCGGAGTCTATCACACGGCCCCTGGACTATTACTCGAACAATACCCGCAATACTTTGAATTTGCTGAGGTGTTGCAGCGCAATGGGCGTGAAGCAGCTCATCTTTTCCAGCACAGCCGCTGTCTATGGGGAACCCGAGGAAAATCCTGTCCATGAAACGACGGAAACGCTACCCATCAATCCCTATGGACGCTCTAAGCTGATGAGCGAATGGGTGATTCGAGACTATGGAGCTGTTTCAGATTTGCGCTATGTGATTTTGCGTTATTTCAACGTTGCTGGAGCTGACCCCCGTGGTAATCTAGGCTCTATGGCAGAAGATGCGACTCAACTGATTCGAGTTGCTTGTGATACAGCATTGCAACGACGATCGCAGCTCCGTATTTTTGGGACTGATTTCCCCACACCAGATGGAACAGCCATTCGAGATTATATTCACGTTGAAGATCTCGCTTCTGCCCATGTTGCTGCACTCAGTTATCTAGAACAAGGAGGAGAGAGCCAAGTTCTGAATTGTGGCTATGGAGACGGCTATAGTGTGCAAGAAGTGGTTGAGCAGGTCAAACGGATTGCCCAGGTAGATTTTCCAGTGTTAAGAACCGATCGACGAGCGGGCGATCCCGCTTCGGTGGTAGCCTGTGTGGATAAAATTCATGAGGTTTTAGGATGGCAGCCTCGATATAACGATTTAGGCAGCATCATTCAATCAACATTACTGTGGGAAAAGCAACGGAAGGTTAAAGTACCTCAAGCCCCGCGTCATCTCAGTTTGCTGGCCTACCCTCCAGCCTCATAGCGTTCAGAAGAGCCACACCTTGAGCAGACCTTAAGCTTGTCAGTCTTGCCAATTTTGATTCCACAGGAGACGATCGATGATTACCGGCGGAAACTCCATTAAGCATTTGATTAAGAAATTTGCCCGTCGGTGGGAAAGCTGGGCGATCGGTCTTTATGAAGCAGATGCAGAACTCAATTTACGACCCGCTAGCAGGGTGAAAAATCCAATTCTCACGGCTAGGGATGTCACAGATATCAAAGCTGACTTCATTGCTGATCCCTTTATGCTCCATGAAAATGGGACTTGGTATTTGTTTTTTGAAGTGCTGAACTCAGCAGACAACTTGGGTTATATTGCCTTTGCCACAAGTTCCAATGGGCGTGACTGGAGCTATCAAAAAGTGGTTTTAAAGGAGCCTTTTCACCTGTCCTATCCCTATGTTTTTAAGTGGAATGATGATTATTACATGATTCCAGAAACCTATCAAGCAGGACAGGTGCGTTTGTATAAAGCCGATCGTTTTCCCGATCGATGGAC
>JAYKGX010000086.1:0-20874 GCA_035285565.1 Synechococcales cyanobacterium
CCTCCCCCCTCTCCCATCCACCACAAATTCCCGAGAAACCCTACAAACCAACCCAATCCAAATAATGGCTATGCACAGGTAATCGCGGCACCAACTGCCAACCTGCTGGTTCTAAAATAGCCCGTAACTGGTCTGCCGTTGGATGGGGATAATCGGGATTGACTTCATCGATCGGACTAATACCCCCCAAATCCCGCGCCCCTGCTGCCAAACAAGCCAACAACAGATCCGATCGCGCCACCAAGTTCGGCGGAATTTGCAAGATAATACTGGCAGGTAACAGTGCCCGAGCGATCGCCACGAACTCTGGTAATTGTTCCAAGGGAAAGCCCTCCCCCACTCCCGCTTCTTGCTGCCCTGGACTGTAGGGCTGTAGGATACATTCTTGCAAATGCCCATACTGAGCTTGTAAATCGGCGATCGCCTGAAGTCCCGCAATGCGATCTGCCGCAGTTTCCCCCAGTCCCAGCAAGAGTCCCGTGGTGAAAGGAATTTGCAATTGTCCAGCCTGGGACAGTTGCTTCAGGCGATCGTTCGGCGCTTTATTGGCCGTATGGCGATGCACCCAAGGCTGAATGCGATCGCTCACCTGCTCAATCATCAAACCCATGGAAACATTGACGGACTTAAGCCGAGTCATCTCAGCCCTTGACAGAGGACCCACATTGGTATGGGGAAAAAAGCCCAGTGCAAGAGCAAGCTGGCAGATTTGATAAATATGTTCCAACCAAGCCGATCGCTGCGGACTCTGGGGATGCACCTCTCCACTGAGAATCAAAATTTCCTTGACCGTAGCCGGGAGCGATCGCAGCCGAGTTTCCGCTTCAGCTAGCGACAGCCACCCTGTTGTGCCAATGTCCGTCCGAAAGTTGCAATATCGACAACGGTTAAAGCACTCATAGGTGGGGACTAAGGTGTAGGCAGGACTGTAGGTAATGGTGCGGGCAGGCGGGCTGGGGGCAGGCTCACTCGGTACGGGCAGACTGCAGGAATTCATGTTGGGTGTAGATTCTAGGTGGAAATGATCAGGTTCATTTCGGCAGGGTTGAAGAGCTGGCGTTTGGAGGCGTTGAGGAATTCGATGCTAACGGGTTCATTGGTGTCGCTGTAGCTAACGATGATACCGCCAGGTTCGGCGATCGCGTTGGCGGGGGGCTGGTCGAGTAGGATGAATATGAGGATGTCGGCTTCGGCATCGTATTTAACTTTCATGGGGTTCCTCCTGCCAGTAGCGGTTGATTTGGTTTGTCCAGTAGAGGGTGATGATGCGGCGGGTGTTGCCGATGTCGGCAAAGACGATTCTTAGAAGCCCGTTGCCTCGGAGGGATTGGGCGATGCGAACTTCATCTTCGGAGACGATTTGTTGGGGTTGGGTGACGACGGTTTCGATTTCTTCGCGGGTAATTTCGAGTCGTTGTTGCCATTGTTGTTGGCGCTCCTCTGCATGTTTTGTCCAAACGATTTGCATTGCTGTCAGCTAAGTTTTACAGGGTTTGTGCAGGGGGTTGGATTACCCCGACCAGTTCAACTACACTCGACCGATCGCTGGAGCCAGATAGCAAAGTCTAGCAAAGCAAGGTCTAGAAAAACAGAAAGCTCTGCTAACCCTAGATGACAGATCACCTCAAAGTAGCAGAGCTTGCAGCTTAATAGACTGTTCAGATAGCTTGATGGTTAAGATTACGAAGGTTCTAAAGCGATCGATCGCAATCATTCATCTCATCAATCACCCCAGTCTAACGCACCCAAAACCTATAGACCCAAAGTCAGCGCCTTATCCACAGGGAAGGTTGCACCAATCCCCAGATACAGCGTCACCAGCGTACCAAACAGGAACACGGCGGTTGCAACTGGACGGCGGAAAGGATTTTGGAACTTGTTCACACCCTCAATGAAGGGCACCAAGATCAGACCCAGGGGCACCGAAGCCATCAACACCACTCCCAGCAGCTTATTTGGCACCAGGCGCAGAATATTGAACACCGGATACAGGTACCACTCAGGCAGAATTTCCAGTGGTGTGGCAAACGGATTGGCAGGCTCACCCACCAGTGCAGGCTCCAGCACCGCCAAGCCAACACAAAGGCAAATGGTTCCCAAAATTACCACGGGGAATATATAAAGCAGGTCGTTAGGCCAAGCAGGCTCACCATAATAGTTATGCCCCATGCCTTTCGCCAGCTTCGCACGCAATTGAGGATCGGTCAGATCCGGCTTTTTAAGAGTTGCCATAGCAAAAAAGGTTCTCCTGCCTAGGATTTTTATAGAGGACCAGAAATGCCTTGCTTACGAATCATCAGGAAGTGGATCAGCATGAAGACCGCAATCAGCCAAGGCAGGACAAAGGTATGGGCGCTGTAGTAACGAGTGAGAGTCCCTTGACCCACACTGGCACCACCTCGCAGCAGATCCGCCATCAACGTTCCCACCACAGGAATTGCTTCAGGCACACCAGATACAATCTTGACCGCCCAGTAGCCCACTTGGTCCCAGGGGAGGGAATAGCCCGTCACCCCAAAGGAAACCGTAATCACGGCCAGAACCACACCGCTCACCCAGGTCAGCTCACGAGGCTTTTTGAAACCACCCGTCAGATAAACCCGGAAGACGTGCAAGATCATCATCAGCACCATCATGCTATCGGACCAGCGGTGAATGGAGCGAATCAGCCAACCAAAGTTCACTTCGTTCATGATGTACTGAACAGAACTGAATGCTTCAGCGACGGTTGGCTTGTAGTAAAAGGTCATTGCAAACCCAGTGGCAAACTGGATTAAGAAGCAAGTCAGTGTGATTCCACCGAGGCAATAGAAGATATTGACGTGGGGTGGCACGTACTTGCTGGTTACGTCGTCGGCAAGAGCCTGAATTTCCAGGCGCTCCTCGAACCAGTCATATACATTTGCCATAACGCAAGCGTTCCTGAAAATGAGTGCTGTTTATAAAAAAAATGTAACACAGTTTAAAGGTCCAAGGATCAGGAACTGCTGGCTTACGGGAACCTTAGCGGGGGAGAAGGGGGGGAAACCTGGGCAGTTGCTTTCTCTGCTCCCATAACCCACCGGAACCAGCCAGTCGATCGCAGGGGCAAGGCTGCATTGCTAGGGAATCATGACGCAGCGATAGAATGTTAAGAATTATGATATTCATGAGATTGCCGTAAGTTCCCATTCATCCGGCTAAGGAAAACCATTGCATTTTATGGATCGAGTCGTCGAAACCTTAAATTTCCGTTTACGATCGGAGGCTATGAGAAAAGTTAATCAAAAACCCTGGACCTGGATTTGGGGAACCTGGATTCGGGTTGTTGTTCCATCCCTGCTGCTGGCAATCGTACTCTGGGTTGGGACGATCGCCCCGGCTCAAGCCCTGACGGAAGACCAAAGACTCCTCAATGAAGTCTGGCGGATTATCGATCGGGCCTATGTGGATGCCAGCTTCAACCATCAAAATTGGTGGGCCTTGCGGGAGAAATATTTGAAAAAGGCGATGCCCGATCGCGAGGCAACCTATGGCTTGATCCAGCAGATGTTGGCAGTGTTGGATGACCCCTTCACTCGAATTCTTCGTCCAGAGCAATATCGCAGTTTACAAACCAGTACCTCCGGTGAGCTAACGGGGGTTGGGTTACAGATTTCCCTTGATTCAGAGGCTAAAGTTCTGAAGGTGATAGCACCGATCGCGGGTTCCCCTGCCGAAAAAGCGGGAATTCAACCAACGGATCTGATTTTAGCCATTGATGGACAATCAACCCAAGGGATGTCCCTTGATGAAGCCGCAGAACGAATGCGGGGAACCAGAGGCACTGTGGTGACCCTCTCAGTGCAGCATTCCGCCAAGTCACCACAGGACTATGACTTGGTACGCGATCGCATTGAACTGAATCCTGTAATGGCAAATCTGCAATCGGTAGACCAGCACAAAGTGGCTTATATTCGCTTAAGTCAGTTTAATGCCAATGCAACTTCCGAGATTGCCCACACCATTGCCAAGATGGAAAAACAGGGAGCCGATCGCTATATTTTGGATCTACGGAATAATCCGGGCGGTCTCCTACAGTCGGGGATTGAAATTGCCCGCTTATGGTTGGATCAAGGGGCGATCGTCTATACAGTCAACCGTCAGGGAACCCTGGGCACCTTTGAAGCGGAAGGATCGGCCCTCACCCATGATCCATTAGTGGTGTTGGTGAATCAAGGTACCGCGAGTGCTAGTGAAATCCTGGCTGGAGCATTGCAGGATAATGGTCGTGCCACGATCGTGGGGGAAAAAACCTTTGGCAAGGGCTTAATTCAGTCGCTATTTGAACTGTCTGACGGATCCGGACTAGCCGTAACAGTTGCTAAGTATGAAACCCCCAGCCATCGCGATATTAATAAATTGGGAATTCTGCCCGATCGGGTCGTCCCAATTACGTCCCTGGCGATCACTCAAGTGGGAACAGAAGCTGATGCCCAGTATCAAGCGGCGCTTCAGGAGATTACGGCAGATTCACTGGTCGCCCATGCTTCTTGAGAGGAGTAACTTGATAGAACGCGAATTTGAACGGAGCAACGGTGGGGAGGTTATATGAATGTTCTTCGTGTTATAGGTCTGCCAAGTTACCATTTGGATCATGTCAGCCTGCAGAGTGTTAACTATCTACAGAGTTTTAACCGTCTACGAAGCCTCAATCTTCCGGCTGGACAAGGACTTCAAGCTCGGTTAGGAAGTGCGATCGGCTCAGCCCTCCTAGGATGCTTCCTGATCAATCCAGGCACGCTACAAGCAGCAACTCCTACCGATCGCTCCCCTGCGGATTCGCCAGCTTTTCGTTCCCGAGTCCTGATGCCCCAAGCCTCGATCGCTCAAGCCCTAATCACTCAAGCCCTAATCACTCAAGCCCCGATCGCTCAAGTCATAGTGACGGAGAAACGCGATCGCTTCACATTGGGGGATCCAACTCGCTCTGAACCGGGCTATCGGGAAGCCAATCTACGAATTCCAGTGATTTCAGGTATCTCAGATCCCACCCTGCTGAACAAGGTGCAACAGGCGATCAGCTTAAAATCCGTCTTTGGGCAGTCTTTAGAAGAAATGCGGGCGGAGTTTCCGGAATACCACTGGCTAACCCGTCTAGACTACCAGGTCAACTACAATGCCAACTCGATTCTGGATTTGACCTATTTTGTGGAAGGGCTAGGAGCTTACCCCTCTGGGTTTGAACGTCATATTGCAGTGGATTTGAAGACGGGCAAGGTATTGCGGCCCCATGATCTGTTTAAAACGCAGGCACTCGGATCCCTGGCAAGGCGAGTTGAGCAAAAAATGCAGCAGGCGATTCAGACTAAACGCGCGCAATTAGCCCAGGACAATCAAGATGTCGGCGAGGAACTGTTTCAAAATCACCGTTTTCGCATCCGCAACTTGGAGAACTTTAGCATTACACCAGAAGGGGTGACCTTTCACTACGACTATGGGTTTCCCCATGTGGTGCTAGCGGCGGAACCTGAGGGCAAATTTAGCTTCACCTATGCTGAATTGCAACCCTTTATCAAACCCAATGGAGCGATCGCCACCCTAGTCCCCTAGCCGACCCGCCTGGGGATCAATCTAGGCTAAACTGCTCCAGTTGCTAGATCCCTGTCTTCAGCCTAGGAGGGGCGATCGATCCCCGCAGGCATTTCGCAGATTCTCTTCCAGTTCTTTAGCCTATTTCATCAGACCTAGTGTGAAGCAGACCGGATAAGTGTGCTAGGATTATTGACTGCTGTAATTACATGAAATCACGAGTTACTAAAAGCTATGGCTTTGCTGCAATCCCGTAAGCAAGAACTTATCACTGAGTACCAAACTCACGAAACTGACACCGGATCCGCAGATGTTCAGGTGGCTATCCTCACCGAGCGGATTAACAAACTGAGTGCTCACCTCAAGGTTAATAAAAAAGATCATGGATCCCGTAAGGGACTGTTGAAAATGATTGGTTTGCGCAAGCGCCTGCTGGCTTATTTGCAAACCAGTGACCAACCCCGCTATAAAGCGCTGATCGGTCGTTTGGGTCTGCGTGGCTAAGAACAGTTTTGGAAATCGAACATGAGGCATCCCAATCATGGCGGCTGAATCCCAAGACAAGAAACCAGAAACCTTGCCATTTGAGCCTACTTCCAACAAGAAGAAGGCAGCAAAGCCAACCGAATCTGGAACTGCAACGGCAAAGGCAAAATCAACCCAGTCCATCTCGGCTACATCAAAGCGGTCTCAAGCTGCTGCGAGTCGAGAGGCACAGGCTGTTCCCCAAGTTGTCAGTCAGCGGATGGCAAGGCGGATGGCTTTTTTCTGTGGGATTCCCACCCTGTTGGGCATGTCTTCTTTCGTAGTCAGCTATTACGTAGTCACCCAACTGCATTACAAGTTACCCTCCACCGTGGTGTTATTGGTGAGTTTGGGGTTCTTTGGCTTAGGGGTTTTAGGGCTAACCTACGGTATTTTTTCTGCCTCCTGGGAGGAAGCAACTCCCGGTTCTCTGTTGGGTATGGAAGAATTTCGCACCAACTTTCAGCGCATGATGCAAGCCCGCAAAGAAGCCAAACAGGTCGCTAGCAATTCCCGGAACTAATCGTTTGTCCATCTTGCTTTGATGCTTGGATGGATGCATTGATAACGGGGGAACCGGGGAAGGAAGGAATAGAAGCCTCTCCAGCACCCCCGGTTCTTTACTTTGATCTCCGCTGTTTTTCAGTTTCTTCTGAATGGACTGGCTTCTCCGCCCCGTCAATCCCAACGACTTAGACGCGATCACCCGTTTGAATCGTCTGGCCTTCGCCCTAACGCGATCGGATGCGGAGGTTGCCCAAACCTGGTTCCCGGAGGGGGTAGTGCTGCCGGGACGGACGCGCTGGGCAGTGGTACATCCCAAACGTAGCACCCTTGTTGCAACCTATGCAGAGTTGGATCTCCAGATTTGTTGTTTAGGGCAAGTGCTCCCCGCAATTGGGCTATCGGGGGTAGCCGTGGCTCCAGAATGGCGCGGTCAAGGCATTGCCCATTGGATGCTGGAAGAATCGCTGGGTCGGGCGCAGAGGCAAAAAATTCCGCTGATGATGCTCTATCCCTTCCAGCATGGATTTTATCGCCGCTTAGGTTGGGCCTGGGTGGGTCAGCTCTGGCAATATGCGATCGCCACGGTGCATTTACCCCAGCAGTCTCCGAGGGATTCCTCTGCTTCACTCACCACTCAACTCGGTAGCATTCACCCCTTACGCGAACAGGACTGGGCTGCCATTAAGCAAACTTACCAGCAGGTGGCCCTGCAAAAACAGGGATGGTTACAACGGGCGGATTGGCAATGGGAGCAGCATCGTCAGACCTATCATCCCTTACAAGCAGCCGGTAAAGCGGGTTGGTGTTATTGGCAGGGCGATCGCCTGTTAGGCTACCTGTTCGTTGCATTTCAAGAACGATCGGACTATGGCGGACAGATTGTGGCGATCGTGCAAGAATGGGTGGCAATCACCCCAGATGCCTATCGAGGATTGCTGTACTTCCTCCGGGGGCTAAAGGATAAAGTTCCCCTGATCATTTGGTCTACAGATGCGAGCGACCCCTTCCCCCATTTACTGCAGCAACAGGAGCGGGTACTCCCCCAAGGCATGGAGCGTAATTTGCAGGGCTTTTATCATCGCCTGGGCGAGCTGGGGAGTGGGTTCATGTGGCGCTTAGTTCATCTCCCCACAGCCCTGACCCTGCGACCAATTCAGCCAGGAGCGTCGTTTCGGTTGAAACTTTGTGTGGAAGATGCCATTCTGGGCAATCAAACGTTAACCGTGGAAACCTATGGCGATCGCCTCGTTTTAACCGATAAGCCTGCATTAGCCACAGCTAAGTTAACCGTGGAAGCCTTAACGATTCTTTATTCGGGCATTAGAAGCTGGAGCGATCTGATTTGGACTGGGGAAGTAGGTTGGTCAGGCGATCCAGGGTTAGTGGTTCAATGCGATCGGGCTTGGCGCGCGCCGACTCCCTTCTGTTGGGATCTGTTTTAGTGATCCTGAGGGGATTGGGAGGGTTGGGAGCGCGGGTCTGAAAAATGTGGCTTTTTTTGTTGGGTTTGCTTCAGTTGTTTCAAACGCGTTAATTGCATTTCAACGTAGTTAATCATTTGATCTAACTCCGGCACCCCTTCTGGAGAATTGCTGCTCGCTTGAGCATTATTCCGAGCGCGATCGTGCAATTCACTCACTTTTCGCTGCAGTTCTTGAGCAACGTTTAATGTATCTCGACTGATCGATACCAGTTGCTGTTGCTGGTAGAACTTCAGGGCACTGCCTCGCAGAACTTGCAGGGTAGCTTCTTCGCCATTCGGTTTGGGGACGATTCGCAAACGGAGGAGTAAGCGTTCCCGTTGGTACATCCGCTCAATTTCAACTTGATGAGGCTGGGTGATCGGCTTAGGAGACAGACGTAACAACTGTTTCAACTCTTGCAGCAGAGTCTCAAACAGCGACAGTGGCAATTCATCCACCACCGACTGCAACACCCCACTTTCACTCCACAGCACTTGCCCCATATCCCCTTTGCGGGTGAAAAACAGACGCCCAATGCCTCCCGTTAAACTCCGTCCTAGCAATTCCACGAGCAACTGCTGGGGGGACAGTTTTTTTAGCACCTCTAGCGGACTGTGAAGATGTTGGGGATGAATGTCTAACAAGGGCAACCGAGCAACTGGCACTGTGGAAGCCCGAATCGGCTGTAAGGGAACCGTCGGCATGTCATCCTCATTGTCCACAGCAGGAGGCCCAGAGACTGCAGAACGCATCTGGTTTGAGAGGAGAGCTTGGTGGTTCGGCAGAGGTGGAATAGGCTGGATCCGGGTTTCCGTCTCGGGAGTTTCTGCATCGAAAGCCGCAGAATAGGGAATGGTTGGCGGTTGAACGGTAAGTTCTGGGGAGGTAGGTGCTGTGACAACGGTTGTTTCAGGGGGAAGTGCGGTGACGATCGCCCCTCTGGCAGTGGGAACGGTCAACAAGGGTTCTGCTGCAGTCACTCTGTGTGATTGCAAATCTTCTGGAATTTCCAGAACCAGCGTTTCGCGAGTATTGAGGATACTGTCCTGTTGAGCGGTCGCGGCTTCTGGAAGAATGTCTAGCTTGCCCTCCTCGGATGCCACTGCTCCATCCATCAGGGTTTCAGGGGAGAGGGCCGCAGGTTCAACGGAAACCGGGGGAACTGATCCGCCAGCAGGAGGAACCTGGACCATGCCCTGCACAGCACGAGTGTGATTTAAATAGACGGAAAGGGCATTGTGGTGGGTTTCTGAAGTAATGGTGCGAGGAATGAGGCGGTAGTTGAGAAATTGCAAAATCCGGCGAGCATATTCCAACGCCGCCGCATCCTCTAGATTCACCATCCCCAAAAAGAGGCGATTTCCCTGCAAAGACAGGGGCAAAATTTGATGATAGAGGCAAGCTTCAAACGGCAGAACTCGATCGATCAAAGTAAACACCAGTGACCAATCCTCGGGAACTGATTGCCCTTGATACGATGGGTCTCCCTGATCCCGATACGAATCTGATGAAGCATTACTCGGAGAAAAAGTCATAGCCATTCATCACCCGGAGAACTGTCCCAGTAAATCCACGTATATAAAACCAGAAATTTGAGTATCCACCGGGAAACCTTGTATTTCAGGAATTCTTTATGCCTATTGTAGGTGAGGAAGTCGGCGATCGCGCACTGGGGAATTTACGAATTACTGCGCAGATTCACGCTCACGGCAGCCTACCAGCATGAGTAGTTTGTAAAAATTCTTTATCAACGGTTTGCAAGCGTACAATCTTTGCGGGTCTCTGAGATGGTGCTGGTTGGCACAGTGCCAGCGATCGGACGTAATGCCACCACATGGGGTACAGGACGCGGGGTATAGCCCACTAAGGATTCCCCTTGATAGACCAGAGAGGTACTTGCCCCCGAATCCAGCATGACGGCATCCTGATAGCCCGCTTTGAGCAATACCTCCCCGAGATTTACCGAACCGATCGGATCATGGGACACCCCAATCATCGGTTGCCCTGCCTGGTTAATCCCCCAAAAGGCACGATGGCGTTCAGCATTAAAATCAAATAAATTGCCAAAGGCGGCATCGGGTTGAGGTTGTCCCTCCCGTACGAGCCAAGCGGCTGCCACAAAGGCATCAGTCACATCAGCCATCTCGGTCTGAATTCCCTCTAGGGAGTTATGCTGATTCGCATCAAAGGGAATAAAACGAACTTCTTGGGCGCTGATCAGCACGAGGGGACGACCATTTAAACGGGGATTTTCCGATGAATTTCCTGGCACAAATTTTTGGGTGGATTGGCTATACACTGGACCAATCATCTGGTTGGAATCGAGAAACTCCAAGGAAAAGAAGCCGCCATCCACCGCCGCGATCGCATCAGTTCCCTGTAGGATTTCTGGTACCTGACCTCGGGTTTTGGCATGGATGGTAACCGGTTGCCCCCCAGAAATGATGGTTAAGTTTGTGCCCTCAATTTCCACATCTTGCTTGGCAATCGGGGCTGTAAAATCAAACCCAAACGTCCAAGTTGGCAAAGGTGCTCCCCCCCAGGCTTGCTCTACCATTTCTACCGTGCGCGATTGCCCAATGCGACCGATCGCTAATAAGCTTTCTGACTGCCCAGCCAACCGCTCATCCGCATCATTCATGGTGAACGCTGCTTGATATCCTGCTTGATGCACAAAATTGGCGACCCGCTGATCATATTTCCCTTCGGGATAGGTGAAGTAGTGGATTGACATCCCTAATTCGGTTTCTAAAATTTGCTTGGAATCGCTAATTTCTCGTCGTAATGCGTCATCGGGTAATTGGGTCAGGTCGGGGGGATGGGTGACGCTATGGGCAGCGATCGTGATTAAGGGATCCTTTGCCATTTCACGAATCTGTTCCCAATTGAGGCTCGATCGCCCCATTTTTTTGCCCACCTTAGCCGTATAGATGGAAAATACGGCGGGATAGTTATATTTTTTCAGCAGTGGGTAAACATGGGTATAGTGTCCTTCGTAGCCATCATCAAAGGTCAGTAAGATTGGTTTTTCAGGGAGGGGAATGCCCGATCGCAGGTGCTGCATCAACTGATCCATCGAAATGGGGGTGACTCCCTGTTCCTGCATTAAACGCAAATGCGCTTCAAACTCCTCCGGTGTGACATCAAAAAAAACCTGCTTTTCGGGCAGGATGTCGTGATACATGGAAACCGGAACCCTGGCGGCCTGAGCTCGGGCATGGATTTCTGGAAACGGTGAGGTCGTCAACAGGGCAGAGAGATGGGGAACCAAGTTGCTGACGAAGTGATTCAGGGCGATCGCGCCGGGGCCCACGGAATGACTGGTCTCAATCCATCCATCCACCCAACTCAGCCAGGTGGTTTCCTGCGTACCCTCCACCAGACACAATTCTGAAGGCTGCAGATCAGCATGAGGGGATTGATTTTGGGCAATTGCCAGTAGCGGCCAGACTCCCCAGAAACCAGCAAATCCAATAGCACAAACAGTACGAGCAGCCCAGCGGTCTTGAGAAAACATGATCATGGGATGGAGTGGGGGTGATTGAGAGCCAGGGTCAAACAACCAGGCAGAAACTAGCCTGCCAGCAATCTTTCTAGCAAGCATCCTTTTGCCTCTTTCCCATTGTGGACAGGCTGTCAGGATATTGCACAGCAAGGTGGGAATTTTTGATTTGCGGATTTAGCGCGATCGCCGTCCGACTTCTCGCCGAATCGCTTGCATCGTATCATCCAAGGAATCTTTAAAGATGTCGTAGAAAACATCCCTCGGAGTGCCCGATTTAGGCTGGGCTGCCACAACCTGAGTGATCAGCACTTGATTGGGCTTGGCTCCCGCAAAGGGGGCGATCGGTTCAATCTTCCAATAGCCCGAGAGTTGCTGTAAATCGCCATCAATCTGGCGAAAATCAATGCGCTGTCGGTTTGTTTCCACAATCGCCGATCGCACTCGGGATCGCACGTTAACCAAAAACACTTGACGGGCATCCACCTGTTCCACAATTTTCTGATTACCGCGATCTTCCACCACCCGGCTAGAGACCACATTGGGCAAGAAGCGAGCGAAACTGCGATAATCCGTCAACACCGACCAGGCAACATCCGGGGAAGTGGTCACCAACACCCGCGCCACATAGTTGCCCCGATCGCCCGTGACCACCGTTTGACCATTACGTAACTCTGCTCGCTGGGTTGCAGGGAGGCGATCGACAGGACTATTGAACAGTTGACTGGCTTGGGCGGGCTGGGAATGAGCGACCAGGTGATGCACCATTAATCCACCGATCGCCGTTGCACTGAATAGAGTTGCTCCTAGGGTGGCGGTTGGGATTCGGAGGAAGACTGTCATTCCCGCAACTGAGCGAGCGCATTTCCTTCCCATCTTGCCAGTTGCTTGCTGCCTCATTCCCCGCCATGGATGCATTGATTCGTCTCCTGATAGATTGTTTATCACAACTAATGTTACAGTTTATGACGGAATTCAACCCTTCAGGAGAAAAGCGATCAGCCATCACCCGTGCCAGCGTCAATTACCAAGGACATTGATGGGGACGATCGAGGCAGTTCATCTGGCTCATCAGATCGGTCGTAAATTGCTCGGGATCAAGGGTGGGAGCCTGTTTTAGGAATTTACCCAAAAGCAGTAGCTTGGTTTTTGGATCCAATACTCCTGTAGGTTTAAGTTGCCAATCTGCCTGAAATTGGGCGATCGCCTGACTTAAGGTATTGGGCGTAGAGTTGTAGCCTAACTTTTTCAGGTGTTCGCGAGTGGTGGCATTATCTAGCTCCAAGTCCTGCGGTCGAAAAACGGGCACATATTCCTCTCGCCAGAGATCATAAAACTCGGCTTTAGACCACTCAACATATTTGCCGATCGCCGGATCCGCAATAACAGCCTTCTCATCCGTCATGGCCATTAAGGTAACCGCATGGGCGAGTTGGTAGCCGGGACCGCGTTGCCAGACCGATAGAATCGCGGGGCGGTTGATGCGGCGCATTTGTTGCCAAGTGGGTTTGAGTTCGATCGCAGCCATGCCATAACTGTGGATTGCTTGGATCAATTGCGGCATACTGGTGCCCATCCGACTGGTTTCCGCCAACTCTGCTGCCCGTGATTCGGTGGCTTCAATGCCCCAGCGTCGCAATAAGGTCGCTAAAGCAGCCGGCGCACAACTGCTAGCGGAGGTTTGCCGAAAAATGCCATTGGGCTGGAGATTATTGCTCAATTCGGGGTGAATCGGGGCGAGAAAGTGAGATTCAGCAATGGCAAAGCCCCCTAGCCCCAGGATGCCCACCAGCGAGATCGTCGTCAGTTGCACGCGGGCTGTTTTCCAACTAATGGCGATCGCCACTCCACAAGCGCCCAGCAGTAGCAACCGAATCAAGAGCCAAGACACCCGCATTCCCGAGACTCGCCACTCTAACGGCAGCACATTCAACTGGGGCAAATTAACCACCAGCAAGAGCAGCAGCAAATAGCACAGCACAAAGGTGATCGCTAGCCATTCGCGCCCCTTGAACAGATCGTTGGCCGTGGCTCCTTGTCGCAGCATCACCTGAGCAAGCTGAGTGCCACCATAGAAAAATACGGGTCCCAATAGTACGGTTGCGATCGCCCAAGCTATCATGCCAGTTCTCTTCTCAATGCTTCTGTTCTAGCTTGCCCCAAACTCTAGCTTGGGCTACCGCACATACTACTCATCACCTCACCTGGTCACTTTGGGGCGATCGCGTTAGGATGCTTAGACAGAGCTTCATTAAACTGAGTGAGATATCATCCATGTTTTTAACTGAGTTGACACCCTTGGGTCAGGAATTTTTGCAACAGCCCCTCGCCTTTTTGGGTGGTTTTATGTCTGGAATTTTGCGGTTAAACTTGCAAGAAGAACCGATTAAAAATTGGTTAGATCAACAGCAAGCTTGCTCTGCTCAAACCAGCCCAGCCCAGACAGTCTCCTCCAATGGAACCTCACCCGGACCTCAGTCGATTCAGATTGATTAGCTATCCAGAGGGATTTGCATGCGTTGGGGGGTCTCCTTCTGAACCTGTTCCTCTGAACCTATTCTGAGGCAAGGCTTATGGTCTTTAGCAATCGTGGTTTCTGCCTGCAGCGATCGCGATCGCGCTTTAGGGTTCAGATGGTGCCTTGCCCAGAAGTCATGATTGAACCCATTACAAGATGCTTGTTTTAGCGATTTTTGACTGAATTGAATTGCATTCCTGCGATTTAATCTGATAGGAGTGTTGGTGAACTAGGAGAGATCTAACTTGTATTAACTATGAGTACGATTGGGAAATGAATGTTGACTTAATTTAAAAAATTTGTCACCATATTTGAAAGTTTGTATCATATTTATCTCTATTACTGAAAAGACAAACGATATGATATAGACAAGTTTGGCGATTGAACATGAGATTTTTTTGGGTGTGAGATTTAAAGGTTAGTTTGTTCATTGCAAGCTCAGATGATTAGATTGGCTCAAAAATGAATTAGATCAGTGAGCTGATCTAGAGGTTAGGTGGGCTTTCGGAGTGAATGGGCTGGCAGAGTGACGGTGAAACATTGCTCTTTTGTCGCTATAGACATTCTCGATTTTTCGGATAGGTTGCCCCATGACTATTTACGTTGGAAATCTTCCTTATCGCGCTACGGAAACAGATTTACGAGACGTATTTGCAGAATACGGAACCATTAAGCGCGTTGCTGTCCCCACCGATCGTGAAACAGGTCGTGTGCGTGGGTTTGCCTTTGTGGAAATGTCGGACGATACCCAAGAAGATAGTGCGATTAGCGAGCTGGACGGTGCAGAATGGATGGGGCGGCAGCTTCGTCTCAATAAGGCGAAACCCAAGGATCAAGCCTCTGCTTAGTCGCTGATAATCCGAATTGGGAATCCCATCCCCCTACTTCAGGAAGGCTCAGGCTCAAGGATCTGTGCTAATTACTTCGCGGACTCGATAAATGGGTCTTCCTTGGGATTCGTGGTAGGTGCGCATGGCAATTTCTGCCAGTAACCCAGCACTGAAGAGTTGTAGCCCCGTTAGAAACAGGAGAACTGCCAGAATCAGCAAGGGGCGCTGTCCAATGTCTTCACCTTGTGCAATTTTGACATAGGCCAGGTAAATGCCCAGAACGGTGCCACTGATCAGGGCTAAGACCCCAAATAGACCAAAGACATGCATGGGGCGGGTGAGGAACTTGCGCATAAAAGAGATGGTTAGTAAATCCATCACGACGCGAAAGGTGCGATCGAGTCCGTACTTACTCTTGCCATATTGGCGGGCGTGGTGCTGTACCGGAATTTCCGTGATTCTTGCCCCTTCAATAAAGGCCAGGGCAGGCAGAAAGCGATGCAATTCGCCATAGAGGTTCAAGTCTTCTACCAGTTCTGCGCGATAGGCTTTGAGGGCACAACCATAGTCATGCAAGCGTACCCCCGTCACCTGACCGATTAACCAGTTGGCAATTTTGGAAGGGAGGACACGGGTCAGCGCCTTATCCTGTCGTTTTTTGCGCCACCCACTCACTAAATCGTAGCCTTCATTGAGCTTGGCGAGCAGGCGAGGAATATCGGCTGGATCGTTTTGCAAGTCACCATCCAGGGTAATCACCACATTGCCTTGGGCATATTTAAATCCCGCTGCGATCGCCGCCGTCTGCCCATAATTACGCCGCAAAATCACCCCTTTCAAATCCGATCGCCGCCTTGCCTGTTCCTTAAGTAGCCGATCGGAGCCATCCTTAGACCCATCATCCACACAGATCAATTCATAGCTCAAGCCTTGTTCCATCATGCTCTGGGCGATCGCATCCAGCAGAAACGGCAGACTCTCCACTTCGTTATAAATGGGCACCACAATCGACAGCTTGAGGGGGTCTGTAGCGGTCAGTGGCTGAGGGAGGGAGGGATGGGGAACAGGTGCGATCGTCATAGAACAGCTAGAAGATGTTAGCTAAAAGAGGTTAAGAAGTTGGGCGAACCAATCTGGAGTTCCAGTCTACCAGGTTCTCTGCGGCGATCGGGTTCAATCGCAATCTTTTGGCAGCCGCTCTGGGATAGACCCTTTCCATTTGCCTTTTGCGCTAGAGTGAAAAGGTAGTTTACACGGCGGGGACTACCGATGAATCTTCCATCCCAGGTCGATCCCGATCTTTTCTACCCTGAGAGTGACGGAAAACCGATGGCTGATAATACCAAACAGTTTCGCTGGATTGTGACGATTAAGGAAAATCTAGAGATCCTGTTTGCCACCCAGGGGGATGTGTTCATCGCTGGCGATTTGCTTTGGTACCCGATTCAAGGGGATAACAAAACTTGCCAAGCCCCTGATGCCATGGTGGTGTTTGGCAGACCCAAGGGCGATCGCCGCTCCTATAAACAGTGGGAAGAAGATTGGCTAGCGCCTCAGGTGGTGTTTGAAATCCTCTCGCCTTGTAATACCAAAGCGGAAATGCATCGCAAATTAGCCTTCTATGAAACCCATAGCGTGGAAGAATATTATCTCTACGATCCCGATCGACGGGTGCTGAAGGGGTGGTTGCGCCAAGGACAACAACTCCTGCCCATTTCTTCCATCGTGGGATGGGTGAGTCCTCGGTTAGGGATTCGGTTTGCCCAGCCCCAGGGAGAATTAGAGATCTATCGTCCAGATGGGCAGAAATTTTTGACTTCGATTGAGTTGGATGCAGCGATCGCCCAAGAACGACACCGGGCAGACCAAGAACGACACCGGGCAGACCAAGAACAGCAACGCGCCAACCAAGCTGAGAGCCAATTAGCCAATGTGATTCGATCTTTGCTGCGATCGGGCATGGAAAAGAACCAAGTGGCAGCTTTAACAGGTGTGGAGATAGCTCAGGTGGAAAGATTCGCGATGCAGGAACCCCCGAATGATGAATGAGATGATCACCCTAATCACTGAACCGCTCAGTTATGAGTTTATTCGCAATGCCTTGATCATTAGTGCGCTGATTGGCATTCTTTGTCCTACCGTGGGGAGCTACCTAATCGTACAGCGGATGTCACTTTTAGGGGATGTGATTGCCCATTGTGTCTTACCCGGCATTTCCATTTCCTATTTCCTGAAAATCGATATCTTAATTGGAGCTTTTTGTTCCGGCATGTTGGGATCTTTTTTAATTGCTTGGATTCGATCGCAGTCACGGGTCAAGGTGGATGCGGCGATGGCACTCATTTTTTCTAGCTTCTTTTCGCTAGGGGTGACTTTAATTACGGTGCTCAAGAATAAATTGGATTTAGATAACTTTCTATTTGGCGATATCCTGAGCGTTACGACCTATGACATTGCACGAACCGCCACGATCGCTGCTATTATTCTGACCTGTGTGATTCTCGCCTATAAAGAATTGTTGTTTTACACCTTCGATCGCACGGGTGCCCAAGCGATGGGATTGCCCGTGGCATGGCTGAATATAGGGTTTATGGCAGCCGTCACCTTGACGATTATTGCCAGTATGCAGGTAGCAGGTGTAATTTTAGTGATTGCCCTACTCGTAGGACCAGCCTTAACCGCCTATTTATTAACTCAGCAGTTACATCACATGATGGGGGTGGGTAGCCTGTTGGGGGTAGCTGCCAGTGTGAGCGGGGTGTATCTCAGTTACTACAATAACTTGCCCTCGGGACCTGCGATCGTTTTGGTCTCGTCAGTGTTCTTCCTTCTAGCGCTATTTTTGAGTCCTTCCCAGGGAATTCTCACCCGCCCCAGCAGCACCGGAACTGCGGCTAAAATCCTGCGAGCGTTAGGTCTGATGCAATAGGGTGCCGTGTAGAATTCGTTGGTTCATTCCGCTGTCTGTCACTCCCGCTAAAATCCTCACAAATTTCTCATAGGTTTCCTCTACAAATAAATTATGGGAATAAGTCCCGCGACCCCGTGAGTTGGTTGAGGGGTGATTTGCCATAGGCTATGTCAATAGAATTTGAGATTGGAAGGAGGATAGCTATGGAGACTGGACTCGCCCCCTTCAATGCCCCCCCTGGGCTGAGCGATCGACCTGCCTTCAATTCATGGAACGGTCTGGAACCCAAGATCACACCGTTAAGTTTCTCTAATTGCGCTGCTATTTCAGGTAACATCACACCGATTTCTGTCACAACAAGAGGTGAATTCGTTACAGGCAACCATGAAGTGGCGAAGATTTCAGGCAATGGGCAATCTGTTATTTTTCTCTCTGATGCCAACTTTGACGATCTGGCTCAACCCTTTGAAAAACCTCAGCTTTATCTACGCAATCTAGCAACAGGAGATCTGAGATTGGTCAGCGATCGCAATGCCGCCTATGAAGCAATCGATCGCCATTTTGACATTTCTAGAGACGGGCAACATATCGCATTCGCTTCGATCAACAATACGACCAGCAAAATGCATCTATATCAGCGGTTGCCGTCTGATCCGAATGGCTCTGTTCTGATAGGTCTACCGCATGGAACTAAACCAGTTCTTACCGATAGTAGTCAATTTCTGGCGTATCAGAATACAGGAGACCCTGCTCTTCTGCACCTCTACGATCGCTTTGAATCCACGCACCTTCCAATTGCTTATCTGATTCATCCAGAAGGCAGCAGCGAGCTGGAAACCCTGATGTCGCGAGATGGAAACTACATTGCTTTTTTCGGGAGTCCACCGGGAAAATCGCACCCCGGAATTTGGCTCTACGATCGAATCGCAGCACAATATACCCAACTGAGCTACTTTGCGGGGATCCAGAATCCAATTAGTTTAGATGGCATGTCTGCGGATGGTCGTTATGTGTTCTATACCGTTTCTCAGTTTGATCGGGGAACTGGTAAAACTCATCTCTATCGAAAAAGATACGATCGCTTGCGAGATACCCAGGATTCTTGGCTGGCGGATCACCTGGACTCATTTGGCAGCAATCCAATTCAAATTTCTGGGAATAACCGTTATCTGATCACTCGCGTTCTCGATGCGAGTGGCAATTCCCAGAGCGTGGTGATTGATGGTGAAACTGGGCAGCTCAATCCTGACTTTCCGGCATTAGGAGTACCAATTTCTCTATCCGATGATGGTCGCAGTATCGTGTTCCGCAGCGATCGCAACTTAGTGCCTGCAGACCAAAACGGACAGCCCGATCTCTATCTCTACACCTTGGGGCGCAATACCAGCCAACCTCCGAATCCCTGGGATTGGAATCAAGACGGAACTACGGATTTTCTCTGGCAAAATCGCACCACAGGTCAGCTTAAAATTTGGAGCGACCCACCTCGATCGTTTGATCCGGGTGTTGCGCCTAGTATTGGCGATCGAGAAATGGTGCTGCCCCTCATGGTTTCTGATCCCAATTGGCAGGTGGAAGGAATGCGGGACTTCGATCGGGATGGCGATCTCGATCTCCTCTGGCGTAACCGATTGAATAGCCACGTTGCCTTCTGGGAGATGAATCAGACGACGTTAGCCCAAGATCACCTGACGGGTTTTCCCATTCCTGGCGGGGCGAATTGGCTGATTGAAGGGATTGGCGATTTCGATCGCGATGGCGATGAAGATTTGCTATGGCGCGATCGGCTGACCAGTGAAGTCATCATTTGGCGCATGAATGGCATGACCTGGGATCCCACTCCTACGCCAGCATCACCCTATCCCGGTGATCCAAACTGGTTAATTGAAGGCATTGGCGATTTTAACCAAGATGGTAGTTTAGACATCTGTTGGCGTTATGCGCTCACCAGTCAAGTTGTCATTTGGTACATGAATGGCATGGTCTTTGTATCAGATCAAACTCCCCCCTCCCCCAACCCAACGACCCCCACTGGACGATCGTCGGCATTCGGGATTTCGATCGCGATGGGGACTTAGATTTTCTCTGGCAATATCCGGGGCATTCTGCGCTGGTCTTTTGGGAAATGCAAGGGAATCGCTTTTATGGGAATCCAACCTACAACTTGCCAACGGCGATCGGTGGATTAGATTGGCAACTCATGCAAATTCTAGACTTGCACCAGGATGGCTCCCCCGATCTTCTATATCGTCACCAACAGACTGGAGCCTTGAAAGTTCTGCTAATCAACGATTTTCATCCCGGTAGCATCCTCAATTTTCCTCCCCAACTCGATCCACACTGGGAATTAATCTTGGAAGAACCTTACTGATCTCACAATTCCAATGTGCATCAGGGACGCGGCAGATCAGATCCGTGGATTTTGGACAATCAGCACAGAACAGGGCGCATAGTGCATCACATAATTGCTCACACTACCCGCAATCAATTCATTCCAGCCAGAATGCCCCCGTCGCCCAATGATAATCAAATCTGCCTCCTGAGTTTCCGCTAGCTTACACAGCGTCTTACCAGGCGATCCGGGATGTTGGGCATATTCGATCGTTATACCCGCCTGAAGCGCCTGGTCGTCAAAGTCTTGCAGCATTTGGTAGCCTTTTTCTTCATAGGCTTGCCACAGTTTCTCATAAATCTCAATCACAGAAGTCGCCCCCGCAGGACTGTAGTCAGGACTAATCAAGGTGGGCATGGAAGGGCTTTCGGGATCTTCTGTGGAAGTGACATGCACCAGCATTAAGCTAGCACCTGTTTTTTGCGCCAACTCTAGTGCCAACTGAAAGACCACTTTATTTTGTGCTGAGAGATCCAACGCGACTAAGCATCGACTAAACATAGAGACCTCCAAGAACAATAACTAGTCAGTATCTTGAACTTACTATTCACAATGGTTCGGACAGAATTAAGGGGCTATGATGCCGTAGGAGCGTAGGTTTGGGTAGTTAGGATGGGATTTAATCAAAGTTGGGTCTAAATCTAACTCTGAAATAAACCTCGAAAGCAGATGGTCA
>JAYKGX010000087.1:0-7820 GCA_035285565.1 Synechococcales cyanobacterium
ATCAGTGCATTTTTGCCGCCCATTTCTTCCACCACGCGCTTCAAGTGCTTTTGTCCCGGTCGTAACAGGGCTGCTTCCACGTAGATCTGGCAACCGACCTCCTGAGACCCCGTGAAGACAATCATATGTACCTCAGGATGTTTGACCAAATGGTTCCCTACGGTAGAGCCACGCCCTGGAATGAATTGAAACACACCCTTGGGAATACCCGCTTCTACCAAAATTTCCGCTAACTTCGCCGCAATCACAGAAGTCACGGCTGCTGGTTTCAGTAGCGCACAGTTCCCCGTCACCAAAGCTGCAACGGTCATCCCTGTGGGAATTGCTAGCGGGAAGTTCCACGGCGAAATGACTAACACAATTCCCTTCGGACGATAGAAGTAGCGATCGCGCTCTCCTGCCACATCATAGATCAGTTCCGCATCCAGCCGTTCCATTTCGGCAGCATAATAGCGACAAAAATCCGCCGCCTCCGAAACTTCTGCATCTGCCTGGTGTAAAGGTTTACCTGCTTCCAACACCATCCAAGCATTCAATTCATGACGACGGGCTTCCAATAATTCAGCCGCTTTGTAGAGAATTGCTGTTCGCGTTGCCACAGGCGTTTTCTTCCAGGTTTGAAATGCTTCTTTGGCCGCTGCGATCGCTTGATCTGCTTGTGCTAAATTAATTTGTCCAACCTGACCAATCACCTCATTCGGCTGTGATGGATTGACCGATGGTAATTCTGTTTCTGTTGTAATCCAATTACCATTGATCAAAGGACGATGGATTTTGCCTAACTGTTGCCGCACAGATTGTAGTGCCTCGATCGCTGCATGTCTCTCTGGGGCGATCGCATAGTCCGTATCCGGTGAGGGATTAATACGCGTTATCGCAAGAGGAGTGCCCGCGTCGATTGGCGCAATCGGCACTGGTTGGACAAGGCTGCGATCGGTATCTCCTTCTCCCCAGGTGGGCATGGCAATTAACTCTGCTGCTGGACGAGCTTCCAAGCTTTGCCGCAGAAAAGAACTATTGGCCGTATTTTCCAGCAAACGACGAATTAGGTAGGCCATACCTGGAATCAGCGCCCCATAGGGACAATACACCCGCAGACGATGCCCCTGTTTGGCGATCGCCGTGGCTAAATTATCCGCCATGCCGTACAGGACTTGCAGTTCCAAATGCCGCGAGGGAATTTTCAACGCTTGGGCAATGGCGATCGCATGGGCTTGAGAGCGCACATTATGACTGCCGATCGCGGCATAGAGATAGGTGTGATTTTCCAACAGAAGCCGCGTCATCCGTTCAAAATTGGCATCTGTGGAGGATTTGTGGCTATAGACCGGACTATTCCAATAATTTTGGCGACTAAGAATGGTTTCTTGATCCCAATAGGCTCCCTTGACCAAGCGTACCGTGATGGGAGTGCCCCGCTGCTTTGCCCAAGCAATGAGGTCTTGCAAATCTTGATAACTGTCGCGCAGGTAGGCTTGTAGGGTTATGCCAATATCCTGGCGATCGCGATAGGCAGGTTCCAGCAAAAGCTGTTTCAAAATCTCCAGGGTTGCCTGCTTGTAGCGATATTGCTCCATGTCAAAATGGATGGCTACGCCCTGTTCTTTCGCATGGTCGAGTAGGATGCGGATGCGATCGCTGACTTGGCGCTGACTCCCCTGCACATCGAGGGGATCAAACTGAGAGTAAAATGCCGTCAACTTTACCGACACCTGCACTTTAGGCAACTCTACTGGATTGCCATTTTGATCCACCGCGCGATCGATCTGGGGAATAGCGGACCATTGCTGGGCCTTCTGAGCTAGCTGGGTGATTAAATCCAGATACTGTTTCAGATAAGCCTGCGCTTCCGGCTCCGTAATCACGGCTTCCCCTAGGAGATCCAACGTAAACGCCATGGATTGTTTGCGCAGTTGCTCAATACTTTTTAGCGTTTGTGGTAGAGTTTCTCCGGAAATATATTTCTTCGCCAGGGTTTCTACTGCTGTAGTGAGGGTCGTGGCCGCAACCTGACCCGGCATGGAATCAGGGTTCGTAAAATTCAGCAGTCCCTTCAGTGCCTGAGGCAACTCCACTGTGGCATCACCTAAATATTCCTGGAGATGGCGAGCCACTTCTACTTTGCTGGTGAGGGCTGGCAAACAATCGATCAGCCGAAACAATGCCACCCGCAGACCTGGATTTTCCATTGTCCAGGCCAATAATTTATCATCCCAGCGCAGTTGATCGCGCACCTTTGCAAAGAGCGATCGCTTTTCTTGGCTATCAGACAATAACTGTTGGGCAATCTGCTGGGTTGCTGCTTCATACCGGGAAGGTGCATTCAACTCGTTGGAGGGGTCTGAAGGGTTGAGAGAAGCAGTCATCGGGGTGTGATTTGCAGCAGGGGTCGAAGAAGAAATCATGCAGTCCTCTTGAAATTCCAAATAGATGATGGCAACTTTACTCACCTCACACCAATCATCAGGTTTGAATTGCAACACAAAATATCCTAACTCCACAGATGAGAATCTGCACTAGGCATCCACACTAGAGCATCTTGTCACATCGCCAGAGAAAGGAAGGAAGCACACTCAACATCAAGTCGATCGATCTGTATCGATCTTGAAAGTCAATGCAATAAAGCCTAGCGCCCCAATCACCTCGCCAAAATCAGCCAGGTGCCGATCGCCTCTAGCCAGATTGCGCCAGATCAGGATCGAGCCAACTACGATCGCCCAAAAGAGACCCACATCTCCCGAGCGATCGCAGCAGCTATCAATCCAAAATCCAAAATCCAAAATCCAACTTAGCCTTTCGCTGCCAGCACTGGAGCCAATTTACCCTTACGGGACAGGCTGGCTCGCTTGGTCGTGGAAGCGGACAGGGTTTCCACCCCCTCCGGCAGAGGATTTCGGACCTGAATCAAGCCGATCGCCCGAGTCACACTTTCTGGGAAGATCACCACTAGTCCATTGGCTGGCACATTATCTAATGCCCAGTTAATGGCCTCCGTTTCATCCAGACAAATGCGATGGGGAATGGGGTCAGTTCCGGCATCCGTAGCAGCTTGCAGAACTCCTTGGACAATACAATCTGCTGCTTCACCACTGGGTCTGCCCCGCCGATCGTCATCTTCCTTGATCACCACTTGGTCAAAGATGCCTGCTGAGAGGAATCCTAATTCCATCAAGTCCTCATCCCGGCGATCGCCCGGACCTCCAACCACACCGAGGGTCGGTCCGGGCCAATTTTTCACAAAGTCTCCCACGGCTTCGTAGCCAGCAGGATTGTGGGCATAGTCAACCAAAGCATGATAATGACCCAGGTTGAACAGATTCATGCGACCTGGAGCTTGGCTGGCGGAAGCCCGGAAACTCCGAAGCGCTGTGCGAATTTTAGCGATCGGCACTCCCTGGACAAAGGCGGCCAAACTGGCAGCCAGGGCATTGGCAATCATGAAGGGCGCACGACCCCCCAGGGTGAGGGGCACCCGCTTAGCCGGTTCAATGCGGTGAATCCAATCCTCTTGCAAGATCGACAAGTTGCCGTTTTCATACACCGCTGCAATGCCGCCCTGCTGAATATGGGATCGCACGAGGGGATTCTCAGGGTTCATCGAGAAATAGGCGACTTTTCCCTGCACCTTGTCTGCCATGGCGGCAACCCGCTCATCATCGGCATTGAGAATGGCATATCCATCGGGATGCACCGATTCAGCGATCACCCCTTTGACCTGAGCCATTTGCTCGATCGTATCAATATCCCCCAGTCCTAGATGATCCGCTGCTACGTTGAGGACAATCCCAATATCACAATGCGAGAACGCCAAGCCCGATCGCAAAATGCCGCCCCGAGCCGTTTCCAACACGGCAATTTCCACCGAGGGATCCTGAAGAATGACTTGGGCACTCTGGGGTCCTGTGGTATCGCCTTTTTCCAAGACGTGATCGCCACTGTGATCCAACATATAAATGCCATCGGTGGTGGTGAAGCCCACGGTTTCGTACATTTGCCGGAAAATATGGGCTGTCAAACGGGTTGTGGTCGTTTTACCATTGGTTCCCGTAATGGCAATGATCGGCACTCGGGTAGGTTGATTGGGCGGAAACAGCATGTTCAGGATCGGGGCAGCCACGTTGCGGGCAATGCCTTGACTGGGCGCTAGGTGCATCCGCAGACCCGGTGCCGCATTGACTTCTACCACTACCCCATCGCCCGGTTCTAGGGGTTCACTAATCTCAGTTGCGACGAGATCGATTCCCACTACATCCAGGTCAATAATGCGGGAAACTCGTTCCGCCATCCAAACTGTTTCTGGGTGAATTTCATCGGTGCGATCGATGGCAATGCCGCCCGTACTCAGGTTGGCGGTGGTGCGCAGGTAGCAAACTTCTCCCGAGTCTAACACCGTATCTAAGGTGCAGCCCTGGCAACTGAGAATCATCTCAGTTTTGCGATCGATGGGGATTTGGGTCAGGATATTGTCATGACCTTGCCCTCGGCGGGGATCTTGATTTTCTTGTTCCACCAGGGTGGCGATCGTATCTTGACCGTTCCCAATCACATGGGCAGGCACCCGCTCTGAAACCGCAACAACCTTGTGATTGACGACAAGAATGCGGAAGTCGCGCCCTTGGTAGTAGTGCTCCACAATCACGCCTTTAGACACTTCGCGAGCGTGATCATAGGCCGTTTTTGCTTGCTCCCAGGTCTGGATATCCAGGGTAATGCCGCGTCCGTGGTTGCCATCCAGGGGTTTGATAACGATCGGATAACCTCCCAGCCGTTCGATCGTTCGATCCAGTTCATTGAGGGAATAGATAACATCGCCCTGGGGCACCGGAATGCCTGCTTGTCCCAGAATGCGCTTGGTACTCTCCTTATCCCCCGCCAGTTCCACACCTAAGACATTGCTATAGCTGGTCAGCGAAGCCTGCACCCGTTTTTGATACTTACCATAGCCAAATTGCAGCAGATCCCGCACTTCCAGCAAGCTCCAGGGAATGCCCCGTGATTCTGCTTCGCGCACTAGGGCTTCCGTACTGGGTCCCAGGGAAGCTCGCGATCGCAAATCCCGCAGATCTTCTATATCTTTTTTCAATTCTGCTGCGGGGTAGCTCCCGGTTTCTATAATGCTTTCACAGAGGCGAAGGGCAGCTCTGGCGGCATAGCGTCCGGCAGCTTCCTGCTGATACTCAAAGACAACTTGATAGATCCCAGAGGTTGCCGTTTCACGGGTACGACCAAAGCCCACGGGCATTCCAGCCAGGGTTTGGAGTTCTAGGGCAACATGCTCTAGAATGTGCCCCATCATGGTGCCTTCCCGCACTCGACTGAGAAACCCACCATGGCAACCTGGAGAACAGAAATGCTCTTCTAAGCTGGGAAGAGTCTGCACCAAGCCCTCATAGAACCCAGAAATTTGATCGGAGGGGCGATCGTGTAAATCTTCTAAGTCCAATCGGATCAAGATGAGCTTCGATCGACGAATACTCCAATAATTGGGACCTCGAAGTGTCTGTGTCTTGAGAATTTTCATAGTTTTTTCATTGGAACATTACCAGAATGTTCCGGCGTACGATGAGTGAATCCATGAGCCAAAACAGGAAAAACCGTAGCTGAGGATGAGTTGCAAGGCATTGTCAATACAAATTGACAATGCAAAAAGAGGTCCTACCCCGCCTAAATGAGGCAGCTAATCCAGCAATCACCTGTTCCCAGAGCTATCATCGCGAGTTGTGCGAACCCTTCAGGAACTGAACGCTAATGAACTAAGCCAAGGAACTAAAACAACAACTGAGAAACGTAAGTACTATGCACTATGTTATTAGACAGCGTTGTTGGACAGCGTTGTCGGTTAAATATAAGGAATCGTGAACTAAACATTAAGGAAACACCCAGAGATGAGAAATTCTTGATACTAGCAATCAGGAACTGACACTCCAAGTGTACCCAATTTTTTGTCACGAAACTATAACTAACCGTTATAAAAACACAGCTATCAAAAATGGGGAGGAAATCTCAAAGCTTTCACTTCAACCCTTTAACACTGTATCTTTAACGTCGCATCTTTAACACTGTATCATTTCTGATACAATGTATAGTCCCATACAATGTATAGTCCCATACAATGCATAATCTCATACAATGCTAGTCCCATACAGCCTCTTAGCCCACAATACAGCCTCTTAGCCCAGAGCTAAAGGGGGTAAAACCAGGCGATTGCGATAATCATAGCGATCGCCCTGGCTCAGAATATGGAGTTTGAGATTATGCAGACTGAGGGGAGAGGTTTCACTGCTCGCACCATAGTTGGTATGGCTGAGCTGAGCACAATCCACCACCGTCACCGTGCCTTTGCCTAGCACCTGAAATGTTCCATCTCTACCCACTGCGACACAGGTATCTTCATCAATGCCAATGCCCAGTTTGTCGGGATGGGCCGCGATCGCACTGAGGAGCCGGGCCATGCGGTTGCGGTTATGGAAATGCTGATCGACCAAGAGTTCCGGGATAATGCCTAAGCCTTCAGCTAACTCCACCAGGGATCGGTTGGGCGATTCACCACTGCTGCCGCCAGCAATCATCTTCTCGCCCATCATGGCTGCTCCTGCACTGGTTCCGGCAAGCACTAACTTACCCATGCTAATCCGGGCTTGCAGTGCTTGGAGGAGGGCCGTCCCCGTGAGTAGGCTACAGAGCCGTAGTTGATCTCCTCCGGTGACAAAGATGCCAGTGCAGTCATGCAGCACGTCCAACCAGCGCATCTCGTTACATTCGTCGCGGTATCGAATATCTAGAATTTGAATTTGCTCGGCACCCATCCCTTTGAAGATTTGGTAATAGCGATCGCCCACCAAAGCCGGTTCGCGGGATGCACAGGGAATAATCCCAATATTCGCAGTGATACCGCCCGCATTCTTAAAGAAGGTCGTTAGGATATCACAGCTATTCTCTTTATCTTCCGCACCGCCAATAACCATCACTGGTGACTGGGTAGAAATCATCATAGATTGTTGGGCCGCACGCACTTCCAGTTCCAGCATAGAGAATTTTTCCAAGGACTCCCTCCCAATCACCGTACTCAAAATCAAACCGATTGCAACTTGATCGAGAATTTAGCTGCCTCAAACTTAATCAGACACATCATTCAATCATGCTTGGGTACGCTGAACGTATCAAGAAGCCCTGATGCCTTTTGTATTCTACGTGACGAAAGCCCCCGGAAAAAGAATGCAATCTATGAAGTTACATTAAAAAAAACACGGATCCAGTTACAATCTGGCAAAAACTGGCGAAAACTCAAGCTATAAAACGATTTGCGATCGCTCCCCCTCCCCAAGTCTCCCTCCCGCAAGTCCCCTCTTCAGTCATCCAAACGAAGCTGCCATTCTCCAATGAGTTCGTTCCAGAAGGGCAATCGGGTTTGACCCACCACAAAGGGTCCCCAGTAGCGCTGCGAGCCATCTTGAGCAAAGGCAACAATCACATCTCCTTTCTGGAGGTTTGTTGTACGATTGGGGAGTCCCAGCAACAGACCCTGCTCCCGACCTTCCCGAGGTGCAAAATCCCAATGGGAGGGGGGATCATAGCCGGTGACGACTGTCTGTGGGGGTGGGATCTGGGGTATTTTTTGAAACAGAAGGGCTAGCCGAACCGGATGATTTGATCGATTGTGAACCCGGAGACGACCTTGCTGACTGGCTAATTTAGCTGGATCCAGCCTTTCTCGATAATCCATTTGCGGGTCGGTGGTGCGGGCGATCGCCCCCGTCTCTGAGCTAGCATCCGAACGGGTGCCTAGATAGGTTGAACGGGTGTTGGTCGCCGATGGTAGG
>JAYKGX010000088.1:0-23427 GCA_035285565.1 Synechococcales cyanobacterium
GCAAGCATCAATACAACGGGTACAGGTTCCACAATGCTGCGTATGGGGGCGATCGGGTTCTAAATCAACATTAATTAAAATCTCACCGAGAAACACCCAGGAACCATAGTCTCGCGTAATGACATTACTATTTTTCGCAATCCAACCAATGCCAGCGCGTTCTGCCCACACTTTATCCTGAATGGGACCCGTATCGGCATAGTAGCGGGTTTGTATCGGTTCAGTACATGTCGGATCGGGCGGTTGCTGTTCTAACCAGTCGGAGAATGCTTTGAGCTTTTTATGGAGCACTTTATGGTAATCCCGTCCCCAGCCATAGCGAGAAATTTTTCCAGTAGCAGAATTTTCCGATCGCGGGTGAGGCGTGTAGTAATTCAGGGCAAGGCAAATGAGCGATCGGGCAGTGGGCATCACCTGCTGAATGTCTTGACGTTTGGGATGCGCCATCCAAGCCATGCCTGCCTGATACCCTTGCTGTAGCCAAGTCTGTAATCCAGTGGGTGGCACCTCCTGCCAATCGGCAATCCGCGCAATTCCCATTTTATGAAATCCAAGCTCTAGGGCTTTTTGCTGAATTCTGGATTTGAGGGAATTGACAGCTTCAGGCATGGGTTCAATCAGGCGTTAAAAAAAGGGGAGCTAAAGAACGGTGGAGCGCAATTTTTCAATGGCTTCTAGGAGCGATGAGACTCAGAACGATTCTAAATCAAAGAGGCGATCTAAACCATCATATCGCAGGTGGTCAGAACCCAACTGATTGACTACTTTTGTATCATCTCCGTCAAAATAGCAATCCTCTTTCAGTTGTAAAAGTGGGACAGGCTTCTAGCCTGTGCAGGCAGAATTTCACCCCACAAATCAATTAGGATTGCTAAAGCTGCAATAATTCATGGGATTCATTTGAGGCAGGCGGCGATCGAGACTTGGACCGAATCCCCACTGGATGTTTCAGTGCAACCGATCCTCAGATCCACAGCCGCTTGCCGTTAGCCCTAATCATGAATTACCACCGGAGTTCCCACGGATGACCAGTTGTACAGCCATTTAGCCGCATCCTCCGCCAGATTAATGCAACCATGGCTGACGGGGGTTCCAAAGCGATTATGCCAATAAGCACCATGAATAGCATAGTTACCATCGTAAAACATCACATAGCGGACATCTGGCACACTGTAGTCACGACCGCTCATCGTGGTGGAATAGAGCTTTGTCTGCACGTAAAAAACACCAGTGTATGTTGGAGTGGAGGCTTTTCCAGTAGAGACATATTTTGCATCTATCCAGCGATTTCCTTGCCATGCAATCAGCGTTTGCCGAGACAGATCCACTTCAATCCAGCGTTGGTTCGATCGTTTCAAGCGGGCGATCGTGCCACCGGTATTGGCTTGGGCGAGCGCTGGGGTAAACGGTTGGGTCAGGGATGGGGTGAAGGTGAGTGTCAGCGGCAACGTTAAGGGGATCAGCACGATCGCTGTAGCAATTTGGCGACTCATCTTGCTGCAGGTTGAAGCGAGCCGCTTTTGAGAACGAGTAGACAACAGGTAGCGCAACATAGGATGAAGAACCATGAGATGACACAACATGAGATAACACAACATGAGATGACACAACATCGGAGTTTGCGATCGATCGTTGAGGTATTCTTGAAGCGATACCTGTAACTACCATGGGAATCATCGGAATTTCGGAAATGCGAGACTCCGGGTTAGCTCAAACTAGGCATCTTTTCAAACTTAGGGAGATCGGGATTCATGCAGTTCCAGGGCTGAGCACTAGCGGTATAAAAATCCATCTGGGGCTGAAATTCACTGGGATCATCCAAACTGCCTGCCATAATCCCTAATAAAGCGGCGATCGGGGGTTCACTAAACAAACGCGATCCACAGTTGGGACAAAAGCCTCGCCGCATGAGTCCTCCTGCTTCGCCTTCCATCTCGTAGTACTGCACAGGTCCCATAATCTTCACGGCCATCCGAGGGACTAACACCGTAGGCGCATAGGCTCCACCCGTCGATCGCTGACAGTCTCGACAGTGGCAATTTCCCATGGCGATTGGCTTGCCCCAGCACTCATAGCGCACCGCACCACACAAACATCCGCCCTTAAAATGATCCTTCATCCCATTTACCTGATTACGACTTACCGGATTACGACATCAGTTTATTTTGCCCCCAAATCAATTGAGTTTTTCAAAATTAGCGCCCCTCACTTGATACTAATGATATGCACTAGTGACATCCTCCCCAACCGAAATTCGTGCCTGCCAGCGCCAACTCAGCGATCGAAACCATGAGAGACTCGATCAACAATCAGATCCCAGCATCCGTTTTGCGCTCCGTTGTTCATCCGCCCTTGGTTGAAAATCACGGTCTCTCAGGGCGAAGTTCCTCAAGGGACTCAAAAACCGCATTGGTTCAGTCCGTTGGCGACGGACTTAGCACTCTAGAGCACCAAATTCTATGCCGGCGGAGGTCTAGCTATCATATGTGAAGATTTTCTGCAAAGGACTAGACAAGTGCAAATGTTTTAAGATACAAGTGTTCTAAGGTAGGGACACTCTCCCTAACAGGCATTTCACCCGATAACCATTATGGATCCTTTAGAAAAATTGGAGCCTTTGACAGAGGCTCAACGCCAGCTCTATGACTGGCTTGTGGAGTACATTAGCGAACACCAGCATTCTCCCTCTATTCGGCAGATGATGCGAGCCATGTGTCTCAAATCACCTGCACCCGTGCAAAGCCGCCTAGACCATCTGCGCAAAAAAGGCTACATCGATTGGGCAGAAGGTCAAGCTCGCACGGTTCGTCTGTTACATGCTCGACCGCACGGCATTCCCATCGTTGGGGCGATCGCCGCCACCAGCCTGTTGGAGACCTTTGCCGACACAGAAGTGGAAAACCTAGACTTTTCCAACGTGATGCTGAAGCCAGGGCACTTTGCTTTGAAAGTCCGGGGTCACAGTATGATCGAAGCCCTGATTGACGATGGCGATATGGTGATCATGCAGCCCCCTGTAGATCCCAAAAACATCAAGAACGGCACGATCGTCGCAGCACGCGTTGAAGGTAAAACGACCCTCAAGTACTATCACCGCAAAAACAATAAAGTAACGTTGACTCCTGGCAACCCCGATCGCGATCAGTATCCCATCACAGAGGTCAAGGCCGCCGATGTCGATGTACAAGGGACTCTCGTCGCAGTTTGGCGGAATGTCCGTTAAGGTTCAACCCTGATAACTAACCAGACGGGGTTTACGATGATTGGTTGGAACTTGGGTCACTATCCCGATCGGTTGGGATGGTGACCTTTTTGCGGGACGGATTTGCAGTGCGGAGGGGCAGTTCTATGGCATGATGGCGGAGATTTCTGGACTGAGATTCAAGCTCTCACAAGCTCCACTTCAGAAAGGTTCTGCTCTGCGTTGAGGCGCGATCGTCGCATGTCTGATCCATCAGTCCCATCCCTCCCCACTCCCGATTCTCCCCCCCCTTCTGCCTTCGCTACAGCCCGCAAACTAACGGTGCTCTCGCTGCTGGGATTTGCCAGTGGGCTACCCTTGCTGCTGACCGGGACTGGACGCGCCCTTCAGGCATGGCTCAAGACGACTGGCGTTTCACCAACCATCATTGGCTTATTTGGATTAGCGGCATTACCCTACTCCTTGAAAATTTTTTGGGCCCCCTTCTTCGATCGCTATGCCCCCCCAATTCTAGGCCGGAGAAGAAGCTGGCTGATTCTCATGCAGGTCTTGTTGATTCTGGGAATTCTCCTGCTGGGCAATCAAGACCCAACTCCCCTGGTGCAATTCACAACGAGTAGCAACATCGCTTGCGACCTCGGTGCTCTTCAAGGGTTGTGCAACGTTTGGCAGGGAGTGATCAACTTTTGGCAAGCCTTGAGCCTGATGTCTTCCAGTTCACTGTTCCGGGTGGCTCTCCTGGTGGCTTTCCTCAGCGCCAGTCAGGATATCGCAGCGGATGCTTACCGTACGGATGTGCTGCGTCCTAGCGAAATGGGGAATGGCGCTGCCATCTTTGTCACGGGGTATCGCATCGCTTTGGTAATCGCCGGGGGATTTGCCCTAGCGATCGCGGATCCAAACAATCCAAATCATTGGTCCTGGCAACAGGTCTACCAGGGGATCGCCGGCTTGATGAGCATTGGGCTATTCGGAACCCTCCTAGCACCAGAACCCAAACAACTGGCTGCCCCAGTCACCCTACAAGCAGCCGTGATTCAGCCTTTTCAAGAATTCTTTCAGCGCCTCGGTTGGCGGCAAGGTCTGGCCGCGCTTGGGTTTATTGTGCTGTATCGCTATGGGGATGCCTTGCTAAATATCATGGCAGTGCCGTTTCTGCTGGATGCTAAATTCAGTCAGACGGATGTGGGAAATATCCAGGGACTGTGGGGCATTGTGGCAACCATCCTCGGCACTTTGATGGGGGGAGCGATTTTTAGTTGGATTGGTGTAAATCGATCGCTTTGGGTTTTTGGCATTCTCCAGGCAGCGAGCAACTTAGCCTATTGGCTGCTGGCGAGTTTAGGCAAGAGTGGTCTGCTATTAGGGATTCTGGCCTTTACTGGCAAGAGCTTTGAGTGGAGTCAGGTCGATGCGAGCTTGTTTGCCACCATCATGGTTGAAAATTTCTGCACAGGGTTAGGTACCGCAGGATTCCTCGGGTTTATGATGACGCTCTGCAATCCCCAGTTTTCTGCGACCCAATTTGCCTTGCTTTCTAGCTTAATGGCCGTCAGTCGGGATATTCTCGCATCTCCTGCTGGACAGTGGAAGGAGTCATTGGGTTGGAGTTCATTTTTTCTGATGACGATCGTGGCGGCATTGCCGGGATTGTTGCTGCTACCAATTTTTGCACCTTGGAATGGCAGACGGATGCCAGTGCCACCTAGGGGAAATGGAGAGGTGGGGTAGAACGCGTTTCCGCTGAAATCTCTCTACAGGTGGATTCAGGGTTCTCTCATGGTTCTTTAATGCTTATCTTAGAGGGTCTGTGCGAGAATGCTTGAGGTTTTGCATGTTGAGAACTTACTGAACCCATGGTAGCTACACCACTTCAACAACGCCTTGCGATCGCCCATTTACTGAATGACAAGCCTTCAGACGCAGAAGGATATGACGTGATGCGAGGACTCAATCAAAGTCCCAAAATTTTGCCAGCGCGCTATTTTTATGATGACGATGGCTCAGAATTGTTTGAGCAAATTTGTGATCTGCCGGAGTATTATCTGACTCGCGCCGAAACAGCCATTTTTCAACAATATGCTGACGAGTTAGTCACCCTGACGGGAGCCTGTGAAATCATTGAGTTGGGTAGCGGCAGTTCCACCAAGACCCGATTGCTGTTGGATGCCTATCAGCGGGCTAAATTGCCGTTGCACTACAGTCCGATCGATGTCAGCGCCGGAATTTTACAAAGTAGTGCGCAACAGTTGCTGCAAGACTATCCCACCCTGCAAATACAGGGTCTGGTGGGCACCTACGAACTCGCTCTGCAACATCTTCCCCACAAGCTTGTCCCCCGTCGGATGATCTGTTTCATTGGCAGCACCCTGGGTAACCTGAATCCGGTGGAATGTGAGGCTTTTCTCGATCGCATCCGGCAAGCGTTGGCACCTGGGGATTTCTTCTTACTCGGTGTGGATTTGCAAAAGGAGCCTGCCATTCTAGAAGCAGCTTATAACGATCGCCAGGGCGTGACTGCGGCATTTAATCTGAATATTCTGCGGCATTTAAATCGGCGCTTTGCAGGCAACTTTGACCTCCAACAGTTTTCCCACGAAGCCCTTTATAACCCGATCGCAGGGCAAATCGAAATGCATCTGCGCAGCCACAAGTTCCAAACAGTTACGCTGGAAAAATTAGGCTTTACCTGCACGATCGCCGAAAATGAAACGATTTTGAGCGAAATTTCCCGCAAGTTTAACCTGCCATACCTGGAACTCCTGCTCGCCAGCAAGCAGTTACCTGTGCAGAAATTGTGGACTGATCCCAATAACTGGTTTGGTCTGTTACTTTGCCAATATTGCAAGCCTTAACTTGTGATCTAAGTCACATACCCCTGGTGGTTTTGCGAGGGGCGATCGGGGTAGTTTGGGCAGGACGATCGGAATCCCCAAGATTTTTCTAAAAAGTCCACAATTTTAGGGGTTCCAATTTCAAGATCGCGAGTATGATTTATTGCGAACGTTTGCAGTCAAGTCATCTCTGTCCCTAGAAAAATTTCCCCTGGGCAAGTTTTTCCCTGAGGTTGTTTTTCCCTTAGGTCAACGTTTTGGCTTGAGCTGACCTGAATTGAGTCACGGGAATAGATCGAAATTTTTATAGCGTTCAGTTTTTCTAGCGTTTATTCAGATCCAGCGATCGCGCAGACAGTTCAACCTTCCAACGGAAACGGGCAATGAGTGACACAACTTCATTTCTAGGGGGGGCAGCCCTAGCAGGACTAGCCGCATTAATCGTGATGCGTGGTGGCATTACCATTGGTTCACCTTCTACCACTGCGCCTTCAGCACCCTCTTTTCCCCAACTTTCGCTTGGGGGCAATAATCCGGCAGTGGGCAACAATCCCTTACCCATGCCACCTGCTGTGGTGCCTTCGCCTGCGGTCAGTGGTCGGAGTGAGTATGAGCAGGCTAAACAAGCGGTTACTGTGGAATCGCTAAAAGCCCAGATGGAGCAGTTGCAAGCCCAAGTGCGCAACCAAGAAGCCGTCTTAAATACACTCACCACTCAAATTCGCACAGGTGCCCTCACGCCCCCACCTGCGCCCGCGCCCGCCAGTCCCCAGCCGATGCCCTCGATGACCCCAGCGGTGGATTCAGCCAGCAACTCGGTCATTTCTGGTTTACCCTGGGCTTTGGGTGGCATGATGCTCACCTTCGGCGGTGGGATTGCTCTCGTGGGAATGTTTGTGATGATGTCACGCCAAAATCGGTCTTCCCGCACGATCGAAGTCTTCCATGACGACTATCCCACCTATTTACCTCCCATGCCGAGTGCGGCTCCTCCCCGACGGCGGGTTCAGGTCTTACCCCCTCGTCGGGTGATCAAACGGGTCGAAACAGATGATGATTAAGGAAGTTAGATTCCCATCTCTCTTATTGAAATCATGATCGCGATCGATCGCAGGTTTATTCCCTACCTGTTTTTAGCTCCGGCACTAATTGTGCTGGGGCTAACGGTATTTTATCCCGCCTTGCAAGCCCTCTATCTCAGCTTCACACAGTACGATCTGATTGGCGATCCCGAATGGATTGGCTTGAAAAATTTTCGGCGACTGCTGAAGGATGAGTTGTTCTGGCTGGCATTGCGCAATACAATTTTGTATCTCATCTGCGTGGTTCCAGCGTTGGTCTGTGTGCCTTTGGGGTTGGCAATCTTAGTCAACCAAAAATTAAAGGGCATCCAATGGTTTCGCGTTGCCTACTATACGCCAGTTGTCATCTCCATGGTGGTGGCGGGCATTGCTTGGAAATGGCTTTATGACAGCAATGGTCTGCTGAATCAGGGTTTGAAAGCGATCGGACTCCCAGCGATCGCCTGGTTAACCGAGTTGCCCCTGTGGAGTGTGATGGCGGTGACGATTTGGAAAGGCTTGGGCTACTACATGGTGATTTATCTCGCTGGGTTGCAGGCCATTCCCGCCGATTTGTATGAAGCCGCAACGATCGATGGATCCGATGGTTGGCGCAAACATTGGGATATTACCTTGCCCTTGATGAAACCCTACCTGATTCTGGTGAGCGTCATCTCAGCGATTTCTGCCACCAAAGTATTTGAAGAAATTTTTGTTATGACCAATGGGGGGCCCAGTAATCAGTCCTCAACGATCGTGTTTTATGTGTATAACCTTGCCTTCCAGCAACTTCGCATTAGCTACGGTTGTACAGTGGGTCTGGTGATCTTTTTGATTTTGCTATGTCTGACTTTACTGCGGCTAGGGACGCAAAAATTGGCACAATCGCAGGCGGAAACCGGGGAGATGGCGATCGATCGGCTGGCTTAGATCTTCAGCAATGGTGATGCAGGAGTCAGAGGAGGTCGAGCACGTTTAATCGTTGATCGAGATCTTTGTCGAGCTTGTGGTCAAAATGGTGGGGTTAAAGGGATGGCTAAACAGCTTGACCTCGAAGAGTTGGAAGTGATCAGCCCCAGTGGTCGTGAAATTATCAAACTAACGTGAGGTTGCGATGTTCATTTCAAAATTATCAGTTGAAGATTGGCAAGGAAATCAGAATAAAGGGACTGTGCAGACTGTGCAGGCATGGACACAAATCGAAGCAGCAATCAGCCAACTAGATGGACATCACAAAACGTTAGTCACACTAGAAGCAGATGGCGAAACCCACATGGCGGTTGGTGGTGGTCAAGGTAAGTATATCGTGTACTTAACTTTTGATAATGAGCAGTTCCATTACGTTGTTGAGCCATCGAAGTCAGATTCGGAAGAGAATTTGACAGTTGGAGGGCAAGAAAGTGCTTATCCTGCCAAGTGATGTGTTGACATCAATGCCGCACTGAAAGCTGCCAAAGCATTTGCAGAACGTGGTGCAATGGAAAAGTCGGTTATTTGGGAACGAGATGGGGTTGTTGAGCCTGTCTAGTCGTGTGAGCAGCACTTGGTGGCTGGAACACTCACCTTACTCTTCCTAGCTCAAATGGCGATCGGGGTGTGAACATTGCGGGCGCGTCCAATCTCCATGACATAGACATAAAACTCCCATTGCCTTAAGTTGCGATCGCGCTGCCGACAGATGCTGGAGCCATGTGGGCATCGAGCACTTGACCATCTTTAAACCAAATTACCCGATGGGTATGGCGTGCTACTTCTGGTTCATGGGTGACCGTCACGACTGTAATGCCGCTAGCATTTAATTCTCCAAAAATATCCAAAATTTCCGCCGTAGTTTGGGAGTCCAAGGCTCCGGTGGGTTCATCCGCCAGCAGCAACACGGGACGATTGACGATTCCCCTCGCGATCGCCACCCGTTGCTGTTGACCGCCCGAGAGTTGGGTAGGTTTATTGTTTAAGCGCTGTTCTAAGCCGACCCGGATTAAGGCTTCTGTTGCCCGATCGCGTCGCTCCTGCTTAGAGACACCTGCATAAATCATCGGCAGCATGACATTTTCTAATGCAGTTAATTGGGGTAATAAGTGAAACTGCTGAAAGACAAATCCTAGTTTTTGATTGCGGATATGAGCAAGTTTTTCATCCGGTAAGGTTGCGACTTCTACTCCATCTAAGTAATAGCGTCCAGCCGTGGGGCGATCGAGGCAGCCAATAATATTCATCATTGTCGATTTACCAGAACCAGAAGCTCCCATAATCGAACAATATTCGCCCTCTTCCACTGTGAGATCGACCCCGGCCAGTGCATTGACAATCACATCTCCAATTCCATACACTTTGGTGACTTCTTCTAGGCGAATAATCGTATTTGGCATGTTCCTGTTCCTGGTTTACGCACTCCGCAAAGCAACGATCGGATCAAGGCGGGCTGCTTGACGGGCAGGGAACACCCCAAACACTAACCCAATGGTGCCAGAGACCCCCACTGCCAGAGCGATCGCTGCCGGAGCAACTGCTGCTTGCAAAGGACTAAAGGTTGCCACGAGCAGAATGCCACCTACGCCCACTAAGGTGCCAAACAAGCCCCCCGCTGCCGAGAGCATCACCGCCTCAATCATAAATTGAATCAGAATATCCGATTGGGAAGCCCCGATCGCCTTGCGCAGCCCAATTTCCTGAGTCCGCTCTGTGACCGACACCAGCATAATATTCATAATGCCAATTCCGCCCACTAATAGTGAAATGCCAGCGATCGCCGCCAACATAGCCGTTAACCCTCCGGTAATGGTTCCGACAATTCGCAAAATATCCTTCTGGGTTTGCACTGTGAAATCATCTTCATTCACAATTTTATGGCGCAGCCGCAGTAAATTCGTAATCTGAAACTCAGCTTTGGGAATGCTGGCTTCATCCTTAGCAGAAACAGAAATAAAGGTTAAATCTAATCCATAGGGAGACGTGCGACCCGTCAGTAAAGTAGCTGTGGTCGTTAACGGTACATAAACGGCATCATCTTGGTTATTGCCCAAAAACGATCCCTTGGCTTGCATCACCCCCACCACTTCAAAGCTGACATTGCGAATCCGAATTTTTTCGCCGATCGGGTTCTTGCCTGCAAAAAACTCCGTCGCAATTTCTGCCCCCAACACCGCCACCCGCTTATTGCGTTCTAGATCCAAGTTGGTGAGAAACCGTCCCTGAGCCACATCAAAATCCCGGACTGTTAGGAATTCGGGCGTAGTTCCCACAATTAAAGAACTACGATTCCGCCCGCCATAGGTGAGGGTGAGTTGACTTTGTCGTTGGGCGGCTACTTCTCCCACCGAGGGCACTTGATTGGCGATCGCTTTGGCATCGTCCCAAACCAAAGTACGCGGTAGGAGTGTGGTGCGTTGGCGGGCTTGGCGGGTTCCGGGTGTGATGAATAATACATTCGGTCCCAGGGACTCAAACTGTTCCGAAGCCAACCGTTGGGCCCCTTGACCAATCCCAATCATGGCAATCACGGAAGCATTGCCAATAATCATCCCCAGCATAGTCAATGCCGTGCGCAGCTTGTTCGCGGTCAAAGTTTTTGCCGCCATGTTGGTGCTTTCTAGCCAATCCATACCTACTCTGCCTTCTCCCCTTTGAGGATTTGATCTAATTTCTGACCTTCGGGCAATTGCACAAACACTCGTTCGCCTTCTTGCAAGCCTTCCATAACCTGGGTTTGACCTTCCCGTTTGCCATCCGCCCCCCGCTTATCCTGGGTCGCGCCGATCGTCACTTTCTTAAATTCCGGCTTCCCTTCCTTGCCAGGGATCAGGACTCCGGTTTGTCCGCGCTTCGTCACGATCGCCACCGTGGGCACCATCAATGCTTCCATTTGCTTGCCCACAAATTCTAAATCGGCATTCATCCCCGATCGCAATTTTTCTTGCCCATCCAGCAACTGCAACCGCACTTGGAAAAAGCGGACATCCCGTTCTTCGATCGCTTCTGGAGCCACGAGGCGAACTTTGCCTTTGAAGGTTTCTTCTGGGAAGGCATCCACTTCCACCTCCACCTCCTGCCCAATGCGCACCTGCCCAATATCAATTTCTGGCACCTTGGCAATCACCTCTAATTCACTGGCGATCGCCACTACCGAGGTTGAACTGGCTCCACTCCCACTGGCAGAAGCTTGGGTGGTTGGGGTGACAAAAGCGCCCACAGAAGCATACCGCTGGGTCACCTGTCCCGCAAAGGGCGCACGCACGATCGTATCCCCAATGCGAGTTTCCACTGCCCGCAATTGAGCGATCGCCGCCGCCACCTGTGCTTCCTGCACCGCAATTTCCCCCGTGCTGCCCGACTGTCCTTGCTGATTCAACCGGGCGCGATTGCCTTCTACTTGAGCTTGGGCCTGCTTGAGTTGCGCCATGGCTTGCGATCGCTGTGCTTGAGCCTGCCGAAGGGCTTGCTGCGCACTTTGCTCTTTGCGAAGAAATTCATCTAAGCTATTAACGGAAATCGCCCCTTCTTGCTGTAAGCCTTCTTGTCGGATCCGCTGCCGTTTAGCAAACTCCAATTGCGACTTAGCATCCGCCACCTGACCATCTGCTCGGGCAATTTCTCCTTCCGCCCGCAACACCTCCCCCAGCGATCTTTGTAAATCTGCTGCGGCTTGCTCCTGCAGTTCCGGACGGTTAGGCGCTTTCAGTTGTGCCAGTTTCGCCTCCGCTGCTGCAATGTCTGCCAGGACTTTTTGGCGCTCTCGTTGCAGGTCAGCATCATCCATGCGGGCAATGATTTGGCCTTTCTGCACCCGATCGCCCTGTTCCACCAGCAATTCCAAAATCCGACCTGCCGTTTTGGGGCTGACGTTCACCGTTTGCCGAGGTGTGATATTGCCACTGGCGCGAATCCTGAGGGTCAGGGTTTCTGATTGTGCCGGAATGGTTAAGGTCTCTACGGGTAGACGAGAAGTTGGTGGACGCAACCCCACGGCTCTGGTCACCGCGATCGCCGCCACCAAAAGCGTCAAAATGCCTCCAAAGAGCCAGAGCTTAGGCAGTTTTTCGACTTTGCCAAAAATGGGAAGTTGCATTGCGCTGTTTCCTAGCAGGGGGAAGATTTTTGAGGGAACTGGGAAAATTAGAAGCTGGAACAATTAATCGGAAATCGAGGGTAGGCAGACCTATCGATTGTTTTATAACGGGATCGTCACCTAAAATTCATTGCATAACTTTACTTATCTTAATATAAGCTTCATTCGAGTCAGGTGATTTAGGCGATCGCAGAACCACCTAAGATCCTGATGCTTGTCATCGAAAACCTCGAAATGAGGAATATACCGTGATCCCCATGCTGATTCTCTGAGAGTGGGTTGATTCTAGCGAAAACAAAGGGGCGATCGCCTATGACAATTGTCATGCCTTTATCCGCCACAATTTGGGCAATCTTCATGGGTGGGCAAGCTCCCTCACCCTGGGAAGACAAATCCTGTAAAGACCACCGAAATAAATGCCACGGTAAATCCCACAAATGCCACGTAAATTGCCATCGATTTCTGATTTTCCTGCTCAGGGGGAGTCTGTACTACCTGAGAAGTCAGTATCATAAGCTTAAGTAACAGAAGCTTGTTCTAAACGACGAGCTTCTCAAGCCGATGTTTCAAATTGCCTAGCTGCAGCTCTCACTTGCTCAGCCCTAACCTGAATGAGTGAGTTGCCAGCAAAGTTGTCTGAAAATCTCTGTTTTGTTAGATTGCCTACGTACCTTTTAATGAATGTTTTTTCAATAAAAGGTGCTTAAAATGTTCGGATCACTTTTGAGCAGAGTTGGATTCAGTACAATAAGCAGACTGAAGCCCTTAAATTATGCTCTCCGCTGTTGACTGTAAGCCTATGAGTCCCGTGCCTAATCGACCTCAGCCTCCAAAGTCTCCTGTCTCTCAGCCTCCATCGGCGGAAGACTCTGCCGCACCCTTGTCAGAATCATCTGACCCGGTAGAAACGGGAGCATCTCCGAAATTAGTGGGTCCTCCCTCTCGCCCGAAGGTGGTTTCTCCACCCCCCGAGGCTGAGCAGCCTGCAACCCCTAAAGCCAAGCCCGAGTCTAAGCCTGACATTAAGCCGATCGCCAAGCTAGACAGCAAGTCTGAACCCAGCGCGCCATCGGCAGCACCTCCTCCTGCACCAGAACCAGAACCAGAACCAGAACCTGATCCCTTTGAAGGCCGGATTCGCCCGATTCCAGCACCGAGTGAACCCATGCAATATCGAGCGATCGGGTTGGTGCGCGGCAAATACGTTCCCTCAGAAGAGCAATTTACCCGAGGTGAGATGATCACCAATGACGGGGCGCAGATTGAAGCGGTTCTGCTCGGTCGGGTGATGAGTTTGGTGAAAAACCATGTCTCTCTGGAAGAAGAGCACCTCTGGGTGGTCTATCCCCGCACTCGTGAGCAAGAAAGTGGATCCTTGCATCTTCAAGTCGTTGGAATTTGGGAACCGGAAAATCTCAGCAAACCCTCCCTTGAAGAAGACTCGGAAGAAATAACCGAGATGCCAAACTATGTCTCCTCCGATGAAGTGGATGATAACTATTTCTCCATTCGAGGAGAGATCATCTTCCATGCGCCGGAAGCGAATCGGGTCGTCGTGAGGATCCAACAGGCATTGCGCAAGAAGAGTGAAAAGGACACCACCAAGTCTTTCAAACTGAATTTGGTGGGAGATATCTCTGGCAAAGTCATCGGTTACTTCTGGGATTTCCACGTCCGCCGTCAGGGTCAAGACTTAATGATTGACAAAGGAACAACCATTGCCATGATTCCACCCCGCAAGCGTGCGCCAGGGGAAAGGGGTCGCCGTCCTCCGGGTGGGATGAGTCGTCGTCCCGGTGGGGGTGGGGGTCGCATGGGTGGCGGTCCTCCGCGTGAAGGGGGTAGACCCATGGGCGGGTTGCCTAGGCGACCGATGCGGGAAGGCGATGAACCTCGCGAAAGTCCTCCTCGGGAAAAAGGGACGATGCAGAAGCCAGTCATCAAGAAACGCGATCGCCCAGAGCCTCAAGAATAATGGTCTGTCAGATTAATTCACGGGCTTCATAGTTTGATGAGGAGGGATATTCCACTGGAATGTCCCTCTTGATTTGCTGCCAACGGATTCTGTGCCAACTGGTTCGCTGCCTAGCTATGGATCCATAACAAATTCAACCAACAAATTCAACCAACAAATTCAACGATCGCGGATAGCAAGGCTTCTGGCTGATCGACTCGAATCAAATGCCCACTGTTTTCAAAAATCCGCAGTTGGGCCTGAGGAATGAGATTGGCAATTTCCACAGAAAAATCCGGCGGGCAAATCCAGTCATACTCAGCAGCCATGACCAGGGTTGGCGCTTGGATCTGGGGCAATTCTGGGCGGAGATCAAAACGACGCAAGAACCCACCAAAGGCTTGATTAATGGCATCTACAGAGAGAATGGTGCGATCGAGACCGGATGGGGAAGTATTCGGGGCATTAGCCTGATCAGGATGAGTCCTACTTCGGCAGGAATAGAGGGGTGCAAGCTGTTGAAAATATTCCTGTAACTGGGCTTCGGTTTCAAAGTTGCCATTCCATAGATAGGTGGCGATCGCCTGCTGGGCTTCCGTGCCATAGGTTGCCAGAAACTGCTGTGCCCGAGGCAAAAATTCATGACTGGCCGCCGTGGCATAGATGATCAGATGGGATAACGCTTGCGGATAGCGGGCTGCATAGGCTTGAGCCACCATCCCTCCGTAGGATCCGCCAACCAGCAGAATTCTCTCTAGACCTAAATATTGTCGCAGTGCTTCCAGATCCGCCACATTATTGTCCAGGGTGTAGGTTGTGGGATTCCCCCTAGCCGATCGCCCTTGCCCTCGGTGATCCACATAGACCAGTTGCATCCGATCAGCAATCGCAGAAAACAGCGGTTTATAGCTACTGTGATCAGCTCCGGGCCCTCCATGTAACAGAAAGGCTACCGGTTTCTCCACTAAGCGATCGCCCTGAGGCACCCAACCTGCCCCTTCAATGTCAAAGAACAGTTTGGTGCCGCGAATGTTTGCCCACATATCCTTTCCTTACGATAAGCCGTCAGATCAGCCCAGCCAAATCAACCCAGCCAAATCAACCCTCAGAACATTAATTCCAAGAATTCCTCTTCAGATAGGATAGTGATCCCCAAGGTCTGAGCCTTTTCCAACTTAGATCCTGCTTCGGTTCCCACCACTACATAATCGGTTTTCTTGCTGACTGAATCCGTCACTTTCCCCCCTGCTTGTTGAATCATGGTTTTGACCTGATCCCGTTTCAGGGTGGGCAGGGTGCCTGTGATCACAAAAGTTTTGCCCGCGATGGGGGTGTCGGCGATCGGGGGCAGCGGGGTTACGTCTCCGGAAAATGAGAGACCTGCTGCCTGTAATGCTGCCACCAAAGCTTGGTTACTGGGAATTTGGAACCATTCCTGCACCGATTGGGCAATCTCACTGCCAATGCCATAGACAGAGGCGATCGCACTTGGCTCGGCTGCTGCCAATTGTTCCACGGTGGGAAACGCTTGACTGAGGGTTTGGGCGTTCACGCTACCCACGAGGCGAATTCCCAGTCCGTAGAGCACTCGCGACCAAGGTTGGGCTTTGGAGGTCGCGATCGCAGCAACCACTTTCTCCGCTGATTTTTGTCCCATGCGATCGAGCTGTAGCAGTTGTTCCACCGTCAGGTTGTAGAGATCGGCAATGGAATGCACTAGCCCGGTCTCCAGCAGTTGAGCCAGCAATTTTTCCCCAACATTGTTGATATCCAGCGCCCCCCGGCTGACCCAATGCATGAGCGATCCCCGGACGATCGCCGGACAGGAAGAATTGACACAACGGGTTACGGCTTCCCCCTCTGGACGCACTAGGATTGAACCACAGGCCGGGCAATGGCTGGGCAGAGCACAAGGCGGCGCTCCGGGAGGGCGTAATTCTGGCAACACGCGCAGCACCTCTGGGATAATCTCCCCAGCCTTGCGCACTACGACCGTATCGCCTCGATGCAAATCCAATTCCGCCAGACGATCGGCATTGTGCAACGTTGCCCGAGAGACCGTCGTCCCCGCCAAGAGCACCGGACGCAATTCTGCCACCGGAGTGACCGCCCCCGTGCGCCCCACTTGGAACGTGAGATCTTCTAGCACCGTCGGAACTTCCTCTGCCGGATACTTATAGGCGATCGCCCAGCGGGGAAACTTTTGCGTAAAGCCCAGCCGCTCCTGTAAATCCATGGAATCTAGTTTGATCACCACCCCATCGGTCATGTAAGGCAAGTCATGGCGGGCTTCATTCCAGCGATCGCAATAGGCAGTGACAGCATTGAGATCTGGGCAATATTCACGGTGGGGATTGACACGAAATCCCATTGCTTGGAGAAATTCTAGGGCTTGCCATTGGGAACGCGGTTGAACGGCTGCGGTCTTTCCCTCCTCTGGGGCATCTTCTAGAGACTCTTCTGGAAACTCTTCCCCATCCTCTACCAGCCAGTGCAGCGTATAGGCAAAGAAGTCTAATTTGCGCTGAGCAACAATCTTGGAATCCAATTGCCGCAGGGTTCCGGCCGCCGCATTCCGAGGATTGGCAAACAGAGCTTCTCCCTTTGTCTGACGTTCTTGATTAATTGCGTCAAACGAAGACAGGGGCAGGAAGGCCTCTCCGCGAATTTCCAACCACTTGGGGGGGCGATCGATCTGAAGGCGCAGCGGAATCGTACGAATTGTTTTGACATTTTGGGTGATATCTTCTCCCCGGATCCCATCTCCTCGGGTCATCCCACGCACAAGCACCCCGTTTTCATAGGTCAGCGCCAAGGCATTGCCATCGATCTTTAACTCACAGACGTAGGCGTAGGGCTGAGTCGGATTGAGCAGGATCCCAGGGGTCTGGGTCGCAGGGGCCTGGGTCGTAGGGATCTGAGCCTCTTCCACCCGTTGCCAGCGCTGCTCCCAATCCTTCAGTTCCCCATAATCAAAGGCATTTTCCAGACTATAGAGTGGAATATTGTGCTGCCCGGAGTGAAATTGGCTAGCAGACTTTTCTCCCACGCGCTGAGTGGGACTGTCGGGCGTGATCCAATCAGGGTATTGCTGCTCTAGCGCCTGCAGTTCCCGGTAGAGGCGATCGTAAACAGCATCCTCCATTGTGGGAGCATCCAAGACATAGTATTCATAACTTGCCTGCTGAAGCAGATGACGCAGTTCGGTAAGACGCTGCTGGGCGGAGGAAGGGGGAGAAAGCATGACTGACGACATGACTGACGATATGACTGACGACTTAGCGATCGCAACTGATGGATCTCACGGGGGAATGGGGTGACGGGTTTAATCCTTTCCAACACCCCACGATATCTCAAACCTGATCTCTATCTCAAACCTGATCTCTATCTCAAACCTGATCGCTCGAAGGTCGATTCCTGAAAAAAAGCCCCTGGGATTCAGCAAGGTGTGGCAATGATTTGAGAGTGCTGATTCCCAAGGATCTCTAGTTGATTAAGGGACAGTTCAATGACAGAACTGAGGTTGATGATAGTACGTTTAAACCATTTTGGCAAGCGATCGCTTGAATTCGATTTAGACCCGCTTCAGATCCCCATTGAGCTGATAGGCTATAAGCTTGGAGTCGTTAAGCTGAGAGTTGCCATGGTTCAACTGGCTGGCAACCTCTGGCTGGCAACCTCTCGATTACCGGGCACCCTGTTCTATGAATCTTCGCTTTGCGATCGCAGCCTTTGTCATTTTGTTTGCCCTAGCCCAGTTGATTCAGTGGCTGGAGCATTTAGTCATCCCTATGCCAGTTTACGTTCTAGGTGGGTTTCTGCTGGCGATTATCTCGAACCACGACAAGCTGCCATTTGATCCCCTGCAGGATTGGTTCCCTCGGGTGCGATCGACGGCTGTCCCACCCGACCCCATGCGCTCCAGCCCCATGCCTCCCACCGCAACAGACCAAATTGAAAACAACCCTTAGCGGTTTGCCCGTTCTGATTCAATTTGCTGGAAATCCGCAATCGATGGGATGATGGAGCGTTGGTGGTTCTAAGCCTGACGGGCAAATTGGTCTATGATGTCCTTTAATTTTTCTCTATCTGCCTTTCTGGGAACTGTGCAGTCCCGCTTGCAGCCCTCCTGGGCTCGGAACTTGAGAGTCGGTCAGCGGATAGGGCTGTTTCAGAAACGATCTTGGCAGCAACTGATTTGTTTCACAGTCGCCACGATCGCTTGTTTTCTGGTGATCCCCCCTCCAGCCTGGGCATCACTGACGGACGATCGCTATGATGGCGAGATTTTTGCACTCTATGCTGGCAATGGTTCTTTGGTACCCCCAAAGGTAAAACTGGCAGATTCGATTCAGCAAGGGAAGCCTGCAATTTTGGTCTTCTACATCGACGATAGTCGCGACTGCAAACAATTCAGCTCGGTCGTGTCTCAACTGCAAGCTAACTACGGACGCGTTGCCAATTTTCTACCCGTTCGCGTCGATTCACTCCCGATTCAGGCAGACTATGAACCCACTGAAGCTGGGTACTATTACCGAGGTTATGTCCCACAAACCGTTGTGTTTGACCAAAAGGGACAGGTGAAATTAGATGAAATCGGTCAGGTCTCCTTTGAAGCAATTGATGATAGCTTCCGCCAAATCTTTGACCTCCTGCCCCGAGCGGAATCGTTAGAACTCAAGCGTCGTAAGGTCAATGAAGTCAGCACAGAGTTAGTGCCTCAGCCCTAATGGACAAGGCCTCAGCCTGAGTTGACCATTGACTATGACATTTGACTATGACATTGACATGACTATGTGAGGGTTCTGTAAAAATTTACCCAACTCCACTGGTCTTATCCCAGGAATGCGTTAGCATAGTCTCACGTAGTTAGAGAAGGGCTAACGGAAACTGTGCTCCTGAGGAGATAAGCTGAACCGATTGAGTTCTGGTTGTCCAGTTTTCCAGGTTCGTGCATATCTCGCCTTTGTGCGATTGTCAGTGTGGTTAACAAGTCGAACTTGATTGTTCCCAATGGTTCCGTCTTGTTTTGCGATCGTGCTCTTGCACACTGACTAGAACTTTCGATCCCCCCTAGCCCCGTCGTCAATAGCAGGGGGGATTCTCATGGGGTTCATCTGATTCGCAACCTTCACGCATTCAGCGATCGCTTAGAAAGCACAGTCATCGATATTGCCTTAAATTCAAAGGTATCTTCAGCTAGTTTGCCCTGTGGTTTTTCGGAATCAACAGGCTCTTTTGAAAATTTCAAAAGCGAGGGCATCAATGCTAAAGACCCACACCACTGAGGAGTTGATTCAAATCCTGAAGGATGAGCAGCGCGCCTGCATGAATGGAGAGCGCCTGCATTTAAGCAATCCCGTTGCGGGGATCAGTCCTTTCCTGGATCGCTTTATTGAACCCGTTGGCTTTCAGAAATTTGCCGCCTACGATAATTTTCGCAAAACCATCCATCAATATCAGCGCGATCACGAAGTATCCGGTCTCCTCTGGCAGCATCTGATCCTGCGCCAGCAAGCCGCCTGTTTTCCCCATCCCCATGAACAGCTCATTACGCTCCCCAGTGATCTGATCATCCTGCAAAGTGCAAAAGCAGAGGTGCTCCACTTTTGGCAACGGGTGACGGAAGGAATGACCTTTTTCCTCAGTCTGCAAGGAGGCAAACAGTTCCAAGCTGCCACACCTGCTGATGTCCAACGCCTGGGCAATCGCTGCGAGTGGGCAATTGTGAGTTCCCAGGGGCGGGATGCCCATCTAGAAGTCATTTTGCAATTTGGGTGGGGCAAGCCGGAAGAAGCCCAGTATCGACGTGGCTTTCCAGAATCGGGCAGTGATTTTATTCATGCCGTTTTCTCAGGTCATACCCCGATCGGCTAGGATGAAAAGCTGGACTGCAACAATGCACAGTGAATATCCACAAGGCAACGATCGAAGGTTTGATTATGGGAATTCGGATTGGCAATGGCTACGATCTGCACTGCTTGGTTGAAGGGCGAGATCTGATCTTGGGGGGCATTAAGATTGAGCATCACAAGGGACTCCTCGGTCACAGTGACGCAGATGTTTTAACCCATGCCATTATGGATGCCATGTTAGGGGCCTTGAGCCTAGGGGATATTGGACATTATTTTCCGCCCACCGATCCCACATGGAAAGGAGCAAATAGTCTTAAACTACTAGCCCAGGTAAATGCCTTGATTCACGATCGGGGCTGGCAGGTGGGTAATTTGGATTCGGTGATTGTGGCAGAGCGCCCTAAACTGAAACCCCACATTGAGGCAATGCGCACTCAGTTAGCCCTGGTGTTAGGGGTTGAACTCGATCGCGTTGGCGTGAAGGCAACCACCAATGAGAAACAAGATGCAGTAGGGCAAGAGGCCGCGATCGCGGCCTATGCGGTCGTGTTGCTAGAAAGTGTGTAAGGGATGCGGCTGATGGATCTAACAAAGGCTGTCAAAGCCTAGCGCGGACATTCCGTAACTTTGCATCCCGTAACTTTTATCTAACAGAGATAAAGAAATGTGAACATCTCAAAATGTAAAGCTGAACGACAGGCGATCCCATATCAGCAGATACACTGTAGGAGGTCGTGATCCCACTTTGCAATTTGCCTGCAATTTCCCCTACAAGACTTTCGCTGGTTCTAGCTGAATGATTGTTCCCAACTCAGTCGTGGAAGATTTGCTCACTGCAATTCCTCAACTTCGTCCCCAGATTTATTTCAAGTCTTCCCTCACGGCACTGTCCCATGCGATGGAGGATCAGGTTTTGGCGGGGACGGATAAACCACTGATTATTGCCAGTTTTCAGCGAGAACGGTTTTATAAACAGGAAGCCCACCGCTATAGCCGCATTGCCACCCGCACCAAACAAGTCTATGTGATGGCAGCTCCCGAAACAGACTTCACGAACCGTTCTGGAGACTATGAAACGATCGCCTTTGAACCTGAGGATCCACTGAGTCAGGAATGGCATTTAGTGGTCTTGGGCAAGCAGTATGCCTGTTGTTTAATCTGCAAGGAAAAAGTCGTCCCAGATACAAAAACAAAGCCAACGGCGCTGCATGTGGATCAAGCCCGACGCTTTGAGGGAATTTGGACGTTCGATCGCCCCGTCGTCTGTAAGGCAGCGGATCTGTTATTGCGGCGGATTTTGATCTATCGCCCCGAGTTAGCTACCAAAACCGGACGAGCTTTAGGACGGTTGGTTAAGGAGATCAACTTAGATCTGTCTCCCAAAGCCAATCCTGAACCCTTTGCGGAACGATTGGTGACCTATCTGCAGGCTGGGCAGTATAAATTATCGAAAGCCTATCGATCGATCGCAGAGAAGGAACAGCGGGAACGCTTACTCAATTCCATGACGGCAACCATCCGGCGATCGCTTGATCCTCAGGAAATTCTTCAGCTAGCAACGCGGGAACTGGGTCAGGTTCTGAATCCTGGACGCTGCTTAATTTATCGCTGCAAGGCAACGGATACGGTAGTACGACTGGAACATGAATTCCTCGATCCCGCCAGTTTAGATATTGATATTGTGGATGATAGTTCGATCCCTTCTTTAACAGGAATGCTATGGGATCTATCGGTGAATCTGCTTTTTCAACGGGTTGTGGAACAACGAGAATCCGTTTATGTGGAAGATCTGCAAACAGAAATGAATTTACAAACCTTTTCTGGCTCTACCACACTGCAACAACTGATTCAAACCGGTAAAATTCGCACCTGGTTGATGGTTCCGGTGATTAATCAGGAACGCTTACTGGGGGTGATTGAATTACACTATGCAGTCCCTCGGCAGTTAGTTAAGTCTGAATTGGAACTGGTGGAAGCGATCGCCTCTCAGTTAGGGGTAGCCCTGATCCAGGCTGAAGCCTATGCCAATTTAGAAGATTTGAATCAACAATTGGCAGCCCTCGATCGAACCCGCAGTAATTTAATTGCCATCACAGGGCACGAGTTGCGCACTCCGCTCTCTACGATTCAAGTTTGTTTAGAAAGTTTGGCAACCGATCCAGATATGCCCACGGAATTAAGACAAGTGATGCTCAATTCCGCCCTTACCGATGCCGAACGGATGCGCAAATTAATTCAAGATTTTCTCACTCTGTCGCGGTTGGAAAGTGGACGGGTGGAATGGCGCTTGGAGCCTCAACCGTTGCAGGAATGTGTGGATTTAGCCCTCAGCAGTTTGCGTGCCCATTACAGTACCGGATTGCCAGCGATTCAGGTCTATCTGCCGGAGCCGTTGCCGTTGGTGCGGGTAGATGGCGAATGGTTAGTGGAAGTGTTGTCAAAGCTGTTGGATAATGCCTGTAAGTTTACGGCTTCCAATGGTTCTGTTCAGATTCACGCCCACCAACTGGCAGCCGTTGCGCAGTTAGAAGTGGTGATTGCAGATACGGGACGAGGCATTGAACCAAACCGCCTGGAAACTGTGTTTGAGCGTTTCTATCAAGAAGAAGGAGCCTTACGCCGTAGTACTGGAGGAACGGGTTTAGGGCTAGCCATTTGTCGGCAAATCATTTCCGGTTGGGGAGGACGGATCTGGGCAGAGTCAGAAGGGAAGGATCGCGGCTGCCAGTTCCATTTCACAATTCCCACGGTACTAGACGTTTAGGGGCGATCGATCTAGCAAATTAATGTCCACAAAAAGAGCTTTGGGGCAGATATCCTAATTTAGCTTGGGGCGGGGAGGCTCTGAAGTGACCCCTGTATAGGAAGTTTAATGCTAAACTCAGTTCTCTGATCTAATACTGCATGACACTTCAATTTTCCACGATGCTTTTCTTCAATGATTTGACGGGGCGTTGTTGCATGAATCGGGGTTGCGGCGGTGCAACGTGATAAGTTTGAAGTACCACCTAAAAACTTTCACAGCAATGAAACGCACCATCCGCAACTGGTCTGAGTATAACGCAGGGTTAAAGCTGAGTATAACGCAGGATTAAAGCAGAGAGGAAGCCTGACTTTCTGGGTGGATGAAGCACTCCTAGAGGCTTGGTACAACCGCGAGCGGAGCGGCAAACCGGGCGCGTCAAATGACTATAGTGACTTAGCCATCATCACGTTCGTGACGATGAAATCGGTCTATCATCAAGCTGGGAGACAAACTCAAGGACTGCTCGAATCGTTATTTGCCTTGATGGGAATCGAGTTGGAGGTGCCAGACCACAGCACGGTGTCTCGTCGCATGGGGGCGTTAGAGATCAGTCTGCCCATCGTGCCGAAAAGGGGCGCTGTCCATGTGGTAGCAGACTCGACGGGGGTGAAAGTGTATGGTGAAGGGGAGTGGAAAACGTAATTACTCAA